>CAYWPZ010000034.1:2282-25548 GCA_964460135.1 uncultured Caldilineales bacterium | reverse complement strand
CGGCAGCCCCCGCCCCACATAATCGGCGATAATGACTGCCGCCGCCTCGTACTCCTCCTGGGGCCCGCCGTAGGGGTCGTCGATCTCGGCGTGCTCGCCCGCCATCTCGCTCAGCAAAAACGTCTTGCGCAGGGCCTGGGGCCAGGTGTAGAAGATACTGCGCCGGTGCGCCTCCTCCATCACCAAGATCAGGTCAGCTTCCCCCACCAGCCTGGCGTCCAACTGCCTGCCCCGATGCCCAGACAGATCCAACCCTCGCCCGGCCATCGCTACCACCGAACCGCCGCTGGCCTCCGCCCCCACCACCGCATAGGTCCCCGCCGAAGCCACGCCCACCTCCGCGGCCAAGCCGGCGGCTGCGATCTCCCGCTCCAACAAGGCTTCGGCCATCGGCGAGCGGCAGATATTACCCGTGCAGACGATGAGGATGTATTTCATGAGGGGAGGAGGAAGTAGGGAGGAGGGAGTGATACTCGGTGGAGGTTTACGGAACCCGGAACTTGAAACCCGGAAAGCACCGGCCCGCCGGAGCGGGGAAACCGGCGGGCCGAAAGAAACGAAATCGTGGGAGATGAACGCTCGCTCAGCCCAGTTCCGGCTGCAACAAGCCAAAATTGTCGTCGCGGCGCCGGTAGACGACGTTGACGGCGCCGGAGTCGGAATTCAGGAAGACGAAGAAATCATGGCCCAACAGTTCCATCTGCTCGATGGCTTCCTGCGGGTCCATGGGCTGCATCTCGAAACGCTTGACGCGGACGATGTGGGCTGGCGCTTCCTCGGCGGCCTCGGCGGCGACCGGTTCGGTCACAGCCTGGGCCTGGGCGACGGCGCGCTTGCTGTTGCGGGCGTACTTGCCCTTGTAACGCTCGATGCGCCGCTCCAGCTTGTCCGAGACGGCGTCGATGGAAGCGAACATATCGCCCGACCGCTCTTCGGCTCGCAGAATGGTGCGGGGACTGCGCAGCGTCACCTGGGCCACCGCCCTATCCGCGGCGCTGCGCGTCTTCTCTTCGCGTAGCTCGACGAAAGCATCGTTCACGTCCGGTAGAAACCGATCAAGCCGGCCGATCTTCTTGTTCACATACTGCTCCAACCAATCTGACAACTCGACATTGTGCGCCTGAATCGTGAGCTTCATGGGGATCTCTCCTTGCAGGAAAACGATGTCCGGCCGCTGACCGTCGGGGCCGGAGGATGTCACGGGACGGCTGCGAAAAGCCATTGCCCGTGTGAAATGGGGCCATTCTACGGCCCGAACGCCTGGATGTCAATCCCTCCTGAGCGATGTCCGAGTGCAGCCAGGGGAAAACGGCCGACCTGCCAGCCCCCGACTGGCCTTCTCCCTCATCCTACACCACCTTTGCACGGTGGGACATGACGCAGATCATAGCGGGCGGGGCAAAAGCAGGCTATGCTGGAGCAGAGGTGTCTTGGATTCCGCTTGATGCGATGGCCGTTTGTCGACAGCCATCACAAAAACCAAACGTTTCGCCAAAGGAGGCAGAAAACGATGATCACCGTCGAAGAAAAGGCAGCAGTGGCGCCCGTGGCCACGGCTCCAACCGGCGACGATGTGCAGGCCCTGCTGGCTCGCGCCCAGAAACCGTCTGCCGACGCCATGCTGCTCCACCCGTTCTACAAAGGCAAGATCGAAACCACGCTCAAATGCGCCGTGCGCGACATCAACGATTTCGCCATCTGGTACACGCCCGGCGTGGCGGCCCCGTGCAAGGCCATCAAGTCCGACCCCGAACAAGTCTACGAGCACACCAACAAGGGCAACATGGTGGCCGTCGTCTCGGATGGAACGCGCGTGCTGGGGCTGGGCGACATCGGGCCGAAGGCCGCCATCCCGGTCATGGAAGGCAAGGCGCTGTTGTACAAATATCTGGGCGGGGTGGATGCCTTCCCCATCTGCCTGGACACCAAAGACCCCGACGAACTGATCCGCACGGTGCTGATGCTGCAACCGGTGTTCGGCGGCGTCAACCTGGAGGACATCTCCCAGCCCAAGTGCTTCTACATCCTCGACACCCTGCGCCAACGGGCCGAAATCCCGATCTGGCACGATGACCAACAGGGCACGGCCACCGTCGCCCTGGCCGGGCTGATCAACGCCCTGCGGCTGGTGGGCAAGAAGATGGAGGAGGTGAAGGTGGTGTTTCAGGGGGCGGGCGCCAGCAATGTCGCCTGCACCCGCTTGATGTTCGCCGCCGGTCTCAGACCCGAAAACTGCATCGTCGTCGATAGCAAGGGCATCCTCCACCCCGACCGCGAGGACATCGCCCGGCGCAAAGCCGAGTTTGTGGACAAGTGGCGGCTGTGCAACACGACCAACGGCGAGGGCCGGGTGGGCGATGTGGCCACGGCGCTGGCCGGAGCGGATGTTTGCATCGCCCTCAGCACGCCGGGGCCGGGCACGCTGCGGCCGGAATGGGTGGAGAAAATGGCCGACGAAGCCATCGTCTTCGCCATGGCCAACCCCATCCCCGAGATGTGGCCGTGGGAAGCCAAGACGGCCGGGGTGCGCATCTTTGCCACCGGCCGCTCCGACTTCCCCAACCAGGTGAACAACTCGCTCGGCTTCCCCGGCATCTTCCGCGGGGCGCTGGATGTGCGCGCCCGCACCATCACCGACGAGATGTGCATCGCCGCCGCCACAGCCCTGGCCGATATGGCCGTTGAGCGCGGATTGGACGACGAACACATCTTGCCGACGATGGACGACTGGGAGGTTTTCCCGCGCGAGGCCGCAGCCGTAGGCATCAAGGCACAGGAGCAGCAACTGGCCCGCTTCAGACTCCCCTACGATGAACTCTATCGCAAAGCCAGCGACATCATTGCCCGCTCGCGCCAAATGACGCAGTGGATGATGCGCCAGGGCTATATCCCCGAACCACCGGAGGTGTGACATGCACGATGTCATCATCATCGGCGCCGGCCCGGCCGGGCTGGCGGCCGCCGCCTACTGCCTGCGCAAACGCCTGGACATTCTCGTCATCGCCCCTGACCTGGGCGGCAAGGCCAACTATCGCATGCAAGTGGCCGGGCTGGAGGGCTACGAGCACATCACCGGCGAAGAGGTGGTGCGCAAGTTCCGCAGCCAATTGCAGTATCTCGATTTCGCCCAGGTCAAAGACAAGGCGGCCAAACTCGAGGCCGTCCCCGGCCCTGCCGGCGAGGCCTTCACCGTCGCCACCGTTTCCGGCCCGCGTTTCTCAGCCCGCGCCGTCATCCTGGCTACGGGCGTCGACCCCGTCCGTCTGGGCGCAACCGGCGAAGACAAAGCCCTGGGCCGCGGCCTCAGCTACTCGGCGGTCAGCCATGCGCCGCTGTTCTGGGACAAAGACACGGCGGTGGTGGGCAATGGCGACCTGGCGTTGCGCTCGGCCGCCGAACTAGCCACCGTCGCCCGTCGCGTTTTCCTGGTCGCGCCCGCTGGCTTGGCCGAATTGCCGCTCAAACGTAAGCTGGCCGGGCAAGACAATGTCACCATCCTGGAGCACTATCGCCTGGCCGGGGTAGAGACAAATGGCTTCGTCAAGGCCATCACCCTGGCTACCCCTGATGGCCGCCAACAGGAACTGCCGGTGACGGGTGTCTTCGGCGAGCTGGGCTGGAAGCCGCAGTCGGCCCTGGTCGCCGGCCTGGCCGACCTCGACGCCGAGGGTTTCGTCATGATCGATGACCGCTGCCGCACCTCGCGGCCGGGCCTCTTCGCCGCCGGCGATGTCACCAATGCCTTCGGCGAGCAGGTGCTGATCGCCACCGGCGAAGGGGTGAAGGCGGCGTTGGCAGCCTACGACTATCTGCTTTCGCTGGCGCCCTAAGGCATGGGGCCATGCAGGTGCGCCGCAACCGCATCGGGTCGCGGCGCACCTGCGGCTGCCTGGCCTCAGCTTTTCGCCATCCGTCGCAACACCGTCTGCAAAATCCCGCCGTTCTGGTAATACGCCACCTCCACCGGCGTATCCACACGGCTGCGGGCCTGGAAAGTGATCACAGCGCCGCCGACGGCCCTGGCCCGCACAGTGTACACCTGCCGCGGCTGCATGGCATCGTCCAGACCGAGGATGTCGTAGTGCTCGAAACCGCTCAGGCCGAGCGACTGCGCGCTCTCGCCGGGCAGGAATTGCAGCGGCAGGATGCCCATCCCCACCAGATTCGAGCGGTGGATGCGTTCGTAGCTCTCGGCGATCACCGCCCGCACGCCCTGTAGCTGCGGGCCTTTGGCCGCCCAATCGCGGCTCGACCCGCTGCCATACTCCTTCCCGGCCAGGATGATCAGCGGCACGCCGTGCTCGCCGTATTTCATGGCCGCGTCGAAGATGCTCATCGGCTCGCTGGGGCCGCTGCCATTGGCGCCCAGATAGGCGGTGTAACCGCCCTCGACGCCGGGAACCAGGCGGTTGCGGATGCGGATATTGGCAAACGTCCCCCGCATCATCACCTCATGATTGCCGCGGC
The DNA here is from genome assembly GCA_964460135.1 of uncultured Caldilineales bacterium. Taxonomy (GTDB): domain Bacteria; phylum Chloroflexota; class Anaerolineae; order J102; family J102; genus SSF26. The sequence continues at coordinate 21,081 of CAYWPZ010000034.1, read as the reverse complement.
GGGCGCCGTACTGGTTCCAATCGTGTTTGGTCACGCCGTGCGCCAGCAGGTAGTGTGCGGCGGGGCTGTCGGGAGCAATGCCGCCGGCCGGGGAGATGTGATCGGTGGTGATCGAATCGCCCAGGTAGGCGAGCACACGGGCGCCGACGATGGGCTGCACCGGCGGGACTTCGGCGCTCAGGTTCTGGAAGAAGGGCGGCTCTTTGACGTAGGTGCTGGTCGCATCCCAGGCGAAGCGGTCGCCCACCGGCGCCGCGATCTGATTCCAGGCTTCGTTGCCGTCGAAGACATTGCCATACTCCTGTTCGTACATCTCCGGGCGCAGCGAACGGCGGATTTCGGCCTGGATTTCCTCCGGGCTGGGCCAGATGTCGTGCAGGAAGATGGGATGGCCGTTGGGGTCGTGGCCCAGCGGCTCGCTGGCGAAGTCGATGTCCACCGTCCCGGCCAGGGCGTAGGCCACCACCAGCGGCGGCGAAGCCAGATAGTTGGCGCGGCAGTCCGGGCTGACGCGGCCCTCGAAGTTGCGGTTACCCGAAAGCACCGCCGCCGCCACCAGGTGCCCCTGGCGCACGGCGTGATGGATGGCGTCGGGCAGGGGGCCAGAATTGCCGATGCAGGTGGTGCAGCCAAAGCCGACGATGTGGAAGCGCAGCGCCTCGAGATATGGCAGCAGATTGGCCGCCTCGAGATAGCGTTGTACGACCTTCGAGCCGGGGGCCAGGCTGGTCTTCACCCAGGGTTTGACACTGAGACCGCGGCCCACGGCCTTCTTGGCCAGCAGCCCGGCCCCGATCATGACGCTGGGATTGCTGGTGTTGGTGCACGAGGTGATAGCGGCGATGACGACATCGCCGTGTTTGAGGTCGAAGCGGGCGCCGTCGAACTCCACCGGCACGCGGTTGTGGATGTTTTCCTCGCTCACGCCCAGGCCGTGCGGGCCTTGCGGCGCGGTGAGGGCGCGGCGGAAGTTGGTCTTCACGTCGGCCAGCCGCACGCGGTCCTGTGGGCGCTTGGGGCCAGCCAGGCTCGGCTCTACCGTGCTCATATCCAGGCTCAAGGTCTCGGTGTAGATCGGGTCGGGACTGTCATCGGTGCGGAAGAGGCCCTGGGCCTGGGTGTAGCGGGCCACGCGCTCGACCGCTTCCTCGCTGCGGCCGCTGCCGGCCAGATAGCGCAGGGTCTCGTCATCGACCGGGAAGAAGCCGATGGTGGCGCCGTACTCGGGGGCCATGTTGGCGATGGTGGCGCGGTCGGGCAGGCTCAGATGGCTGAGGCCGGGGCCATAGAACTCGACAAACTTGCCCACCACGCCATGCTTGCGCAGTATCTGCGTGATCGTCAGCACCAGGTCGGTGGCGGTGGCGCCGTGGGGTAGGCTGCCGCTCAGCTTGAAGCCGACGACATCGGGGGTGAGCATGTAGATCGGTTGGCCGAGCATGACCGCCTCGGCCTCGATCCCGCCCACGCCCCAGCCGACGACGCCCAGGCCGTTGATCATGGTGGTGTGGCTGTCGGTGCCGACAACGCTATCGGGATAGACGACTCCCTGCGTCTCTGCGTCTCCCCCTCCCCCCACCTCCCGCTCCATCACCACCTGCGCCAGGTATTCTAGATTGACCTGATGGACGATGCCGGTGGCGGGCGGGACGACGCGGAAGTTGGCGAAGGCCTTGCTGCCCCATTTCAGGAATTCGTAGCGTTCGCGGTTGCGCTCGAACTCGCGCTCGGCGTTGTAGAACAGGGCGAAGCTGGAGCCGAAGTTGTCAACCTGCACTGAATGATCGATGACGAGATCGACGGGGATGAGCGGGTTGACCTTGGCAGGGTCGCCGCCCATGCGGGCCATGGCATCGCGCAGCGCCGCCAGATCGACCACGCCGGGCACGCCTGTGAAGTCCTGCATGATGACGCGTCCCGGTTTGAAGGGCATCTCGCCCCGTTCGTCTTGCTGCGGCTGCCAGCGGGCGAGGGCGATGACATCGTCCTCGGTGATCTCGAAGCCGTCGCACTGGCGCAGGGCGGCCTCGAGCAGGACTTTGATCGAGTAGGGCAGCCGCGAGATGTCGGCGATCCCGCGCTCGCTCAGGGCATCCAGGCGATAGATGACGGCCTGGCCGCTGCCGGTGTCGAAAAGGGTTTTGGCGCCGAAACGGTCTTGAAGACTCATGGCGTAGGCTCCTGTTAGCAAAAAGCCCCGAAGGTCGGGGCGCGTGGTGTGTGGTGGGAAAGGCGGCTGGGATTATAGCACGGCGGGCGGGGCGGGGGAGAAAATCGCAGCGGGTTTTGTCGGCGAAGGGGGTCAGTTCGAGGCGGGGCCAGCGTAAGGAAATTGCGATTATGATAATCACGATTTCCTTGCGCCGATCAGCATGGGCGTGACCGTGACCGACACCCTGCAAAAGGTGTTGGCAGGCGGGGAAGTCCCGGCCATCATTCTCACCCCGTCTGTCGTCGTCACGCCTGAGAACCTGGCCGACTACCTGGATGGCAAGTTGTGGACCGAACCCGTGGCCGGCTCAGCCGAAACCGACAACGACCTGCCGACCGTGCCCGAAGCAGAAGCGCCCACCGGCCCGGCCTACGTCGGCTTCGTCCCGCCCGCCCTGACCAGCCCCTTCCATGTGGCGATGGTCGATGGCGCCAGCGCTCGAGCTGACGAACTTGGCTGGAAGATCGATGTGCAGGCTCCGGCCAGCGAAGGCGACTTCCAGGCTTTCGTCACCACCGTCCAGCAACTGCTGGAGAAGGGGGTGCAGGGAATGAGCATCAACCCGATTGGCACCGACTCGGCGATCACGGCAGTGAAGGCGGCCAACGAGAAGGGCGTGCCCATTCTGGCGCACAACTTCATCACCCCGTTTTCGGAAGGTGATGTCGTTTCCTATATCGGCTACAACCAGTGGGGCGGGGCCGAGAAGCTGGCCCTGGCCACATGCGAGCTGATCGCCAAGAAGTACAACACCACTGCCGCCGAGACCCAGGGCAAGGTCTTCATCCTCTTGGGCATCGACAGCATCTTCTCGCACCGGCGCACGGGCGGGTTCAAGGCCGGTCTGGCCAAAGGCTGCCCGAACGTGGAGGTAGTGGGCGAGCAGAGCGCCGACTGGCTGCGGACGAAAGGCTCGGAGGTGGCGCTGGTGGCCTGGCAGAAGGACCCGGACATCGACGTGTTCTACGGCAACTCGGACGAGATAACGATTGGCGCCGCGCTGGCAGGTGAGCAGCTGGGCAAGGTGATCAACGAAGACTTCTTTGCCGTGGGCATCGATGGCAACCCGCCGACGCTCGACCTGTTGGGGCAGGGCAAGTTCAGCGCCACCCTGGGCGTAGACCCCTACCGCATGGGCGTGACCGTGACCGACACCCTGCAAAAGGTGTTGGCAGGCGGGGAAGTGGCGCCGGTCATCCTGACGCCGTCGGTGGTGGTGACGCCGGAGAATCTGCAGGATTACCTCGATGGCAAGCTGTGGACCGAACCGGTCGCCGGTGCGCCTGAGATCGACAACGACCTGCCGACGGTGCCGGAGTAAGGAGAGAAGTAGATAAGAAACAAGTAGACAGGTAGACAAGGAACAAGTAGAAGAAAGTCGATAAGGAATAAGACCCAAGGTACTGGGCTTGAGGCGCCGGGTGTCGGAAGGCAGTGCTGCCAGGCACCCGGCGCCGATGACTTTGTATCGGAGGCCGCGCATGTCTTACAAGGTGTTTTTGGTCGAGGATGAAACAGTCACGCGGGAGGGAATATGCAAGCGGCACGACTTTGGGTGCCATCGTCCAATACTTCAAGGTGCAGCCGTTCATCGTTACCTTGGCCGGCATGTTCTTCGCTCGCGGCATGTGCTTCTTTATCAGCCTGGACGCGATCACGATCAGCGACCCTTTCTACCGCGCCCTGTCGCTTTCCCGCATCTACCTGGTTGGCAAGTCGTTCATCTCCGTTCACGTGGCGATTGCGTTTCTGATCCTGGCGGCGGCGATGGTTCTGGCTCACTTCACGCGCTTTGGCCGCACCGTTTACGCCATTGGCGGCAATGAGCAGTCAGCGCGCTTGATGGGCCTGCCGGTCGCGCGCACCAGGGTGCTGGTCTATATGTTTGCCGGCTTCTGTTCGGCGCTGGCCGGCATCGTCTTCAGCATCAACCTGTTGTCGGGTCACGGGCTTTACGCCAACGGCCTGGAACTGGAGGCGATTTCGTCGGTGGTGATTGGCGGCACCCTCCTGACCGGCGGCGTAGGCTATGTATTCGGTACCATGTTCGGGGTTCTGATCAACAGCCTGATCCAGGTGCTGATCATTTTCAACGGCGAGCCAAGCTCCTGGTGGACGCGGATTGTGATCGGCGCCTTGACGCTGGTGTTCATCCTTGTTCAGAGTTCGATTGCCTCCTACAAGAAGCGAACGATTGCGGTCAAATCAACACGCCCGCCATCGGCGATGGCGGAGCCTGTTCTGGCCGCTTCGACAGACGACAATTAGGGCATACACGTCCCCGGCAGGTGCTCCCATAACCCTCACAGCGCAAAATACAGCTTTCGTTGGTTCAGGTAATGCCCCACCCAACTCAGGATTCCAATCAGCGCTGTGATTTGCACCATCACCAGCCACCAGGGAGCCTGGACATACCAGGACGGGATAGGAGGCAAGGCGAAGATCCCCAGCAGGACGTAATGCAGGAGATAGAGGAGCAGCGGGTTGCGCCCCCAATCGCTCAGGATGGGCAGCGCCAGTTGCCAGCGTTCCTGCATCCAGTAGAACAGGTAAAAGATCAGGCTGCTCAGACCCAGGCTGAGAATGACATAGCTGGCTGAGGCGCGGTGTTTGCTCAGTGGGATCGCCAGCGCCAACGCCAGGCCGGCGGCGACGAGGCCACCTGACAGCACGGGGAGGATGCGCCGGTTGGCGCGCTCATCCAGGGCCACATCCCCCAGCGCCGTCGCCAGGATCAGCATCGCTCCCCAACTGAGCGCCCCCCATGGCCCATTATGGGGAGCGCTCGGGACGTTCTCCAGCCAATAGCGGTCCAGCAGCAGTTGATACGCTGCCAACATCCCCAGACCGATCCCACCACGCAAGGGCGGTGACAGCCGGATGAACGGCAGTGCGATCAGACCTGCCGCCCCAAGCGCCTGCAACAGACCCCAGTTGATACTGGGCGGCTGGATGCCGGATAGCTCCCAAAACAAGGTGATGAGATAGCCCAAACCTAGCAAAGCCAGGTTGCGGGTCAGAAAGTGCTGATAGGTGTTCCAGGCGCCGTCGCGCGCCAGGCGTCGACGAAACGAGAAACCATAGGTCAGGCCTATCGCAAAGACGAACAGGGGGGCGATCAAGTCGATGACGGTATAGCCGATATCATCGGCATGCTTGAGCCAGGCCGGGATGACCTGGACATTGTTCATGTAATTGGCCAGGATCATCAGGAAGATGGCGAAACCCCTAAACTGATCGATCGCTTGTAAGCGTTTCATCAAGAGATGCCAGAAGGAGTGATTGTTCCCTACAGCCCGCGGCTTATTCGCTGCCGACCGCTAAGAACACCCACGGGATCGTGTCGAGGGGAACATCGCCAATACTGGTTTGTGCGGAGATCATGATGCGCTCAGGGCTGCCGAGCAGCGAAAGCGGCACGCGCACCTCGCTGCGCGTTGGCTCGCCGCTTATCGTCACCGAGGTGACAGGCATCTCCTGGCCCCGATCGAGCACCCTGTATCCCGCTGCACTCAAGTCCACGAAGATCTTCGGCATGTCCTCGAAGGGGGTGTCGGCCCGGTATCCCATCGCCCAGACCTTGGCATGAACATTGCCAGCCAGCGGCTCCTCCGTCTGCAGGGCCAAGACAAGCGCATCGCCTTCGAGCTTCACGGTGCGCACTTCCGCTTCGATGAAAGCGCTTTGGACGCTGTCAGGGTGGAGGTGAAGGGCCTCCCCTTTGAAGGCGGCTTCAGCGGGCAGTACTTGCACTTCCTCGCCTGGCGAAAGTGAAATCTCATCAATGACATCGAACAGTTCATTTGCGCGCACAACCGACTCCAGATAAGCCTGTCCAGAGCCCCATTGCGTCTTGTGGGCCTGCAGCGCCTGTAGCTTCTTCTGGCGCTGCTCCGGCGTAATCGGCAGGATGCGCCAGCGGTTTTCGGCATCGTATTGCGCCGGCGGTTCCAGCGGGTGCTCAGGCTGATAGCCGCGCGGCTGCGGCCAACGCCCGTAGTGGGTGATGAAATGATAGACCTCAGGTGTGATCTCTCCAGCCAGGTCCCACAGTGCAAGTTGCAGATACAGCGGCAGGGTCTGATGGTCAGGATGCACATCCCCAGGGTGAGAGGTAAATACCTTGGTGGGACGGAAGTCGCTCAGAACCTCCTTGATATCACTGACAATACTCTCCCCCTTGAAAGGAGCGTCGAGGCTCTGGGCAAAGGTATAGAACACCGATGTTTCACCGCTGAGCAGAGCGCGGTAGGGCGGGCTTTCGCCCCAATGTTTCTCGAAGATCTCCAGGCCGCCCCCATCAGGATAGCCAAGAAAGCCGACCTGTTCCGGCTTGACACCCAGGATGCTCTGCGCCGCCAACGCCTCCTCACGGCGGGTTTCGCCCAGTCGCAAGGCTTCAGTTGGATCGAGCGTGATCTCTTTGCGGTAGAGGGCGAAGGAGGTTTCGTTGTAATCGCCATTGGTGAAGAAGACGACCTTGACCGGCAAGCCCATCGCCAGGGCTTGCTGGACGGTGCCGGCCGTGGAGAGGATGTCGTCGTCCGGGTGCGGGACCAGCACCAGGATGCGGTCGTCGGGCTGCAACTCGATACGTGGTCTCAGCAGCGCGGTGGCCCACTCCCAGGGTGCGTCGCCCGGCGCTTCCGCCTCCAGTCCTAAGGATCGCTCCAGATTGCGCAGCGTAGAGCGGATCGACTTCGAGGTCTGATTATTCCCTCCGATGAGGGCAGCCAGGATCAGCACGGCAAACAGGCCCCCTATCACCCCGCCCACGATCCGGCCCCGGCGCGGCGCCTGGACGAGGTCTTGCCCCGGCACCGCCGCAGGCCTGTCCGCCAGCACAGGGATGGGTTTGTAGCCCAGCCGGCGCTGGACCAGGATGCCGATCGCTGTCAATCCCAGCCAAAGCAAGGTTTGCAGGATCAACGTGACGTCCAGGAAACCGCCAAGCGAGGCGCCAGGCGCGGCGCTGCCGGCGAAGGAGATCAGAAAAACATCTACAGCGTCGAATATGCCCTTGCTGACATAGGCAGCCCCCCAAAGCGCCGAAAGCACAACCAGCGCGTTGTCGAAGTCCAGCCATCTCCGGAACAGAAGGAAGCCAATCACTCCCCCGCCAAGCAAAACGGTAAAGAAGAAGTACTTCCCGGCTTCGGGATGAATGAATCCCAGCAAGCGCTCAGCCAGCAGGGCGCCGACGATGAAACCGCCCAGGGCCGGCACATAGTGGACGACGCGCACACGCAGCAGCACCACGGCAGCGACAACCAGGATGGCAATGACCAGACCGCCCCAGTTGCGGACGCTATCCGGGTAACGGACCAAGGCCAGGTCGAGGACGCGTGCGCTGAAGAAGTAGGCGGCCAAACCCAGCCAGAGCGCGTAGTATCGGCGCCCGGCAAAGAGGGCGATCAGTCCGGCTGCCAGCGCAGCCAGGGCAAGGAGACTAAGGGCCAGGAATCCAATCATGGCGACATCATATAGGATGATCTTCTGGCGTAGCAAGCATTGCGAAGGCTGGTGTTTCGATCGGCGCCTATCCCAGACCGTATCGGAGCCAGCCAGACACGATGAGGTCTTCGCTGTCATCGATGGCGTCTATCAGGTGTGCCTGCAGTTCTGCTGGCAGATCGGCGCGGGGGTCCTGGGCATAGACCAGGGGCGCATGGCCATCGCCCGCCAGCTTCTCGCCGCTGAAGGGGTTCACAGCGACCTCGTAGGCGTGCTTGGCAGCGATGTTCTCCCGCCGCTGCCAGACCCGCTCCGTGCGGTCGTACTGCACCTGGCTGGTAGAGCCGTAGGCTTTGACCAGCTCGAAGATGTGAGTGATTTTGTTGCGGTGACGCATCAGGGCGATGGCGACCGCGCTGCGCTCCTCGTCAGTCAGGCTGGACAACCCACGAGCACGGACTCGCGCCTGTACCTCGTCCGGCGCAACCTCGGCCAGCAGGGCTTGCAGCCTCGCGTCCAGCGCCACCTCGCCGGCCTGCTCTTCGGACCGGGTCAGGGCCATGGTCTCAGCCACGTCCGCCGGCATATCGGCCTGCTCCAGCGGGCTCTGCATCTGGCTGCCAATCAGCGCCGTGATAAGCCGATAGCAGTCGTTGGTCCACGTGCGTCGCGCCCGGATGGCCCGGCCGCGCAACTGCTGCCACGCCGTCACGTCGCGGGTGGCCGTTGCATCGATCAGCACGTTGGGCGAGATGACGTTCCAGCCGGTGCGCGCCCACGTGGACACCACCACCAGGTTGATGGGCAGCGACTCGGCATCGACAATGCGCGCGGTCAGGTCGTACATCAGCAGCTTGCGGTTGCCGCTGGACATGGGGATGACGAAGAACTTCTGGCGTTCGCCGCTGACCTGCTCCAGTTCCGCCACCCGCGCCTGCCGGAAGGTGCGGGCGATGATGGCGTAATCGAAGAAGGTGCTGACCAGATCGGCGAAGTGGATGTTGCGCAAATCCATGCGCGCGAGCAATCGCGTCCCAGCCGCGCCCAAATCAAGCTTGCGGATCTCGCGGCGCATAGGTTGTAGCACACGGCGGCTGAAATCCCCCGGCCGCGCCGCGTGCACGTTGACTAGGCGGGGAATGTACTCATCGATCAGCGAAGCCCAGCGGGCGCGCAGCTGCGCCCGCGTCGCCTCGGGCAGGTCCAACCCCTGGAAAACGAGGTCGAACATGGCGTCCGCCACCCCGCCCTGCATGAGCTCCTTTTCCACAAAGGCCGCGATGCGCGGCGGCAGCGGGTTCGCCTTGTCATAGGGCAGGTACTGCTCGCCGGAGAGGACGGCATAGGGGGTGAATCGCTCGTCGCCCAGCAGCTGGGCGTACAGCCCGCCCAGCCCTTCGTAGCCGGGTGTGACCAGCCCCTGCTTCCACTGAATGCGGCGGGCGTTGTCGAAGATGATAATGCCGCTCACCGGCCGGGTCTCCCGCTCGGCCTCGATCACTGCCTTGATGGTCTCCACGCGGCCCTCGCCGACCCGGCGGTACCACTCGCTAAGGGCATCGTACAGCCCAACGATGGTTTTGGACAAGCCGTCCTTGATGGCTTCGCTGCGGGCCGTCTGGTTGGTGGCTGCGGCGTAGACCTGGCGCATGGCATCCACGTCGAAGCTGGCGGCGAAGCCGGACATCTGCAAGCGTTTGAGGGTGGAGGGCAGGTAGATCAGCTCGGCCAGCTCGGCCTTGATCGCGTCCAGCTCGGCGACTAGCTGCGCGAAGGCTTCTTGGTCTGCGCCCGCCTCAACCACCGTATCGGCGTCGCTCCAGCCGCGGGCGATCTGCACCGTGGACACCAGCTTGCTCTCGGTCAGTTGCAGGCTGCCGCCGCGCTCCCACTGCGCCAGCCGCTGGGGGAGCGCGCTGGGCCAGTCCTTGCGCCCGCCGTACATATTGAGCAGGTCGTGGCTGATAGCCACCCGCTGCTCCATGGCCAGTTCCGCAAACCAGGTCCGCAGCTGCTCGCCGCCGATCAGGTCCATAAACCGGCTCGCGCCCGCCTTGTAGGCGTCCAGCAGGTTGCGGATACGCCGCTCGCGGGCCGAGTAGGAGAAGGGCGCGCCCAGCTCGGCGAAAGGCGCCACGAAGCCGGCCGCAATCAGCTCGTCGATAGGAATGGTGTAGACGAGGTCCAATCCCAGTTTGGCAAAGCGGGAGCGATAGGCCTCGGCCGTGCCGGTGAAGCCGATCAGCCCCTGCAGGCTGCCGTCGTGCAGCCAATCCAGCATCAGCCGGACGACATCAGAGGAGACACTCTTCAGGTTCTCGGCCACCTTGTGCACCTCGTCCAGGACCACGTACTGCACGTTGGCTCCTTGCAGGAACATCTCGATGGAGTCGACGTCGAAGCCGCCCTTGCCGATGCCCGATCCGGCTTGAGCCAGCGCGGTGTAGGTCATCAGCAGGATGGCCGGGTGGCTGCCGGTGCGCTTCTGAAAGCGCTCGAGCTGGCCGGGCGTGCCGGCGAAAACCATCTCCGGCGAGAGGCGCAGGCCGATGGACTTGTAGCACAGCTCGCCCGACCACTGCTGCAGGTAGTTGCTGGTGGGCACCAGGATCAGGATCGACTGGCCGGAGCGCAGATTGCCCAGCCAATCCTGCACGCACATCATGCCGATCATAGTCTTGCCGCTGCCGGTAGGCGCTTCTATCAGTTGGCCGTGGTAGCCGTAGCCGCGGAAGACGGCGTAGGCCTCGTACTGATAGGGCCGCGGGTAAGGCGAGCCGATCAGGTCGGCATGGCTCCACGGGCTCACCTCCCGAGCCCGATCCTCCAGCAGCGTGTTGACCAGATCGACGAAGAGAGCGGCGCTGGCCGGCCCCAGGCCAGTCAGCCGGGTGAAGGCCGCGCGAAAGGCGCTCTGCCGGCCGGCCACTTCGCTGAGCCCGCTGTAGCCTTCCGCCGCCAGCGCGGCGTGCAGCTCGGGCCCCACCAGGGCGCGCAGGCTGGGCGTGTCCACGTCCATGTCGGTGTAGGTACGCTGTGTGCGGGCATACAACGCCGGCCGCTGCCCCGCCACTGCCACGTGGCCCGACGCCGCCAGGTCCTTGAGGTGCCGTTGCACCGTCCCCTTGGCCACGCCCAGGACGTCCAGGTCGTTGGCGCGCTGCACCAGCGCGTCCAGCTCGAGGGGTTCCGCGCTCTCCTGCAGGGCGCGCATCACCAGGTCGCGCGCCAACTCGTCGCGTCCGGGACGGTCCAGCACCAGCGCCGCCGGCACGTGGTGGGGCGCCTGCCGATGCATCTGCATCATAGCCCGGTGCAAGGTGGCCAGGTTGCGCATGGCCGCCTGGGCCAACGGCTCCTTGTGATCCCGCAGCGCCGAGCGCAGGATGAAGATGGTGCGCCCATGGTAGACCGCCAGGCGGTAATAGGCGCTGCGCTGGTGGTCGGCGTCCTCATCGGCCAGCGCGGCAGCAAAGGCGTCCTGCTCCAACTCGACCAGGCTTTGGGCCTGCCAGTAGCTACGCCGCGCCCGCGCATCTTCGATGATGCTCACCGGCGCCTCCTGCAGCTCATCGCCGCCTTCGTCCGGTTCCTCGTCCTCCGCCAGGTCCAGGTCGCGGATGAACTCAGCTGCCTCGAGCGAGCGCGCGGCTTCCAGCTCGCGTACGGCCGCCAGGTATTCCTGCAGCTCCAAGGCTTCGTCCGATGCAATAACGGGATCGCTCATGGCTTCTTCTTCCTGAATACGTTGTGGACCCGGTGAATAGAATTCCCTGGGCTTCTCATTCTGCCATCACCGGCTGCTTGCCGGCCTTGGTCAGCGCCACGTTGACGCGGGCGATCAGCTCGCGCGGGGCGAAGGGCTTGACGATGTAGTCGTCGGCCCCGCCCATCAGGCCGTGGAGCATGTCGTCCTGCGTGCCTTTGGCCGTCAACATCAGGACGATGGGCGCAGGGTCACATTCAGCCTTGATGACTGCGGTGGCGGTCGGGCCATCCATTTTGGGCATCATCCAGTCCATGATCACCACATCGGGCCGTTCCGACTTGGCTATGGCCACGCCCTCCTCGCCATTGGTGGCGGTGATGACGTCGAAACCGGCCTTCTTGAGCTTGATCTGGATCAGACGGCGCACGTCGTCTTCGTCGTCGACGGCCAGTACTTTGATTGACATGATGGTTCTCCTTGGAATGGATTGCGTGAAACGTGACGTGAGTCAGCCTTTGTCTTGCTGAAGCAGGGGCACGGTGAACCAGAAGGTGGAGCCTTCGCCCAGGGCGCTTTGCAGGCCGACCTGGCCGCCCTGCAGCTCGATCAACTGCTTGACGATGGACAGTCCCAGGCCGGTGCCGCCCACTTCCTTGGTCATGGCGTTGTCGACGCGGTAGAAGCGGGTGAACAGGCGCTGCTGATCTTCCGGCGCAATGCCGTAGCCGTTATCCATCACTGCAACGTGGGCGAAAGCATCTTGCCGCGTTATATCCAGGCGAATGGCGCCGCCTGCCTGCGTGTACTTGTGTGCGTTGCTGACGTAGTTGGTGAGCACCTGAACGAGCTTGTCCCGGTCCCCGACGACGTCGACAGCCGCCGGGTCGACACGAACTTCCAGGGTTTGCTCCTTCTCCTGGATCTTCTGCTGCATCGTCACGACGACGTCCCGCACTACGGCGGCCAGGTCCACCGGCCCCGATTTGAGCTGGACGCGCCCCGACTCGATGCGCGACAGGTCGAGCAGGTCGTTGACCAGCGCCATAAGCCGCTCGGCGTTGTTGTCGACGATGCCCAGGTACTCGGCCACCTCCTGGTTGATCTCGCCGGCGTCACCGTCCAGCACCATCTCGGTAAAGCCCTTGATGGCGGTCAGGGGCGTGCGCAGCTCGTGGGAGGCCAGCGAGACAAACTCGGTCTTCATGCGATCGACCTCGCGCTCGTGTGTGACATCGCGAAAGACGAACAGCCGGCCCAGGAAGCTATCGGCGTTGCGTACGGGCGTGGAGTAGTGGAGGAGCTCCCGAAACTGCGGCCACTTCTGTACCATGAGGCGGGAGAACTCCTGCTCGGCGTCGCCGCTGGCGGCAACGGACGCCTGGTAGAGCGTCTCGGCCTCCTCGAAGACCTGGTCGTAGAGCGTGCGCACGTCCTCCAGGCGCTGGCCGACCACGCGCTTCGCGGGCACGCCAAACAGGTCGACGAAGCGCCGGTTGACGGCTGCCACCCGCCGGTCAGGCGCAATCAAGGCCAGGGCCTCGTTGACGCCGTCGGCGATGGCGCGCAGGCGCGCCTGGCCCTCCTGTTCGGCCTGCAGGGCTGCCTGCAGGTCGCGCTTGCTTTCCTCTAGCTGGTTGGCGATGGCGGCGATGGCCAGGGACACAACCACGAAGATGCCGACGCGCAGCCAGTCCTGGGCCGTGATGCTCAGATCGTGATACGGCGAGACCAGGAACAGGATGTTGACAGCGGCGCCAACTGCTGTGGTGAGCAAGGCCGGGCCCATTCCACCGCGCCAGGCGCTCACCAGGACGGCGATGTAGAAGACGGCGAAGATGCCGCGCTCGAAGGCCGGCAAGAAGACGAAGCTCAGCAGTGATGCGATCAGGCTCGCCAGCACCGCCACGCTGTACCCTTGCAGGGTGTCGAAATCTTCGGCGCCGCGCTGGGATAGGGGACGAAAGTATGGCTGCAGGACCCGCCATAGCAGCCAGGCGCATGCAAAGGTCAGGGTCTTGTCCAGCGGATCGCTGATGAAGCCCTGGATGGTGGCCGCCTGCAGAAGATTGGCGCCGGCAGCGGTGAGGTACGAGGTCAGGTAATCGCCGCCGCCGCCGGTGACATCGCCCAGCACATAGGCGGTGATCGGCGCAGAGATAAGCGCGGCGCCGACGCCAGTGAGCAGGCCGGCCAACAGCGCCGTGCCAAAGCGGCGGAATGCCCCGCGCCACGCCGCATAGCCGGCCGCCCAGCCGATGAAAGCAGCGGTGATGGTGTAGGGCAGAACCGATGGGTCACCCAGCAAGCCGCCCCAGATGACGTTGGAAATGGCGCCAATCGCAGCCCCGGCCAGCGGCCCCAACAGCGCGCCCACCAGGACGGTACCCAGCGAGTCGAGATAGAGCGGCCATTGCAGCACATCGCGTACCAGGTAGCCCAGGGCGATGTTGGCAATGATCGCGCCAATCATCAGCGCGAGCGAGCGGATCAGATACGTCGTGTCTGTGCGATCATTCATCGGTCATCGGCGAGCGAATCAATCGACGCGACTGAGCCTGGGTTCTACCTGCCACGGCTCCAAAGCAATCCAGCCAGCTCATCCGCTGGTCGTGCGATACTTCCACCACACGATCAGGCAGACCAGCCCATAGAAGAGGACCGACAGAATCACCAGGGTCCAGTAGATGTCTGAACTGAGGCTTTGTCCTTTCAACAACACTTGCTGGAAGCCGATGTTGGCATGAGTCATGGGCAGCAAGCCAGCAATGATCCACGCCGGCCAGGCGAAGCCGGTGATGGGCAGGAAAAAGCCGGTGAAGAAGATAGAGAGCAACAACAGCAGCATCACCAACTGGATGGCCTGGCTGTCCGTTTTCGACAGGCTGGAGATCAGCAGGCCGATGCCCACCGACGCCGTGGCCAGCATGAGGATAAGCGCTAAATGCTGCAGTGGATAGGTTGCCGGCATGGGCACTCTGATCAGCGCCAGGAGAAGCGTCAGGATGACTCCGGCTACAGTCACGTAGAGAACGTAGGCGATCGATTTGCCCAGCAGCAGCTGGGCGAGGCGCAGCGGCGCCACGCGGAACATCTCGAAGGAGCCCATCTCCTGCTCGCGCACCAGTCCCAGCGCGCCCAGGGTGGCGCCCAACGACTGGATCAACAACGCCAGCACGGCCGGCGTGTAGAAGATGACCATGGCGTAGGGCGCGCCGCGCAGGTTGCTGTAGGTCTCCTGCACCGGCGAGATGATCGTCTCGGGCGGCGTGTCCACAAAGGTGGCCGCCGTGCCGCGCAGCACGTCGATCTCATCCACCGTGCTGGCCAGGCGATCCACCTGGGTGGACACATCGTTGCCGTCCAGCGCGTCCGCCAGCTCGGTCAGATCATCCAGCAACACCTGGGCATCCCGGTGGATCTGATACAGCTCAGGCGACAGATTGGCCTGCGCATCGGAGAGCGGCGGCAGCACGGCCAGGAACACGCTCAGCACCGCCTGAAGATCCTGGAGCACAGCCTCCGCCTGGGCGATGTTCTGCGGATTGAGGTTCTGCTGAAGTTGCTCGAACTGGCTCTTGGCGCCGTCCAGAGATTCCGCCACCTGTTTGGCCGTCGTCTGGGCTGCGATAGCCTCCTGGCTGAGCAAGGTTTGGTTGATGAAGTTGAGCTCGCCAAAGGCCAGCGAGCGAATCCAGGCCTCAGCCGTGGGATCGATGGTGCGCGAGTAGACCTCGACCGTGGGCCGCTCCCCACTACCGGGCTGCCAGTCCGTCATATCGGGCACGATCTGCACCACATCGACCTCGCCCTGGTCCAGCATGGCCATGGCTTCCGCCCGATCACTGGTGGTCTTCAGCAGCGTCAGGTTCTTGCCGAGAAAGGCTTCTACCGTCGCCTGATCGACGCCGGGCACGCCGTTCTGGGGCCAGACCAGCACGCTGGTAATGAAGGGGTTGGCGCTACGGAAGGTAGCGCCGAAGGCCGCCAGCACCAGCAGCGGGCCGCCTACCAGGCTCAACAGCAGCCGCGGCTGGCGCCGGACGTCGTGGAATTCCTTGAGAAAGAAGGCGGCGATCTTAGTCAGTGCTTTCATGCCTGGGCTACCTCCGCGCGCTGAATCAAACGCACGAACACTTCATCGAAGGGGGGTAGATAGGGCTGCGCCACGCTAGGCGTGATGCCTTTCTGGCTCATGAGGGCCGCCAGCAACAGCGGCAGCTCCCGCCCGGCGTCGTCGACGTACACGCGCAGCCGGGCATGGTTGTCCGGCGCGCGCTCGACGCGCTTCACCTGCGGCAGGCTCTCGAGGAAACCCTGCACCTCGGCGGTGCGGCTGCGGTCCACCTGGATGTCCAGCGCCTCGCCGCCCAGGGCCTGGCGCCGCAGGCCGTCAGGCGTGTCCACCGTCACCAGCCGGCCGTTGCGCATGACCGCAACCTGGTCGCAATAGGCCGCCTCGCCCACGTATTGCGTCGTCACCAGCAGGGTCTTGCCCTGGTCGCGCAGATTGCGGAAGTTCTCCCAGATGCGCGCGCGCAGGATCGGGTCGATGCCGGCCGTCGGCTCGTCGGCGAAGAGCAGGTCTGGATCGTGCAGCAGCGCGCCGGCCAGCATCAGGCGGCGCTGCATGCCGCCCGACAGTTGGCGTCCCAGCCGGCGGCGAGCTTCGAACAACTCGACAAAGGCGAGCAGTTCAATGATCCTGTCGTTGCGCTGGCGGCCGGGCATGCCGTAGATCGCGCCCAGGAAGTGCAGGTTTTCCTCGACGCTCAGGTTCGGGTAGAGGATGAACTGCTGCGGGATGTAGCCGATACGTTCCTTGTCCCTGCTGCTAAACTTCGCCGGCAGCCGGTCGAAAACCTGCACCTCACCCGCAGTCGGGTTGTAGATGCCGTTAAGCAGGCGGATGGTAGTCGTCTTGCCGCAGCCGCTGGGGCCGATCATACCGAGAATGGCGCCCCTGGGCAGTGAGAAAGTCAGATCGAAGACTCCCGCGCCGCCGCCGAAGTCGAGGCAGGCGTCACGCATGAGAAGCGCATCACGCCGCGGCTCCTCAATTGGTCTATCTGTTGTCATGGCTGAGGTGTTTCTCCTAGTTGGGCGCCATTGGTTTGTGCGGCCTCGTTTCGCTGGCGAACATAATAGCGCCAGAGAACAAAGCTGCCGTATATCAACCCAGGCAAGACCTGGAATGGCTTGATGGCAATCCCACCTGCCTGCACGTTGGCCAGGGATTGGGCCATTTGGCCGCCAGAAGCCTGTATGCCGGTGTGCGCCGACGAGATGGCCAGATCCCACAGGCCGTGCAGCAGCATCGTCGGCCACAGGCTGCCGGTGATCAGGCGGATGGCGGCGTACATGAAGCCATCCGACGCGGCGTGAACGGCCTGACTGACCGTCCAGCCAAAGCCCTGGCCGCCGAGCAGGTTGATGAAGTGAAACAGGCCGAAAACCAGTGAGGAAACGATGGCGCCGAGCAACGGCTTGAAGCGCGCCGTGGCGCCGTGGAACAGGATGCCGCGAAACATCAGTTCCTCGGTGTAGCCTACCATCACGCTTACGAGCAGGACCTGCATCAGATCGCGCGTCGAGTCAGCGCCGAGGAAGCCCAGGCCGTTCCTGGCGCTCGTCACGATGCCGGTTGCCAGGATCAAACCAGTGAAGGCCAGCGGGATCAGGATGAACTTCAGGCTGCCGCGGATGTGCCGGGTGAACCCTGCCTGCCGCCACCACACCAACAGGGCGACGATGGCCGTCAGCAGGATGATCAGCCTGACCTGGTTGGGAATCTGAGCAACCAGGAATTCGATCTCGCTGGGCGTTGGGCCTGGCGTTGCCGGCGCCGGTGGCGCAGAACGCAGGCGGGCGACGACTCCCGGTGCCAGGAACCAGGCGGCGTAGAGCAGTAGCGCCAGCAGCGCCGCCGGCCAGGGTGCATTGCGCAAACGCGCCAGGAGATTGGGACGATCCAATCTGTACCTCCTATCGGAACAGGGCTCCTGATCCTGGTTAGTCCAGCAAGAACACCAGGAAAGTAGCGTCGCTCGTCTCACCGCGGCGTCCGGCCACCAGTATGCCCGACATGGCCCCGCCGTCGCCCAGGTTGAAGACGCGCAGTTCGGTGACGGCGGGGTCGTCGAAGGCCGCGGCCAGAGCGGCGCGGGCGCCCTCGGCATCCTGGACGACGTCCAGGATCATCGGCGCCGAAATCGCGGCATCCGGATCGGCGATGCCGCGCAGCTCGGCCACGATGTCAGGCTTGGCCCCGGGCTTGCGGGTGTAAACCTCCTTCCATGGCCCCATCCAGGCATCCTCGCCCCAGCGCTCCCACAGGTCGCCGACGAAATACTTGTACTTCGCCAGCGCGGCGTCGGTCAGGCTGTCGTCCGCGCCCAGCGGCTCGTAGAACACGGCGCTGCCAAAGCCAGCCTGGCTGGGCGCGCCATAGGCCGCTTCCAGCGCCGTTACGTATGCCGGTCTGGCGGCGACCGAATTCGAGGGATTTGCGGTCTTCATAGTTTGCTCCGAGTTGATGGAGAGTTGCAATGCAGTCAAGCTTGCGTGGTCGATCTCGATCAGACCGCGTCGCGGACGGTCAAGATCAACGATGATAAAGATCACAACGAGGAGGAGTACAAGCATGACGTAGGCTATAGCGGACGGGCGATGACCGGCGATGCCTGCTGCGTAGCCAACGATGCTCCAGGTCATGAGAAACGCGCCGTACAAAAGGAGCATGACGATCTCGGGGACATGCCTGTCCAGGGCTGCATTTCGCCTTCCAAAGGAGTCGAAAAGATCGTTGAGCGATTGGATGAACAGACCCGATGTGACCGGATTTGCGTCCTCGCCAGCCGCCTGCAGGGCATAACCCCAGAGAGCGGCCTGTTCCTGGCCGGCTTGCGCCAGCAGCACCTGCCGCTCCGTCCGCTTGGAAAGCGGGATCAGGCTCTCCTGAACACGACCCTCCAGGTAGACCCGCAGCAGCATCTGCACATCGCCACGAACTGAGGGTGGAAGCAGTTGCGCACGGAGATAGGCAGTGCCGATTGCATTGGCTTCATCGACCACGGCTTCACTGCGGCTGTCGTAGCGCTGCAAGGCCAGGGAGAAGGTGAAGCCCAGGAGCAGCGCCAGCACCCCCAGCAGGGCAGCTTGAATGGCGGCGACATGGGCGCTCGTCGCCGGATTGGCAGTCGCATGCGCTCTGCGCCCGAACCGATAGCCGGCTTCAATGGCCAGCACTGAAGACGTGAAAAGGATGCCAATGATGAGGATGCTGCTCTGGGTATAGAGGATCTCGTTCATCACGTATGAGCTGAGATCATTTCCGCCCAGGCTTGCCCTGAGCGGCGATGGGTACATCGCAAGCGGCGATGGGTACATCGCAAGCGGCGATGGGTACATCGCAAGCGGCGATGGGT
>CAYWPZ010000034.1:0-2182 GCA_964460135.1 uncultured Caldilineales bacterium | reverse complement strand
ACATCGCAAGCGGCGCTGAGTACAGCGTAGCCGAAGGGGTCAGATAGCGCTGATTGCCGTTTTGGGAACCGCAGCCGTTGCGCGTACATGGCGGCGTCTAGCGGCCGGCGGCCGGGCAGCGCAACGCTCCACCCTCGCACCCGGTCGGCTCGTTGTCGCGAGTGAAGGGTGGAGCAACAGGGTGCGCAACGATCACCAAGCGGTGTGTGTTGGTATACCAGGGATGGCACGTGATCAGGGTCAAACGTTCATCGCCGAATTCACCCAGCCAGGCTGCGTTCTTGAGGCGCTGCTTCTCAGAGGCAAGCAGGTGGCGGTAGATGACGCGGCCTGTCACGACGTAGTTCCGCTCGACGCCATTCACCGTGACCGTAATGGCGTCGCCTTTAGCGACCTTGCGAAGATCGCGGAACACACCAGCGCCGCGTGTCGCGTTATGCCCGGACATGACGGTGTTTCCGGGGCTGCCAGGCATGGCCGAGGACCGATGCCAGCCAACCGCATCATCCACCGTTTCCCATTCGAGCTTCCAGTTGCTGAACTGGAACCCTACGGGCGTCACCACCGATCGAAGGCCGATGGCCGGGATCGTGATTTCCATGGGCCCAGAGTCCCGCACATGCCCCAGCCCGCCTTCGGAGGCGCGCACGGCCTGGCCTGGGAGCAAAACCAGGGCCAGCAGGGCCAGAGCAAGCTCAGGAAGCAGAGATCGCATCTTCAGGTCACGTTTGCCGCACGGCGGCGCAGGCGGCCAGCCGCCAAGGTTCCCAGGCCTAACCCGGCCAATGCGACCAGGGCGATGCCCGCAGACGGCAGTAGCGCGCCGGTAGCGGGCGGCTGCGTCACGGGCGCCGGATCGATAGGGAACACCAGCATGTTCTGCTGGTCGCCCGCTGCCTCATCGCGGCTGACAGTGCCGTAAGAGACCACGAAGCGCTGCGTGGCCTGACTGACATTGGTGATCGTCAACGTGCCGTTACCGTAAAAGGATCCCTTTTCCGGGGCGATGTTGACGAAACCGGTGACGACCGCCTCAAGACTGCCATCGGTCAGCTTGTCTGCCAGGTGCGGCACGCCCGCCACCACATCGGCCGGCTGCACGCCGCTGTTAGCATAGGCGATGACCTTGTCGGCCAGCGTGTAGTCCTGGCCGTTCAGACGGGTGCCATCAGACAGGAACCAGATGGCCTTTTCCACATCGTAGGCGTTGGAATCAATGTACTTGTTGGCCAGAGCATAGATCGCAGCGTTGCGCAGCGGATCTGCGGCCAGCTCAACCGGTTTCAGCTCGGCGCCGGGGAACGGCAGCCCGTAGTTCAGGCAGAACCCGTAGACTTTGATCTCGGTCTTCGCGCCGGGCTGCAACGTGACGATGTGTGGGCCGATGACCGTCCCGCCTTCTTGAGCGAAGGCTTGCAACGGCAGGATGGACATGAGCAGGACGACGGCAAACGCCAGCGATGCTGCCATCCGCCGGACCGGTCTATGAGGGGTTCTGTTTGTCGACATGATACTCTCTCCTTGAAATGCTGAAGGTACGATCAAAGTTGCGCCAGATGATGCTTGCCTGGCGAGTTGAGCATGGGATCAAGATGAAAATCCGAGGGTGCGATCAGTCCATTTTTTACCGCCGGGACGCACTACAGTTACCCCGCTTCCTTGCTGCTGCTGCCATCAGGCAGGACGAACCCCACCACGGGAGCGTCAGCCAAACAGCTCGTGTCCAGCGGCGCCGTCGGATCCAGCACAAACTGCGTCATGACCTGGCTGGCGCAGAGGTTGACGCCCGCGATCTGGACGTGGGTGCGGCCGGGGAAGACGACCAGCGTGGCGTCCGGCAGTGCATCGGCCACCTGCTTGCTGCGGAATGTCGGCGTCGCGACGTCCAGGTCTCCGCTCAGCAACAGCACGGGCAGGTCCGTCGTTATGTTTATATCGGTCGAGTCCGGCAGCGCCTGCACGTCGATCGCCGAGCACAACTGGACGTATTCCTCGGCGGCCGCCTGGCCGAAGAGCGTGGCGTAGCGGCCGGCCCCGTCCAGCTTGACCTCATCGGCCGATTTTACGGGATCGTCAGAGCAGATCATGGCCACGTGCATGAGGGAGGCATACGCGCCGGTCGTGGCGGTGCGGCTGGCCAGGAGGTTGCTCGCCTTCTGGGCGCCCAGGAACCCGGAAACCG
>CAYWPZ010000033.1:0-25586 GCA_964460135.1 uncultured Caldilineales bacterium | reverse complement strand
CAGGCGGCCAAGCCAGCCGATCTCGTCCGGCCAGTAGTAGAGAAAGGCCGGGTAGAGGTAGCCGGCGTCGATGAGGACGGCGTCGCGGGGGCCGAGATGGTCGTCGATGGCCTGGACGGCGCCGCGCAGGTCGTCGGCGGCTTCGTAGGCAAAGCGGTGGCTGTAGTAGTTGCGCAGGCTGAGCAGGCTGGCGGCGATGAGGCCCAGGCACAATCCTGCCGCTAACCCCAGGCGCAGCCGCGGCCAGGGCAGCCGGACGCGGCCGATGGCGATCAGCCCGGTCGCCAGCAGAACGGGGAAAGCGCCGCTGTAGAGGGCCAGGTAGCGGACGTGGTAGAGCGGCGTGAACAGGGCCGAGGCCAGCAGGATCAGCGCCAGCGGCCCGGCGACGGTGGCGCACAGGAGGAGGGTTCCAGCCCAGGGGCGGCGGCGGTCGAAGCGGGCGGGGAGGGTGAAGGCAAGCAGGGCGAGGACGACGCCCAGGATCGCCCACGGCTGCCAGCGCTCGGGCGCGACCGATTGCCCAACCACAAGGGCGGCGCTGCCCTCGACCCAGGCTTTGCCCAGCAGCTCGAGCGGGGGCAGGGCCGCGCGCCAGGGCGGGACAGGCGGGTGGAGGACCTGGCGGAGGGCGATGGGCAGCCAGGGGAGGTAGAGGAGGAGGGCGGCAACTTGAGCGAGCAGCCAGGGGCCGAGCCGGTATCGCGCCCGCAGCCACAACCAGGGGAGGAGAAAGAGGTTGAGGGCGACGAGGGCGAAGCCGGCGTAGTAGAGCGTCCACAGGCTGAGGGCGGTGAGGATGGCGACGCCGGTCGCAAGCCGCCAGGTCGATCCCTGGCCGCGAGCGTAGGGCCAGGCCAGGATGAGCAGCCCCAGCAGCCAACAGATGCCCAGTGTGTACATGCGCACTTCCTGGCTGTACCACACGGCCAGCGGGCTGAGCGCGGCCAACCACGCGGCCAACAGCCCGGCGGCGGAGCCGAAGCTGCGCCTACCCAGGTGGGCGATAAGGGCGACATCGACGACGCCGAAGAAGAGCGAGAGGAAGGCGAGGGCGAATTCGCTGCGCCCGGCCAGCAGCGTCCAACCATGCAGCAGGGCATAGTAAAGCGGCGGGTGGATGTCGCGGGCGGTGTGCGCCCACATCGCTGCCAGCGGTTTGGCCGCCAGCAGGGCGCTGACGGTTTCGTCGTACCACAGGCTATCGGCGCCCAGGCGGTGGAGCCGCAGGCCAACGGCAAGGAGCAGCGCAAGGAGGAGGGCCAGGCGCTGGTGAAAACCGAATCGGATCATCGGCTGGAAAGTGTACATCAAAGCCGGTGGTAGCACATCTTCGGTTGTGGCTTGGGTGCGCGCTACATCCGAAGCATCTCAGAAGTGGTCACAGATGCTTCGCTGGCGTCCCGTTGCAGCCAACTTGGCGTTTGGCGCCAGGACCCGGTTTCTGTTGCACACAAGACACCACCAAACATCGGCATCATCCCCACCGCCAGCGAGCCGTCATTGCTGTATAGTGCAACCCATCCTCTTATACTCAGCGCTCACCTGCCACTCCCTCATGCCCAACGCACTCCCCACCGTCCTCATCTACACCGCCGATCTGTTCTTCGGCCTGCGCATCCAGGATGTGGTCGAGAAGCTGGGCGGCCGGGCGCTGGCCGTTTCGTCGTCGGCGGAGCTGGCCGCCGGGCTGGCCGATGTCCCGGCCCTGGCCATCATCGAGTTGGGGGCCAGCCAGGATTGGATCGCCGCCGTCCATGAGGCCCGCAAACGGACGCGGGGTGTGCCCATCGCCGCCTTTGGCTCGCATGTCGATATGGCGGCGCTGGCGGCGGCGCGGCAGGCAGGCTGTGACTTTGTGCGGACGAAAGGTCGCTTCATGGAAGAACTGCCCGCCCTGGTCGAGCGCCACCTCCGCCCGGCCGCGGACCTGCCCGGCTGCGACGAGACCCCGAACGATCGGGTGCGGGAGGGCCTGCAACTGTTCAACCAGGGCCAGTACTACCCCTGTCACGATGCCCTGGAAAAAGCCTGGGTCGCCGAGGAGCGCCCCTGTCGCGCCCTCTACCAGGGCATCCTCCAGCTTGCCATCGCCCTGCACCACATCGAAGGCGGCAACTACGACGGCGCCGACAAGATGCTGCGCCGGGCCATCGCCAAATTCCAGCAGCTGCCCCCCACCTGCCAGGGCATCGACGTCGCCGAACTGTTACGGACGTGCCGCCGGTTGCAGCAGACCCTGCTCGAACTTGGCCCCGCCGCTCTCGCTGCTTTCCCGCGCCATACCTTCCCCACCATTCCCATTCCGGGCTGAACCCGCCAGAAAGAAGCGCCCGATGCCTTCTCCCGGCTCATCAGCAGGAGAATGCCCATCGTCGCCGGCCGGCGGCGCTAGAAAACGATAGCCTACCCCGGCCTCGGTCAGCAGATAGATCGGTTCCTGCGGCGCCGGTTCGATCTTGCGGCGGACGCGGTTCACCAGTCCCTTCACCAGGTGGCGGTCGCCATCGCCGCTGTAGCCCCACACGGCCTCGACCAGCGCCTCCAGCGGGAAGACGCGGCCCGGCCGGCTGAGGAGGGTGGCCAGCAGTCGGTATTCGAGCGTGGAGAGGCGGAAATGGCCGGCGGGCAGGGCCACGGACTGGGTTTCGGGGTCGAGCAGGGGGTGGGGCGCGGGCATGGCCGGGATGACCGAAGCCACCCGGCTGAGGGCCAGGGCCTGGGCCGCCACCAGGCGCAGGTCGCTTGGCTTCAGCGCCACCAGCGTCGCCCCATTCAGGTACAGGTCGAGCAGCGATTCTTCATCTGCCGGCGGGCAGTGCACCAGCACCGGGGCCGAAGTCAGGGTGCGCAGGTCGTGAAGGGCCGCCAACGCTGCCTTGACCCCACTCACATCCACCACCAGGACCGAGACATCGCCCAACTGGTGCGAGTTGGGCGGCGGCGTGCGGCGGACGATGCCGCGCAGCCCCACCTGGCGCAAGGCCACGGTCAGTAGCTCGGCCAGCCGTTGTTCTTCGCAGATGATGAGTGCGTGCATCCTGTGCGCCCAAGAAAGATGAAGGACTGCATTGTAGGCAAGCGCGCACCAACCGGCAAATAGGCCACGGCCCCAGATTATGGCTGAGCAACAAAATGCGTTAAACGCAGAGGCGGAAGCGAGTTCAGGTCAAGACCTGCCCCGAACGCTTCACGCCTCATGTTCCACGCTTTCGCTTGTGATCAGGCGTCAAGCCTGTGGCTCAGTAATCTTCTTCTTCGTCTTCATCCCATTCTTCTTCGTCTTCGTCCCAATCTTCCTCGTCGTCATCCCAGTCGTCGACGTCATCTTCCTCGTCGTCATCCGACCAGAAGCTGAAGGCGTCGCCGGGAGCGCCGCATTCAGGGCAGTGCAGGGGCCGGCTGCGCAGCGAGCCGCGACGGGTGTAGCCGCATTCGTCGCATTCCCATTCGCCGGTGACAGCGCCAGACGGTGCGCCACGTGAAGTGGTGGGCATTGTTGTTCCTTCCTCCGATAGAAACTGATTTCACCGCTCAATTCGTGCGAAACAGTGCGAATCTTCGCTTTTGCCAGCACCCCGAGCGGTGTTCGAGCAACACGGCAATCGCTGCTATCGTAGCAATCGAAGGTAAAAAACGGGTGACAAGTTGTGTATCAAGTCGGTGGCGGAACTGCTGTTTTGGTGTCAGACGGGTACGAATGACTGTCTTGACAACTTCATTTCTTGCTTTGGTCTTTGCCGAGATGGCAGAGTTTGTATTTCTTGCCGCTGCCGCACCAGCAGGGGTCATTGCGGCCCCAGCGGGCCAACTGTTCGGGCGCTGGTTTCCTGGTCTGGGGAAAGAGTTTCAACATCGGGCAAACCTCATGACAGAGTGAAGCCTATCGGCACACTCGTCACACGAGTCGGACCGGCAGGCGATGGGAAGTTAGGCAAACCGGCGGACTTTACGTCAAAACCACCTGGCGCGCAAATCCCCGCGCCCATTCGTTTGCGCCTTCATTGGCTCTTTGCTAAAGTTAAGCAGAGTTGCCAACTTTTCAATGAGGTGCGCCCATGCGTGTCGTTGCCATGATCATGGCGGGCGGTGAAGGTTCACGGCTGACGGTGTTGTCCGAGCAGCGAGCCAAACCCTCCGTCCCCTTTGCCGGCAAATACCGGATCATCGATTTTACGCTTTCCAACTGCGTCAATTCAGGCATCTTCGATGTCGCCATCCTGACGCAGTACCGCCCGCACTCGCTCAACGAGCATATCGGCATTGGCCGGCCCTGGGACCTGGATCGCTTGACAGGCGGCGTGCGCCTGCTCCAGCCCTATCAGGCACGCGGGTCGCAGGGGTGGTATCAGGGCACCGCCGATGCCGTATACCAAAACATCGACTATCTGCTGAACCGCGACGCCGACCTGGCCCTGATCCTTTCGGGCGATCATATCTACAAGATGGATTATCGCAAGATGATCGCCTTTCACGAGGAGAAGAACGCCGACCTGACCGTGGCCGTGATGAACGTCCCCCTGGACGAGACCGACCGCTTCGGCATCATGACCACCAACAAGGCCGGCCGCGTGACCGAGTTCCACGAAAAGCCGAAAAACCGGGATAAAGGCACGCTGGCCAGCATGGGCATCTACATTTTCGATGTCAACAAACTGGTCGGTCGGCTGGTCGAGGGCCACAAACGGGAGCCTAACCTCGATTTCGGCAAGCATGTCATCCCCGGCATGATTGCCGACGACAAGGTCTATGCCTATCAGTTCGATGACTATTGGGTGGATGTGGGCACGGTCGATGCCTACTGGAGCACTTCGCTGGAGCTTTGCGACCCGCACCCACTCAACCTCTGGGATTCCGCCTGGGTGATCCGCACCCTCAGCCAGGAGCGACCGCCGGTGAAATGCAGTTCGCAGGGCCAGGTGGTGCGCTCGTTGGTCAGCAATGGCTGCACGATCCACGGTCGGGTCGAGCATTCCGTGCTCTCGCCCGGCGTCTATGTCTCTTCGGGCGCGGTCGTGCGCGACTCTGTGATCATGAACGATGTTTGGATCGGCCCTGGCGCGGTGGTGGACAAGGCCGTGGTCGACAAGCAGGTGGTGGTGGGCGCCGGTGTGCAGTTGGGTTGGGGAGATGACGGGCGCCCCAACTACGAGATGCCCGACCGCCTGGATAGCGGCGTCACCGTGGTCGGCAAGGGCGCCCACATTGCCGCCAGCATCCGCGTGGGCCGCAATGTCCTGATCCAATCGGATGTCGATGAAGATGTCTTTCAGCGGGCGCCCAATGGTCTGGTGCCTAGCGGCGCCACGGTCAAGCCGGGCGAACTGGTCTTGCCGCCGGAAACACCTCTCGCCCCCACAGCCAGCCCTGATAGCACCCCAGCCACCCCAGAGGAGACCGCAGCATGAGCGTTCTGGCAATGATCCTGGCAGGCGGCGCTGCGCCTGGTTTGCATGTCCTGACCGCCAACCGCGCCGAAGCGGCAGTGCCTTTTGGCGGCAAATATCGGGTGATCGACTTCACGCTCTCGAACTGTGTCAACTCCGGCATTTTCAATGTCGCCCTGCTCACGCAGTACATGCCGCGCTCCTTGAACGAACACATTCGCGCCGGCAAACCGTGGGACCTGGATCGGGGCCAGGGCGGTGTGCGCTTGCTCCAGCCCTACCAGAGCAATGCACAGGGGAAGGGCGTGTGGCAGGAAGGCTCGGCCGATGCCATCCGTTTCAACCTGGATGTGTTGCGGGGGACCGAACAGGTGGTGGTGCTGGCGGGCAACCACATCTACAAGATGAACTACCAGCCGATGGTCGAGTTCCACCGCCGTCGCAAGGCCGATGTGACCGTGGCGGTGGTAGCCGTGCCGTCGCACCAGACCCACCGCTTTGGCATGGTGACGGCCGACAATGATGGCCGCATCACCCGCTTCGAGGAAAAACCGCGCCGCACCCGCTCCAGCCTGGCCAGCATGGGCGTGTATGTGTGCGACCCCGAGGTGCTGGCCGATCTACTGGCCGGACCGGGCCGGGAACACCGCAACCTGGGGGCCGAGACCATCCCTTGGGCGGTGCGCCACAAGCGTGTCTTTGCCTATGAATTCGAGGGCTACTGGAGCAATGTGGCCACTGTGCCGGCCTATTACGAGGCCAACATGGGGCTGCTGGCCGATATTCCGGCGCTCGATCTCTCCGACCCCCGTTGGGTAATCCATACGCAATCCCGGCAGCTCCCACCGGCCCTGCTCGGCCCCGAGGCCCGTGTCAGCGGCAACCTGCTGTGCGACGGCGCCCGCATCGACGGGACGGTGCTGCGCTCGGTCATCGGTCCCGGCGTGCAGGTGGCAGCGGGCGCGGTGGTGCAGGACAGCATCATCATGGACGACGCCGTCATCGAAGCTGGCGCAGTCGTGGATCGGGCCATCGTCGATAAACAGGTCACAGTCGGGGCCGAGGCCCGACTGGGGTGGGGTGACGATAACACCCCCAATCAGCACCCGGCCGGCGTGCTGAACACTGGCATCACACTCGTCGGCAAGAGCGCACAGATACCATCCGGCGCCGTGATAGGCCGCAACGTGATCATCCGTCCCAAGGCCTCGGCAGAGGATTTTAGCGCCGAAACGCCAAGCGGGGCGAGCGTGTGAAGGCGAGGTCGCAGCCAGCTACGCCATGAATGACATCGATATCGAGCATCTGCGCGCCGCAATTCTGGCGGCATGGAAAGCACGCGAGCACGGCAACCATCCTTTTGGGGCCGTGCTCGTTGACGCTGACAACCACATTCTCCTGGAAGCGCAGAATACCGTGGTGACCGAGCACGATTGCACGGGCCACGCCGAAACCAATCTCGTACGGCTGGCGACTCGGCGCTTCACGCCGGAGTTGCTGGCGGGCTGCACGCTCTATTCCAGCACAGAGCCCTGTGCGATGTGTGCAGGCGCCATTCACTGGAGTCAGATTGGACGCGTCGTCTTCGCCCTCAGCGAGGCCGAGCTGTACGACATCGTGGGCCCATCGCCCGAGCATCTTCTGCTTCCTTGCCGGGATGTCTTTGCTCGCAGCCAGCGCGGCGTCAAGGTAAGCGGCCCTGCAGCGGCGTTGGATAGGGAAGCCCGCGCCGTGCATGAGGGCTTCTGGCGGTAGCACAGTTCGACCCTCCGGACATCATCAACAAGATCCGATGGCCAGCGCGCTTGCCATTACTCTTAAATCTACCGATCATGATTCACGTCCGTTGTCAGTATGCGTCCTTCGATGTATGATGGGGCCGAAGCTCAGCCGTTGCGCAGTCAGTACTACTCGCGCCTTTATGAACCGGATGGCTTCGCATGGACTTTGAAATCATCGGCGAAATCACTCATATCGAATCTATTGCAGCCGAACGATCCATTCGTGATTTGGCGCGCTTGCGCAAGAAGTACGGGCAGGGTCGTTGGCGTAAACTCAAAGGAATTGCTGTGGTTCGCCTGATGAATGGTTCAATACGAACTGCCGAAATTCACTGGTACGAAGCCCATGGCATCGGGAAGAAGGAATTCAAGTTGAAGCTTCCATTTTTGGACTAAGTGATGACTATGAGCAAAAGTCGCCCACGCGCACCCTATTTCGCTATCTGTCTCAATAACGATAACTACCCGGCTTCACTTGAGGTCGGCAAACTTTATCGTGTCATCCCCGACGAAGATGCAGCAAGCCATGGCTACGTCCGTGTCGTCGATGAAAGTGGTGAGGATTATGCCTACTCCACAGATCGGTTCTACCCTGTTGCCTTGCCGACAGCCATAGAACAAACACTGGTGCTTGCCAATCTGCGATCAGGCATTTCCCTGCCATAAGCCTGCCGGAACGCTCTTGCCAACGGCTTGGGACGGACGGTTGGCCGGGCTATAATACGCGGCATGCCCGCCGAAGATTTCGCCCACCTCCACGTCCATAGCGAATTCTCGCTGCTCGACGGCCTGGCCAGCGTCGAGACGCTGATCAAGCGCGCGGTCGAGTTGGGCCAGCCGGCGATGGCCATCACCGATCATGGCGTCATGCACGGCATCGTCCCATTTCACCGCGCCGCCAGGAAGGCCGGGGTTCGGCCGGTGGTGGGGATGGAGGCGTATATCACGGTACCCGGCCGGCCCATGAACGGGCGGGATGTGGATCTGGACAAAGAGAATAATCACCTCTTGCTGCTGGCCGCCGACCAGACGGGCTACAGGAACCTGGTCAAGATCGCTTCGGCCTCGCAGACCGATGGCTATTACTACAAACCACGCGTCGATTTCGATTACCTGGCCACCCACGCCGAGGGTTTGATCACGACCACCGGCTGCATGGCCGCCACCGTCCCCAGCCTGCTCAACAACGAAAACGGAGCGGGAGATGAGAAGAAAGCGCTGGCGTGGTTCCGGCGCTTCCGCGACCTCTTTGGCCCGGAACGGTTCTTCGTCGAGTTGCAGGAACACAACATCAGCGCCCTGCGCGACATCAATCGCACCCTGTTGGCCTGGGCCAAAGAGCACGAAGTACCGCTGCTGGTCACCAACGATGTTCACTACGCCCGTCAGAGCGACTACGACGCCCATGACACCTTGCTCTGCGTGCAGACAGGGGCGATGAAGAGCGCCGAAAAGCGCCTGCGTTACCCCGACCCCAGCTACTTTCTCAAATCCCGCGCCGAACTGGAGGCCACCTTCCGGCCCCTGGTCGATCTGCCCGAGGAAGCGTTCACCAATGCCGTGCGCATTGCCGAGATGTGCAGCGTGGATGTGGAAGACAAGAGCTTCCATCTGCCCAACCTGGAGGTCCCGGACGGGCACACCTACGAATCCTTCCTGCGGCGCCTCACTTTCGCGGGGCTGCGGGAGAAATACGGCGATCGGGCAGCCACGGATGAGGTCGTGGAGCGGGCCGAGAAAGAGCTGCGCATCATCCACGAGATGGGCTTCGATGTCTACTTCATCATCGTCTGGGATCTGTGCCAGACGATGATGAAGCGCAACATCTGGTGGAATGTGCGCGGGTCGGGGGCAGGGTCGATCGTGGCCTACGCCACCGGCATCACCCTGATCGACCCGCTCGAACATGACCTGATCTTCGAGCGTTTTCTCAACCCCGGCCGTATCTCCATGCCCGATTTCGACCTGGACATCCCCGACGACAGCCGCGAAGAGATGATCCAGTACACGATCGAGAAATACGGCCCCGAACACGTCGCCCAGATCGTTGCCTTTGGCCGCATGAAGGCCCGCGCCGCCGTGCATGATGTGGGCCGGGCGCTGGAGCTGACCCCGACTGACGTCAACCGCATTGCCCGCCTGGTTCCTTCCGTCCCCGGCAAGAACATCACCCTGCAGAGCTGTCTGGAAGAGGGCAACGAGTTCTACTCGGCGGAACTCAAGCAGGCTTACGAGACCGACGCCACCGTTCGCAAAGTCATCGACGCCTCCATCCAGCTCGAAGGCGTGGCCCGCCACGCTTCCACTCACGCCGCCGCCGTCATCATCGCCGACCAGCCGCTGACCGAATACATCCCGGTCATGCGCCCGCAGAAGGCCGTCGTCACCGATACAGTGGCGCAGTTCGAGTTCCCCATCTGCGAGTCCATCGGCTTGCTGAAGGTGGATTTCCTGGGCCTGGCCACGCTTTCGATCATGCGCGAGGCATCGCGGCTGATCAAAGAGCGGCATGGCGTCGAGTATACGCTGCAAAACATCCCCGCGCACGACCCCGAAGCGTACAAGCTGCTGTCGGGTGGTGAGGTGACCGGCATCTTCCAGGTGGAAAGTCCGGGCATGCGCCGCATTCTGACCGAGATGCGGCCCAACCGCTTCCAGCACATCACCGCTGTGGTGTCGCTCTACCGGCCGGGGCCGATGCAATACATCCCCAACTTCATCGCCCGTATGCACGGCAAAGAGGAGGTTGTCTACCGGCATCCGGCGCTCGAGCCGATTCTATCGGAAACCTACGCCATCTGCGTCTATCAGGAACAGATCATCGATATGGCCAAGCGGCTGGCCGGCTATTCGCTGCCCGAAGCCGATGAAATGCGCAAGGCCGTGGGCAAGAAGATCAAGGAGAAAATCGACGCCCATCGGGCCAAGTTCGTGGCCGGGGCGGTGCAGAACGGCATCCCACAAAAAACGGCCGAGGACATCTACTCGGACATCGAGTACTTCGCCCGCTACGGCTTCAACAAAGCGCATGGGGCCGATTACGCCCTCATCACCGTGCAGACGGCGTTTCTGAAGGCGCACTACCCGCTGGAATACATGGCCGCCATGCTTTTGGTGGAGCGTGACAAGACCGAAAAGGTGGTCAACACGATCACCGAATGCCGCCGGATGGGGATCGAGGTGTTGCCGCCGGACATCAACCAGAGCGGGATGGATTTTACGCTGGCGGCGCTGCCGGCAACGATGAAGGCGCCCGAACGCGACCCCCGCCTGGGCTATCCCTTCCCCGTGCCCCCGCGCGCGGCCATCCGCTACGGCCTGGGCGCGATCAAAAACGTGGGCGAGGGGCCGGTAAGCGAAATCCTGCGCGCCCGCAGCGACGGGCCGTTCGCCGCCCTGGAAGATTTCTGCCGCCGCGTCGATCTGCGCCAGATCAACAAGCGCGTGCTGGAGTGCCTGATCAAGGTCGGGGCTTTCGATACGCTGGTCGAGCGGGCAAAGGCGCTGGCCGTGCTGGATCGCATGATGACGCTCTCGGCCAAGACCTGGGAAGCGCGCGATGTCGGCCAGGGCAGCCTGTTTGACCTGTTCGAGTTTGTCGAGGAGCCGACCACCGTCGATTCGCTCTTCGACCCGCCGCCCACAATCGAAGCGGTTCCGGCCAAGCAGGCGCTGGATTGGGAGAAAGAGCTGTTGGGCGTCTATGTCTCTGAGCACCCCCTGCGCCGGGTGACGGCCAACTACCAGCGGGCGATCACCTGCCTATGCAACGAGGTGACGCCGCTGATGAAGGGCAAGGGCGTCACCCTGGCCGGGATGGTGGCGGGTGTGCGCAAATTGCTGACCAAGAACGGCGATTACATGGCCTTCGTCACCCTCGAAGACCTGCAAGGCAAGTGCGATGTCACCGTCTTCCCCCGCACGCTGGAGGCCACCCCGCCGCAGCTGCTAGAAGAAGGCAGCATCGTCCTGGTGCGCGGCAAGGTGGATGTGCGCAACGACCGCGTCAGCGTCATCGCCGACGGCATCAGCGACAGTTTCGCCTATGCCCTACCTGCCAGCGAACAGGAGAGCCTGCCTGCCTTCGCCTCGCCGCCCCCCGCCGACGCCTGGGAGGACGACGGCCTGCCCCCCGCCGCCATGCTGGAGCCGCCCGGCGAGGATGACGACGACTTCGTGGCCGGCCCCCTCCCCATCGTGGCCGAGCCGCCGCCTGTTTTCTTGACGACGGCGCCCATCCCAGCTGGCAGTGGCGGCGCCGCTGTTCCTGTTCGCGGCAACGGTCATGTTCTGCCCCATGTTCCTCCGCCCGCTCCCCTCTCTCCGCGCCTGGTGCGCGTCAACTTTCGGCGCAGCGGCGATGGCCCCGACGACAGCCGGCGGCTGCACCAGGCGATCGCCGCCATCCGGCGCTATGCCGGCCAGGATCGCTTCGTGATCCGCGTGAGCAACGAGATGGAGTTCAGCTTTCCCAACGAGACCACGGGCTATTGCGAGGCGCTGGCGCGCGAGCTGCAGGGGGTGTTGGGGGAGGGGTGTTTGGAGGTGGGGTGAAGGGTTTCCCCCTCAAGCCGGCGCTAATTCCAAAATCACCTGGCGACCAGCGCGGGTTTCCAGTGTGATCAGCATCTCCAGACTGAACTTCTCCCATTTTCCGCGCATCAAATCGGAGAGGCGCGACTGCGCAATCCCCAGTTGACGGGCTGTCTCCACTTGCGTCATCCCGCTTGATTGCAGCGAGGAACGCAGATCGTTCATCAGCTTTGCCCGCATCTGTAAGATGGCTGCTTCAGCAGGATCGAAACCCAGGTCGGCAAAGACGTTGCCACTTGATGGCGTGATGATTTCATTCATAAGTCAACCTCCTATTTGATGATAACGCTGGCGGGCGAGTTCGATATCTTCGAGCCGAGTTTTCTGAGTCTTCTTCCGAAAAGCGTGCAAGACATAAACTGCGTCGATGAACTTGGCAACATAGACAATTCGCCATTCGCCAAGAACATGAATCCTGATCTCTCGAACACCAGCGCCAACTTCACTCAGCGGCCTCCAATCGTCCGGTTCGAAACCTCGTTGGACGGTGTACAAGTCGAAACCTGCTTGTCTTCTGGCCTCTGCCGGAAAATCCCGCAGATCATCAAGACTCGATCCTACATACTTCAGAGGTGTCACGGGTAGATTATATAAGTACTTTTATAATCTGGCAACATCGCAAGCAAGTGAGCAAGTGGTAGGCGACAAGTGATGCAAGGAGTATCGTCGTCGTCGGTCATCGAATGTTCATACGCGCTGCAAATGCGTATCCTGAAACCGCGTGGGATACTTCAGGCCGAAACCAAGCAGGCGGTCGCCGCCAATATGGGCGATCCAAATCAGCGCAAGGGCGATGCCAGGCGGCCAGGCAGCGAAAAAGTCGGCTGCCAGCAAGACGCCAGGGGCCAGATAGGTGTGAAAACAGTTGTAGGCGATACTGCCGACGCGCGGGCCGGCCAGATAGCCTAACGCCGACAGATCGGGGGCGAGCACAAGGATCAGAAAAAGCAGCCAGCTTTGGCCTGAGCGGGCGTAGAAGAACAACGCCGCGGCCAGGATCAGCCCGCCTTCGAGATGGAGGAGCAGTTTAGGGAGCGAACGAGCCTGTGTGGACATAGGATTCAAAGGCTGGGCCAGGGAAAGGCGTGCGCGGCGGCGTAAAGCGCGTCGAGTTGGCGCAGCGAGAGGCCGGGCATGAGGCCGCCAACCGTGCCAAAGATGATAGGCGTGCCCGCGACCGGGGTCAGAAGATCGTACAGGTGCTGGCGAATGGCGGCTTCATCCTGCGGCTGCGCCAACCAGCCCAGGTCCAGATTACCCCACAAGCAAAGGCGCGGGCCGCTGCGCTCGCGCGCCTGCGCCAACGACATGGCCGACATCGGGTCCAACCCCTGTACGCCAGCGATGGGCGTCTGCACAAGCTGATCCCAGATCGGCCAGAGATTGCCATCGGAATGGAAGACGGCCGGCAGGCCCCCCTCCTGGGCAGAGAATGCCAGCAGCGAGAGGTAGGGGAAGTAGTGCCGCCGCAAGTGTTCGGGCTTGATGTAGGGGCCGCGACGATAAGCGATGTCATCGCCGATGATGACGCCATCGGCGCCGGCCGCGGCGATCTGCGCCAACAATTCCTCCAGGTCGAGCACGGCATCGGCCATGAAGGCCGGCAGATCGGGGTCGCCGCGGCTGAAGCGCATCAGCGCCTGCTCCCAGCCCCAGGCGCGGGCGGCGGCGCTGAAGGGGCCATCGATGAGGGCGAAGACGAAGCGGTCGCTGTTTTGTTGCCAGTAGCCCAGGCGAAAGAGGGCGTCTTCCTCGTCCGGCTGCTGCGGCGCGCCCCAGCCGTGCGAGAAGGAAACGACGATGAGATCATGGCCCCAGCGTTCGAGCAGGGCCTGCTCGGCGGCCAGGGGGACGGCGGCCTCGGGTGCGAAACCCAGTGCCGCCCGCACCAGATCGAGCTCGAACACCAGCTCGCCCACGGGCAGGCGGTCGGGTTTCTGGCCGGCAAGGACGGCGCCGATACGGTCGCGAGGACGTAGGAGGACAGTGGTCATGGCGGAAGCATAGGGCAAAGAGGCAAACATGAGCAAGGAGCGAAACAAGCCCCCATCCCACCGCTCCGTCCATCCCAGGCATCCGCCCATCCGTCTACGTCGCCATCTTCACCACCCTGGCGCGAGGCAACGCCGCCATCACATCCGCCACCGCCGCCGCCTGCGCATCCCCCACCAGCGACCCAGGCTCGCGGCGCTGCTCCAACCAGGCGCGCAGGCCCCGCACCGGCAAGCAATAGAGCATGCCCATCGCCGCAAAATGATAGAAATACCAGTCAGCCTCTGTTCGCCACAGCGCAGCGGCGAGGCTCGAACGAGCCTCGAAACGAAAGCGACTGTCATCTCGGCTGTCATCGACCTGCACCGCGATGGCCGCCTTCTCCACACGACCATTCGCCTGCCGATACCGCCAGACCAAAGCGACGCCGCCCTCGCCGCCCTCCTCCACCCGCACCTCCACCGTCTCCCCGCGCCCTTGCAGAAACTTGACGATCGCCTCCACACCCCGCCTCCCCTCGCCTCCCTGCCTCCCTGCGTCTCCCCCTGCCTGCGTCCCCCCATCCCCTCCCACCATCACCCAAATCGGCTCGCCGAAACGAGTCCAGCACAGCAGATCGGCCGGCGCGCCCACCTCCAGCCGGCCCGATGCCAGGCGCAGAAAACGGGCCGGCGCGGCGCTGGCGGCAGTCAGGAGGGCGGCAAAATCACCTTTGCCCTGCCGGCTCAGGGCATGCAAGTCCCGCCCGTGCAAGGGCCGGCCAGGGCCGCTTGTCAGCAAAACACCCTCCCCGTCGGAGTCCAAAAACGAGGCGGTCGTAGCAACTTGGTAACGAGCGCTGGCGGGGGCAGCGACTGCAGCCAGGCCGCCAATCAGCATCTCGTGGGCCAGTGGATCGAGGGGCGACTGCTCAGCGGCCTGCCGGTCGAAGATGCAGGGCACGCGTTCGGTCGCCAACCGGCGCAACAGGTTGGGGGTAACCCCTGTCGGAAGTGTCGCCAGGGCGATGGCGCCGTCGGCGGCGGCCCAGAGATCATCCCAGGCGGGCGGGTCGGCGCCCAGGATCACGTGCAGGCCCAGCGGCCGGGCGCGGAACAACCTCCGCGCGAGGCCGGCGGCCGCCTCGGCCAGGGCCGGCAAGTCGTGTTCCGACCGCACTTCGACGACCTGGGCCAAACTGCTTATCCCACAGTCAGCGGGCGAGAGGCTGCTCTCGTCCCGCCAGGCCAGGTCGATCAGCCCCGGCGTCATCCAACCGCCGCCGGCATCGATCACCTGGGCATCGGCCGGGAGGGCGACGTCTTGGCTGCGCCCCAACGCCCGGATCGCCCCACCCTCGACCAACACCAGCCCGTGCGCAATCCGGCGGGCCGGCGTGAAGAGATCGCAATCGACAATGGCAAGCGCTGGCATGGCAGGCTGGAGGAGCGATGATCGGCGCCGAAGGCTCAGGGTTTCGAGAGTAGGGAGTGAAAAAGTTGGAGATCGCCGCGGTTCAGGACGCCGCTTGCCATCGCCGCGGCTGCATAGAGGGCGGCGCCGGCCGGGATGGCGAGCCAGAGCGGGAGCGAGGGCAGGAAGTAGAGGAAGGCCCCCATCACCACCGCCGCCAGCGCCGGCCGGGCCAGGTAGTTGGCGGCGAAGGCGATCTGAAAGTCGCGGCTGGCATAGCAGGCGAAAACCGCCCCCAGCGCATACATCAGCCCCACCCCGGTCGCCGTCCCCGCCGGCCCCCAGATGGCGCTGAAACCGGCGATCAGAGCTGCCCCGGCAACCACCATCAGACCTGTCGCCAGCAGCGAGGCGCGGGCGCGGTCGCCCGCCGCCAGGGCGCGGGTGAGAACGATCTGGGCGAAATAGGCCAGCGTCGTAGCTCCGGCCACGGCCAGCACCCCAGCCGCCGGCCCGTATTCTGGTCGCCGGTAGAACAGAGCAATGATCGCCGGCGCCAACACGGCCGTCCCCACGGCCACGGGCAACAGCGCCACCAGCCCGTAGTGCAGCGATTTGCCCGTGACCAGGCCAAACCGCAGCCGCGACTGCACGAACAAGCGCGACAGCACGGGGTAGAGGGCGTCGGTGAAGGACATAACCAGGGTCATGATCACTTTGATCAACTGAAAGGCGGCATCGTAGATGCCGGCTGCCGTCTCGCCGCCGATGATGGAGAGGATCAGCACGTCCATCCGCTGCAAGATCGAATCGAAGGCGGCCATGCCGAAGAAATCGGCCGACTGGCGCAGCAGGCGAAACGAGAAGCGCAGGTCGATCTGCGGGCGCCCGATCATCTGCATCCGCCAGGCCGCCGCCGCTGCCATCACCGCTGCCAGCGATAGCCCGCCAATGCGGATGACGGCCAGGGCGAGGACGTTTTCGGCCCGGGCGAGGACGGTGACGGCCAACACAACCTGGGCCAATGAGCTGAGCACCTCGGCATAGACAAGGTACTCCATACGTTCGTAGGCGCGCAAGAGGGCCGCCGCCACCGAATAGAGCGTAAACAGCGGCAGGGCCAGGATAGCCAACTGCAGCATGGCTCTGGTGTCGGCAGGGTAGGGCGACAGGCTGACGACCCCGAACATGAGGATGGCAAAGATGACCGTTGTCGCTCCCTGGCCGACGATCCCGGCCCAGAAGTAGCGACTGCCGGCGGCAGGGTCGCGCGCCACCTCGCGGGTGATCAGCCGCGGTAGGCCAAAGGAGGCCATCACCTGGAAGATGTTGAGAAAGGCCAACAGGATGCTGAACTTGCCCTGCCACAGCACCCCGTAACGATTGGCGATGTAGAGGATGAGGACGAAGCCCAGGAGGATGCGAATGCCCTGGGCCAGGCTGAGAAAGAGGGTGTTGCGGGCGACCGAGCGAGCGGCGGTCATGCTTCTGCTCTCTGGGGCGAGGCGGCGAAGACGCTGATCAGACTGGCCTGGCGGCCGTGCGCCACCTGGCACTCGTCTAGCAGCGCATACTCGCTCTTGATCTGGGCGAGGATGGCAACGGCGCGCGGCGAGAGCAGATAGGTGGAGACGATGAAGATGCCATCTGCCTTCAGGTTGGCGGCGTAGCGACGCACCACCGCCAACGGCGCCTGTAAGTAATACAGCGATTCGTTGAAAACGGCAACATCAAAGCAATCAGGCGCGCAGATGTAGCTATCGGCGTCTGCCTGGATGAAGTGCGTGCGTTCATCCTCGAGACCGCGCAGGCCGGCGAGCGCCGTCGCCGACAGATCGATGCCGTCGTACCGGAAGTAACCCAGGGGTCGAAGGCGGTGAAAGAGGATGCCTTCGCCGCAGCCCACATCGAGGATGGCCGGGTTCGTTTTCAGAAAGGCGATATAACCGGCGATGACGCTGTAGCGCCCGACTTCCGGCAGCCCGCCCAGAAAGCCCCACTTGCCGCCAGCGTACTGCTCTTCCCACACGCCCTGCCCGGCGGGGACATCGCCCTTGCGCCAGACCTGCTCCCAGGCCGCCACGCTTGCCGCCCAGCGCCTGGAGAGCGCATCCTCTCGACCGAAGGCAAAGCGGTAGTAAAGCCGACGTTGCCATTCGCGCCAGCGGCGCAGCAGCCGCACCCTGGCCTGATGCAGGTCAATCATCGTCCCTCCCGTGCAGCGACCTGGCCGGGCCGAGCATGCGTTGCAGGCTGGTCTTCAGGCAGGCGGCCCAGGTGTTGCGCAGGTCGGCAAAGGCCGGGTTGCGCCAGCGCAGCCAATCGATCTCGTAGATGACATAACGGAGCAGAAAACCGGAGGCGTTCATCAGGTGCATCAGCGCCACCTGCCAGGCCGGGTAGCGGCGGCGCAGATCGCGATCGAGCGCATCGACATTGTGGGCATAGAAAGCGGCCCCGCGCTGCCGGGAACTGCCGCCGATGTGGTGTACGACGCTCACATCCGGCCGGCAGACGATCTGAAAACCGGCCTGGCGCATCCGCCGGCACCATTCCACATCTTCGGAATACATGAAATAGCCTTCGTCCAGGCGGCCGGCCGCCTGGACGGCCTGGCGGCGCATCAACATGCAGGCGCCCGACACCCAGTCCACCACGATCGGCTGCGATTGCAGGTAGGCCGAGCGAGGCAGCCAAAGCCCTCGCAGCCGGCCGGGAAACAGCCGGTAGAGGAAAGTGGCATGGTTGAAAATGGTTGCGGGCGACGGATCGAAGCCGGCGGCGCCGCCTTGCGTCTTGCCTCGCGCCCCCACCAGGCGTGGGCCAACTGCCCCCACCTGCGGATGCCGCTCCAGGTGGTCGATCAAAGCGGCCAGCGCTGTGGGAGGCAGTTCGGTGTCGGGGTTGAGTAGAAGGAGGAAGCGCCCCGCACTCTGGTCGATGCCCTGGTTGTTGGCGGCGGCAAAGCCCCGGTTCTCGCGGTTGGCAATGACGCCCACGCGCGGATGATGGCGGCGCACCCAGGTCAGCGAATCATCGCTCGAGGCGTTGTCGATCAGCCAGACCTCCATGCTCAGCCCGCCGCCAGCCTGCTCATGGGCCTGGAAGAGCGAAGCGAGGGCGGCCGGCAGATAGGCGCCGGCGTTCCAGTTGACGATGATGACCGAGAGATCGACTACTGGCGGAGGCTGCATCGGTTCCGGCGGCGCTGGCGCCGCAAGCAAAGTGTTCATGACAACTTTGACGCTCTGGGCCGCGGCGACGATGCTGGTCAGGCAACATAGCCCAGGCCCTGCAAGCGCGCCCGGATGGCTTCCTCGTCATCGGCGCTCAACTCCGCTTGCGCGCCCGCGGCCGGGTCGTCCACCGCCTCGGTCTCGTAGCCAGGCGACCGCTCGGCCCAGGCAGGCGCGAGGATCTCGGTCAGCACCCGGCCATCCATCGCTGGCGGGATGGGTGTTTCCAGCAGATGCAGGATGGTGGGGGCCAGATCGATGAGTCTGGCCTCCTGCAAGCGCGC
The DNA here is from genome assembly GCA_964460135.1 of uncultured Caldilineales bacterium. Classification (GTDB taxonomy): domain Bacteria; phylum Chloroflexota; class Anaerolineae; order J102; family J102; genus SSF26. The sequence continues at coordinate 6,921 of CAYWPZ010000033.1, read as the reverse complement.
CCCTGCACGGATGCCGTAGCCATAGGCAATGCACATCCCGGCCATGATGTGCGTCCCCGTCTGGTCGAGGGCGTAGGCGGCGCCGTGCCGGCCGAACTTCTGTTTGCGCCCAAAAATGGGGCCGTCGGGCCTGCCATCGTAGTCTTTGGTGGCCAGATATTTGTCATCGCGCCAGCGGATGAGCAGGTCGGGGGCGCGGTCGACGAGTGGGCCAGTATAGACTTCTGCGCGGCGCCAGACCTCCTTCACCATTGCCTCGCCGGTGTCGGGGTCACGCAGCTCGTGCAGGGCGGCGGTGATCGCGGCGATCACGCTTTCCACCGCCGCCGGTTCGATCACGCCCTGCGGGTCCCGGCCCTTGATGTTGAGATTGATGTTGCCCAGATTGCCGGTCGAGTAGGCTGCGGTGCGCGCCCAATCGACATCGGCCTTGTCGATGAACGTCTCCACCGCCGCGTGCGCGCCCGAAAAGCGTTTGAGAAAGCCCTTGACGGCCACCGGCAAGAAGCGTTGGGCCAGGTAGAGTGTCTGGCGGACGCCCACGCGGGCCAGATGGCGGGCGCGCTGGCGCAGTCGCTCGGCCGAGTCTTGTTCGGCGGCCTGGCGATAGTGCAACCATCCTTTCTGGGCCAGCCAGCGGTCGAGATAGACCGTCTTGGCGATGGGGCCGGCGCCGTGGTCGGACATGACGAACAAGGTTACATCCGGCGGCAAAGCGTCCACTACTTGGGCCAGGTGGTGGTCGATGCGCTTGTAGACCTGGAGGATGGCGTCGTGGCCCGGTTGCGAGGGATCGGCCATCAGATGCCACGAGCAGTGCTGAATGGCGTCGGTCTCCATCTCCACCCACATATAGAAATCCAGCGGCTCGCGGTCGATGGTGCGCCGGAGCAGTTCGAAGCGCCGGTCGATCCCGCTCAGGGTCTCGGCCAGGTAGTCGGCATGGCTCTTGCCGATGGTGCTGACGGCGATGAAATGAATGTCGTTGACCTGGGCTTTGAGCTCGGGCGGGTAGGTGTAGGCTGAATCGAGGCCGGGGGTGTCGAGGCCGGAGATGAGGAAGCCGTTCACCGGCTCCGGCGGGAAGGTCATGGGCACATTGACCACGCCCACGCGCCGGCCAGCGTCGGAGAGCACGCGCCACAGGCTGCGGCCCGAACGGCGGGCGGCGTTGGTCAGTTCCTGGTCATAGGCGCCGGGGATGCGACGGGCGAAGTCGAACACCCCATGCTTGCCGGGGTTCAGGCCGGTGATGAAGCTCGACCAGGCGACGGCGGTCAGAAATTGCAGGGTCGAGCGCAGCTCGCCCCAAGCGCCGCCGGCTTGCAGCCGCGCCAGGGTGGGCAGATGGCCCTGGTCGATCCACGGTTGCAGGAGCGTCCAGGGGACGCCGTCGAGACCGATGACCCAGACGCGCGGGCGAGGGGTGGGAGATGGGAGGGGAGAAGGCATCGAACGTGACTGCAAAGCAGCTTGGGGAGTGAACGCGGCGAGGCGGGTCGCCAAACCCGCCTTCGACCGCCGATGGTAGCACGGGGCGGAGAGGAAGCCCAAATAGGCCGCCCTGCGCGGTCTCGCATTGGCGCCGCCTCTGTGGCATACTCCGCCCTGTGAGCCTTCTCTTTGCCACCGCCGCAGCGCCCGCCGCCGGCGGGATGTCCACCGACGGCTTGCAAGCGGTTGCCGCCCTGTTCGACGCCCACCTGGCCGGGGGGCTGCATCCGGGCGCACACCTGTTGGTCATTCGTCGCCGACAGATCGTCTGCGATCGCTACGCCGGTCTGGCCGACCCGCGTCGCCGGCGGCCGGTGCAGCCCGACACCATTTGGCTGCTCTTTAGCGCCACCAAACCCTATACGGCCGTGGCCGTGCTGAAACTGGCGGCCGAAGGCAAGATCGATCTCGATGCGCCGGTGGCTCGGTACTGGCCGGCCTTTGCCCAGAACGGCAAGGCAGAGATCACCGTCCGGCAGGTGCTCAGCCACCGCGCCGGGCTGCCCCACGGCAGGATCAGCCGCCAGCCCTGGTACTGGCCCAGCTGGCGGTTGTGCATCCGCGCCATCGAGCAGATGAAACCCGACTATCCCCCCGGCCAGGAGGTGGCCTACCACGCCCTCACCTTCGGCTGGATTCTGGGGGAGCTGCTGCGGCGGGTCGATGGCCGCTCGCTGCGCCGCTTTCTGGCCGACGAGTTGTTCGGGCCGGCGGGTTGGCGCCACACCTATCTGGGCCTGCCCGGTGGGGGTGGGGTCTGGGAGCGGCGCAACAGCGTCGCCGCCATCGATCAGGAGCCTGACCTGCGCCAGAGCGCTTTCGTGGCCAATCATCGCCTCTTTCGCCGCGCGCCCATCCCTGCCGGCAGCGGCCACAGCACCCTCTACGAGCACGCCGCCTTTTATCAGATGTTGCTCGATGGCGGGGTGTGGAACGGCCGCCGGCTTCTGTCGCCGGCCGTCGTCGAGCTGCTGACGACGCCCACCAATCCCGACCCCGGCCAGATGGACCTCGTCCTGGGCAAGCCAACGCGCTGGGGGCATGGCGTCAGTTTGGGCGGGCCGCCGCGCCAGGGCTTGGCCTCGTTCATGGGCCGCGCCAGCAGCCCACGCGCCTTTGGCCATGGCGGCCTGCGCTCGTTGGCGGCCTGGGCCGACCCCGACCGCCAGCTCATCTGCCTCTATTTCACCAACGGGCTGTTGAGCGCGCAGGGGTCGGACGAGCGCAACATCGAGATGAGCGACGCCGTATTGGCGAGTGTGGTCTGAGGGGCGCTCTGGGGCCGCGGCAACTGTCGGGCAGGAGGGGCTGGCAAATGACTTTTGCCCGTACTGCGTCTGCGCGTCATGGTTGCCAGGAGTCGCGCACGAACGCGGCCATGGTCTCACCCACCAGCCGTTCTCCCGCCGCCGTCCAGTGCCCATCGCGCGGGAGGTAGAGCCGCCGCCCCTCCTCGGCTTGCGCCCGGAAGGCGGGCAGGAGGTCGAGGAAGGGGATGCCGGCCCGGTTCAGCATCGCGGCCAGGTCGCGGTTGGGCTGTTCCAGATCCCAGGCTCGTGCTTGCATGGCCGGGAAGCGCTGCTGCACCTTTTGCCAGGCCGCGGGCAACACTTGTTCCTGGCTGTTGACGATGATAACGGCCATAGCCGCCCCCATCTGCTTGCTTTCGGCGTCTATCTGGCCCAGGAGGGCGGCGGTGAGAGCAACGGCGTCGTCCCAGGCAGGGTCGCGCGGGTTGGCAAACACGCCATAGGCGACAGGGACATAGGCGGGGCCGAGGGCGGCCTGGTGTTGCGGCCGGCCAGGCTCGATCAACCCCAGTGCGATCAAGCGCTTGGCCAGGTCGGGCGGGCCGTCTTGCAGCCGGGGCGCCAAAAAGCGGTAGAGGGCGGAATAGCGATGGAGCGGGCCGCGCCATCCGGCCAGCGGGCTGGCGGCTGCCGCCGGCGCCTCGTCTGGCGCGGCTTTGGGCTGTTTGGCCTTGATCTCCAGCGCTTCGGGGTCGAAAGGATGGTAGCTCAACCGCAGTTCGCCATCGTGCAGGCTGAAAAACGGTTTGTAGATACCGCCGACATTGCTCACTTCCAGGGCCTCGCTGTTGTTCATGAAATCGTTGGCGGTGAAGAACAGCACCAGCACCAGATCGGGGTCGTACCTGGCCCCTTCCTGGCGCAGCCAGAGTAATTCCTGGTCGGTTCCCCAGGCGCCCACCCCGGCGCTGATGACCTGAAAGCGAGGCGCGCCGGCCATCTCGTTCAGCCGGGCCTCCAGCACCTTGCCCGCCGTCTGCGCCAGCTCCGTCCGCATACCCTCGGCAAAGGAATCGCCCAGGAGGAGGATGCGGTAGACGCCTTCTGGCTTCTGGTAGGGGATTTCGGCCTCGCGCAACCCGCGGCTGTTGATCGTCACCCAGACGTTGTACTCGCCGAAACGATCGTAGGAAGGGCCGGCGGCGTTGGCGATGTGATACCAACCATAATCAGGGTGCGGCGCCTGCCAGAAGTTCCCCACCGGCTCGGCCGGCGGCGCCAGCTGGAGCAGCCGCAGGGCGATCTCCAGCATGAAGACGGCCAGAAGAACGCCGAAAACGACGGCAATGCCGGCCCGCAAGAGTTTCGCCCTGGTCGAAGGCGGCAGCTTTGTCTCATCCATGCTGGCTGATCCGATTCAGCGCAAGATGCGCACATCGCCCTCGCGCCGGGTGATGCGGATGGCGTCGAGGTGTTCGAGGAGGGCCAGGGCATATTTGCGGCTGGTGTCGAAAAGGTCGCGCAGGTCGCCGACGGTGATCTGGCCGCGCGTCAGGATGGTCTCGCGCACGCCCGTCACCATCGTTTCGTAAGTCGTGCGCTCGAAGACGACATCGGGCGCGACTCGCACCAGGATGCCTTGCGCCAACAAGGCCTCGAAAACCTCCTCGCTCACGACTTCCAGACACTGTTTGCTGCTGGGGCTATTGTAGGGCGCGGCCCGAAAACTCGCCAGCAGTTTGTCCACTGCGGCTTGTTGGGCGGGTGAAAAACGAGGGCTGAAGGCGGGCAACGACAGCAGGGCGCTCCGCTCGACGATAGCGCCTTCGGCCACGGCGCGGGCAATGACGCCGCTGAACACTTTGGCCGGCCACCCCGATTTGGGCTGCACTCGCGCCTTCATCTCCTCGCGCGGCATGCCCAGGCGCAGGGGATTGCTCTGATGGAAGGCCCGCAGCAAATCCTGGAGCCGGCCGGCCAGCGCCGCCCAGCCGGCGGGCGTGATCAAGGCCGAATTCGGGTCGCCCGACTCGAGGGGCTGCGCCCGGCCCTCGGCCATCAGCCCGGCCAGGATGGCGGGGGCCTGGTCGGCCGGGAGCCTGGCTGCGGCCACCGCCTGGGCAGCCGTCAGCGGCCCTTGTTGGCCGATGGCAGCTTCGAGCAGGTCGGCGGGGCTGCCGCGCAGCAGGGTTTCCAGGTGGGCAAAGACCTGGGGCTGGCGGCGACGGTGTTGGCGGCGAGGAGTGGGGTCGGCGATCAGCCCGCCGCCCAGGGTGTTGCTGGGCGAGGGCCGGCGGATGATGAAGTGGTCGTTGCGAGCCAGGGCCAGCGGGTGCTGAAGCTCGATCTGCGCCCAGGCCGAATGGCCGGGTGCAAGGGCGTCGCCTTCCAACAGGCGCAGATGAGCCAGCGTCTCGGCGGCGCCGCTGTGGAATGTGATCTCCATATTGTGTGCGAGCACGACAGGCGCGCCGGGCAAAGCGCGTAGGCGCACATCCACCCGCAAGGTTGGCCGCAGGAGACCGGGAAGGGTCAGCACCTGGCCGCGCTGGATTTGGTCGGGGTGGAGGCCGCTGAGGTTGACGGCCACGCGTGAGCCGGGATGGGCGACATCCAATTTGGTTTTGTGGGTTTGCAGGCCGCGGATGCGAGCGTGGAGGTCGCCGGGGAGCAGGATGACTTCGTCGCCCACCCGCAGGCTGCCATCCAACAGGGTGCCGGTGACGATAGTGCCAAAACCGGCAATGGTGAAGACGCGGTCGATGGGCAGTCGCGGGCGGCCCAGGTCGGGCCGGGCGGGAGCGGCGGCCAGCACGGTGGCCAGGGCGCGAAGCAAGTCGGGCAGGCCCTGGCGGTTGAGAGCAGAGACGGGGACGATGGGCGCAGCGGCGAGGCTGGTGCGTTTCAGCGTCGAAGCGACCTCCTCTCTCACCAGTTCCAGCCAGTCGGGGTCGTCGATGAGATCGCTTTTGGTGAGAGCGACGACCCCGCGGGGGGTGTCGAGCAGGTCGAGGATGTCGAGATGCTCGCGCGTCTGCGGCATCACGCCTTCATCTGCCGCCACCACAAACAGGGCGGCATCGACGCCGCCCACCCCGGCCAGCATGTTCTTGATGAAGTCGATATGGCCCGGCACATCGACGATCCCGACTGTTTCGCTCTCTCCACCCGCGGTCGCCGCTGGCAGCGTCATCCAGGCAAAGCCCAGGTCGATGGTCATCCCGCGCTCTTGTTCTTCGCGCAGGCGGTCGGGATGGACGCCGGTCAGGGCCTGAACGAGGGCCGATTTGCCGTGATCGACGTGGCCGGCAGTGGCGATGACTTTCATGACCCGCCGAGTCTGGCCTCTTCGTGCTGTTTGATGATGCCCTGGCGCTGGCCGGCCAGCTTCTGCACCTCGTCCAGCCATTTCTGGGCCGCTGTGAGCTGCGCCTGACCCTGGGCATCGGCAAAGCGCCAGAAGAATTGCAGCAGCTTGTCGTGGAACGAAAGCTGTTCGATGATGGCGGGGAAGCGGTCGCGCAGGTCGGTGTTCACCTTTTCCTGGTGGTCCCGCTGGTATTCCCATTCCAGCGCCTGTTTCTGCATCCGTTTTTCGTGGTCGGCGACAAAGACATCCAATTGCTTGCGGTGTCTTTCCTCGGCCAGCCGCTGCAGCTCGGCCACCTGCGCCTGCTCGCGCTGGATCTGCTCCTGGAAGCGGGCCAGGGTGGCGGCGCCGCGTTTCACCTCGTCGTTGGTGACGGCGTAGTCCTGAATACGCAGCCGCTGTTCTTCCACCAACGCCCGATTGGTCTCGAAGGCCGCCGCCCATTCCTTCATCTGGCGCTGGCGGTCGACATCGGCCAACTTGAGCGATTCGATGAATTGCTCTTGCGTGTGTCTGAGGTTCTCGACCACCGGCGGCAGGGCCTGGGTCTGGCTCTCGATCTTTTGCTGCTTCTGTTCCAGCAGTTGCAGCTTGCTGCTGGCTTCTTCCAGCCGCTTGAAGAGCTCGACATTCTCTTGTTGCAACTGAACGATGCGCTTGTTGTCGTGGCTGCGCTGCTCGGTCAGGTAGGGGATGCTGCGCGTCCGCTCCTCGATGTCTTTGCTCAAGGAGCCGATATCCTGGCGGAGGGTGACGGTCGTCTCGCTCAGGCGTTTGTCTTCGGCCTTGCGCACGGCCAGGTCCTCC
>CAYWPZ010000032.1:0-25815 GCA_964460135.1 uncultured Caldilineales bacterium | reverse complement strand
ACCCCCCTCCGCTTCATCCCCCTCGGCGGCCTCGGCGAAATCGGCCGTAACATGAACGTACTCGAATATGGGCGCAACCTGCTCATCATCGACGCCGGCGTCATGTTCCCTGAAAATGACATGCTTGGCATCGACCTGGTCATCCCCAACTTCGAGTATCTGCGCGACAAGAAGGATTGGGTGCGCGGGATCGTCATCACCCACGGCCACGAAGACCACACCGGCGCCCTCCCCTATCTGCTGGAAGAAATCCAGGCGCCCATCTACAGCACGCGGCTGGTGGTGGCCATGCTCGATCGCAAGCTGAAGGAGCACTTCGGCCGCCGCCTGAAGCCCGACCTGCGCGAGGTCGCGCCCGGCGATCTGCTGCGTCTTGGCCCCTTCGCCGTCCACACCATTCTGCTCAGCCACTCCATCCCCGACAGCATGGCCCTCGTCATCGACACGCCCGCCGGCCGGGTGGTGCACAGCGGCGATTTCAAGATCGACTACACGCCCGGCGCCGGCGGCCAGCCGCATCTGGCCCGCTTGGGCGCGCTGGCTGCCGAGGGCGTCCTCGCCCTCTTCTCCGATTCGACCGGGGCCGAGAAACCCGGTTTCACACCTTCCGAGCGCACCATCGAGCCAGCTTTCGACAAGATTATGCGCGATGCACCGGGCCGCGTCATCGTCGCCACTTTTGCCTCACAGCTCAACCGTTTCCAGCAGATCATTGACATCGCCCACCGCCACAACCGCAAGGTTGCGATCGCCGGCCGTTCATTAGAGCAGAACTTCGACATCGCCCGCCGGCTGGGCTATCTAAAGGTGCCCAAGGGCATGCTCGTCAAGCTGGATACGACCGGAAAACTGCCTCCCAAGCAGGTGCTCCTGCTGATCACCGGCAGCCAGGGCCAGCCTGAGGCCGCCCTGGCGCGCATGGCCACGGGTCGCCATCGCGAGCTGACTCTTACCCCTACGGATACAGTGGTGATCTCCGCCAGCCCTATCCCCGGCAACGAAGAAGAAGTTAGCCGGATGATCAATCAGTTGGTAGACCGCGGCGTCGAAGTGCTGTATCCACCCATCGCCAACGTCCACGTCTCCGGTCACGCCAGCCAGGAAGAAATGAAGTTGCTGCTAACGCTGGTGCAACCGCAGTTCTTCATCCCCGTGCATGGCGAGGCCCGCCACCTGCACCTGCACGCCCGCCTGGCCGAGAGCCTGGGCCTGCCCCGCGACCGCATTTTCCGCCTGCAGGATGGCGATGTGCTGGAGTTGGGTCCGGATGGCTGCCGGGTGGCCGAACGAGCGCCAGGGGGCTATGTCTTCGTCGATGGCTCTGGTGTGGGCGATATTGGCCCAGCTGTGTTGCGCGAGCGCGATGCCCTGGCCCGCGATGGCATCGTCGGCGTTGTCATTACCGTGCAGCGGGACACGCGCGAATTTGCCGCCGAGCCGCAGATTTTCACCAGCGGCGTCGTCTACAAGGACCAGGCCGAAGCCACCCTGCAGGGCGCACACGAGGCGCTGGCCCGCAGCCTGGCCCAGAGCAAGCGCAGCAAGGCCGTCCTGACCAACACCGCCCGCGACACCCTCAGCCGCTATTTCTATCAGAGCACACGCCGCAGCCCGGTGGTGATGCCGGTGGTGGTGGAGGTGGGGTGAGGCGGGGGGCGGGAAGCGGGAGGGGTGACCCGATCAGGGCGCTGCATCCGGAACCCGGAACCCGCATCCCGGAACACCTTCACAAACGATCAAACATCAACCGCAAACACGATCTTGACCGTCGTCCGATAGGAGATGATCTTCCCATCCTCGACTTTGGCGGTCATATCACGGACTTCGATGCCGCTGATGCCATGTAGGCTGCGCGAGGCGGCTTTGATTGCGCGGGCGGCGGCATCCTCCCAACTGACTTCTGATGTCCCGATCAATTCGATGACTTTGGCGACATGAGATGACATAATGTTTCTCCTCGTTGAGATTGAAATCGCTGCAAAGAGCAGGCGCTGCCAGGGATGATACCGCAGCCCGCGAGAGGAAACCAAAGACGGGGGATGGGGAGAGCAGGAGAGCGGGTGGCGGGGGCGGGTGGAGGCGGGGACGGCGGGCAGGACGTCTTGCCAGAGGCGTTGTACGGGGCTATACTTCTTGGTCAAGGTGGAGGCCAGCACTATCCCCACAGCAGGCAACCCGGAGATGCTGTGGGTGCGGGCGGGCTGGTGGCCGCCTGACTCCTGAGACCTGTGCCTCTCTTATGATCACCATCCAAGTCGCTGGCTCGCTCAAACAACGCATCCCCACCGACCTCACCGTGCCGACGGCGCGCACCGTGGGCGAGGCCGTGGCGCAATTGCCCATCCCGCCCGATGTGGGTCTGGTGATGATGGTCAACGGCCACCTGGCGCACTGGCGCACCGAATTGAACGACGGCGACATCCTCCGCCTGGCCCCAGTGGTGGGGGGAGGGTGATTGGAGATTGGTGATTGGTTATTGGACACAGTCACCAATTACCAATTACCAATAACCAATCACCACACTATCAATCAAAAGGAACCAAAATAAATGACAATTGGCGGAACATGGGGAAAATTCCTGCACATCGATCTCAGCGACGGGCGGCAGTGGGTGGAGACGCCGCCGGATGAGCTTTATCTCAAGCTGGTGGGCGGTAGGGCGCTGGTTGCCTATCTGCTTTTGCGCGACCTGCCTGCCCGCACCGACCCGCTCGGCCCCAACAATTTGCTCATCTTCGCCCCTGGTATCCTGCAAGGCTCTAACCTGCCGGGCAGCGGCCGCCACGGCGTCGGCGCCAAAAGTCCACTCACGGGCGCCATCGCCAGCGCCGAGGTGGGAGGGTGGTGGGGCCATGAGTTCAAGCGGGCGGGGTTCGATGCCCTCATCGTCCACGGCCAGAGCCAGCAGCCGGTCTATCTTTGGCTTCGGGATGGGGAGGTCGAAATCCGGCCGGCGGAGCATCTGTGGGGGCAGGACACCGCCGAGGTCGAGCAGGCGATCCGGGGCGAACTGGAGGACGAGCGGGTGCGGGTGGCGCAGTGCGGGGTGGCCGGCGAGAACCTGGTGCTCTTCGCCAACATCATGCACGACATCAACCGGGCGGCGGGGCGGGGGGGACTGGGGGCCGTCATGGGCAGCAAGCGGCTGAAGGCCGTGGCCGTGCGCGGGACCTTGAACGTGCCCGTGGCCGCGCGCAAGCGCGTCCATCCCGTGGCCAAATGGCTGGGAGACAACTACGAAACGCTGGCCGCCTGGGCGGTAAAGATCGGTACCGTGCAAGGGGTGCGCAACTGGGGCCGGGTGGGGGCCTTGCCTACGCTCAATTTCCGCCAGCCGATGTTCGAGGAGCGCGAGCGCATCACCGGCCAACTGATGCACGAGACCATCCTCCGGGAGCGCGACACTTGCCAGGTTTGCCCGATCAACTGCAAACAGGTGGTGGAATACCACGGTCAGAGCATCGACAATCCCTATCTTCGTTCTGACTTCTTCGACAAGCTCACCATCGACAAAGCCTACGGCGGCCCCGAATATGAGACGCTGGCCGGGTTTGGCAGCGCCTGCGGGATCGACGACCTCTTGGCCATCGCCAAGGCCAACGAGCTGTGCTCGCGCTGGGGCATGGACACGATCAGCCTGAGCCTCACCATCGCCTTGGTGATGGAGTGTGTGGAAAAGGGGCTGCTGGAGGCTGAACAGACGGGCGGTTTCCTGCCCACCTGGGGCGACGCCGCCGCCCTGTTAGAGGCCGTGGAGATGAGCGCCCACCGCCGCGGCTTTGGCGACAAGATGGCGCTGGGGAGCAAGCGCCTGGCGCAATGGATCGGCAACGGGGCCGAGGCGTTCACGGTCGAGGTCAAGGGTCAGGAATTGCCGATGCACGAGCCGCGGCTGAAACAGGCCCTGGGGGTGGGCTATGCCACCGCTCCCGTAGGCGCCGACCACCAGATGAACATGCACGACACCGCTTTTACCAAACCGGGGTCGGAGTTGGAGCGGGTGGCCGAGGTGGAGGAGATCCCGCCCCTGGCCCTGACCGACCTCGGCCCGCAGAAGATGCGTCTGTTCTATCACGAGGTCAACTGGCGACACGCCCTCGATTGCGCCGTCATCTGCCATTTTCATCCCTATCGCTACAGCCACATCGCCGAGGCGCTCAGCGGCGTCAGCGGCCACGAGTACGATGTTCACGAGGTCTTGCGGGTGGGCGAGCGCGCCCAGACCTTGTGCCGTCTGTTCAACTTACGCGAGGGGTTCAGCGCCGAGGATGACCGGCTGCCCAGGCGGGTGATGCAAGCCTTCGCTGAGGGGCCGTTGGCCGGGGTGGCGATCGACGAGGCGGCATTCCTGAACGCCCGGCAGATGTGGTACGGGCTGATGGGCTGGACCGAGGCCGGCGAACCAACCTCCGAACGCCTCGATGCGCTCGGCCTGACCTCGCTCCTGTCAAGCAGTGGTTGATCCGTGAAGAACGCGAAGGAGGCGAAGACGAGCATGCGCAATCCGTGGCTACTTGGCGCTCTGACCGGCCTGGCCCTGCTGTTGGTATTGGCCTGTCTGCTGGCGCTCATCCTGGGCGCCTATCTGCTGGCGCAAACCCAGCCGTGGGAGACCACCCCCACCCAGCAGGCCGGATTGCCTCCCTCGCCGGCCGGCCTCCCGCCGCGATTGGTGGTCGTCGCCCCGGACGGCAGCCTGCAAACCCTGAATCCCGACGGCAGCGACGCCCGCGCCCTGTCTGCGCCCGGCCTCAGCTTCCAGTTCCCGGCCTGGTCGCCGGATGGCCGTTTCATCGCTGCGCCGGGCAGCGATGGCAGCGAAGCCGGCGTCTGGGTGCTGCGCGACGCCAGCGACCCGCAGCCGGTCTCAGTCTATCGCAGCCGGAACCGGGCGCCGTTCTATCTCTACTGGTCGCCCGACGGCCGCTGGCTGAGCTTCCTGGCCAATGACGCGCCCGGCCTTGCCCTCTGGCTGGCCGAACCGGATGGAAAAACGGCGGCGCGCAAGATCGAAAGCGGCCAGCCTTTTTACTGGGATTGGGCCGCAGAAAGCGATCGGATGCTGATCCACAGCGGCGGGCGCGCCCCCGACGGCCTCATCACCTTCATCGACATCGAGGGCGCCAGCCTAAGCGGAGAGATGGCGCCGCCGGGGCCATTCCAGGCGCCGGGGATTTCGCCGGACGGTCGCTACAGTGCCTTTGCCGAAAACGGGACCGCCGGAGCCAGCGCCGTGGTGATCAGGGACATGACCCAGGAAGGCGTGCGCCAATCGGCGCTGCACACAGGCTTTGCGGCCCTGAGTTGGAGTCCGCGCAACAACCAATTGGCCTTTATCAGCCCGCCCGTCATGGCCCCGCACTTCTTCGGCCCTTTGCAGCTGCTCGACGCCGCCGATGGCAGCTTGCGCACACTCAGCCGCCGCACCGTCGTCGCTTTCTTCTGGTCGCCTGACGGCGACACCATCGCCTTCCTCAGCCCCGCCGATGCTTCCGGCGCCCGCGCCCCCGGTCTGGCCCAAGCCTCATCCTCCTTGCTCGACCTGTGGTTGGTCGATGCCGGCGCAGGCGAAGAACGGCGTTTGGCCACCTTTCGACCGGGCGAGCTTTTCACCCTCCAGTTTCTGCCCTTTTTCGACCAATATGCCCTCAGCCACCGGCTCTGGTCGCCAGCCAGCGATGCCCTGGCCCTGCCCGTGCAAGAGGGCGATGGCCGCGAGCGCATCTACATCTTTCCCACCGACGGCAGCCCGCCCCGACCGCTGGCCGACGGCAACATGGCCTTCTGGAGTAACTGATCGAATCTGTGTTTCTTCCTATTTGTGTTATTTTACGCCGCTGCCATCACAAGCGGCGCGCTCAAAGGAGAAGATCGAATCTGTGTTTCTTCCTATTTGTGTCATTTCACTTAGCGCGGGGCCATGCGCAGGGCGCCATCGAGACGGATGACTTCGCCGTTGAGCATGGGGTTGGCGAGGATGTGCAGCACGAGGGCGGCGTATTCGCTGGGGCGACCGAGCCGCGAGGGAAAGGGAACCTGGGCGCCCAGCGATTGCCGCGCCGTCTCGGGCAGACCGGCCAGCAGCGGCGTATCGAACAGCCCCGGCGCAATCGTGAGCACGCGAATGCCCCATTGCGCCAGGTCACGCGCCGCCGATAGCGTCAGCCCCACTACGCCGCCTTTGGAGGCGGCATAGGCGGCCTGCCCCACCTGGCCATCATAGGCGGCAATCGAGGCTGTGTTGACGATGACCCCGCGCTCGCCGTTCTCGTCCGGCTCGTTGCTCTGCATGGCCGCCGCCGCCAGCCGCAGCACGTTGAACGTCCCGATCAGGTTGATCTCGACCACTTTGCGGAACTCGGCCAGCGGCAATGGCCCCGACCGGCCCAGCACCCGGCCTGGCGTGGCGATGCCGGCGCAGTTCACCGCCGCGCCCAGTCCGCCGAATTCGGTTGTGGCCAGGTCGATGGCGGCCTGCACGGCCGCCTCGTCGGTCACACTACCCGGCGCAAAGCGGGCGCGGGGGCCAAGTTCCTGGGCCAGGATTTGGCCGCGCTCGGCGTTTAGATCAAGCATGACCACGTTGGCGTCGGCCTCGATCAGCGCCCTGGCGGTGGCTTCGCCCAGGCCGGAGGCGCCGCCGGCGATGAGGATCGAGATCGGGGTTGTTTTCATGTTTTCACTTCTGAGGCGCGAAATAGGTTATCCGGCAGGTGGATGCCGGTCGATATGACTGCGTTGGCCGGTTAGCCATCGGATGAAGCGACTTGGCTCGGCGCAGAAGAGAAAGATCGAAAAGTTCGACCGATCCTTCGCATGGGTAGTTGTTGGGTCATCGTGTCGGCGCCATGGACGTTGAAATCAGCGACGGGTATTTGTGGAAATGGCTTTCATCTCAGCATGGGCCTGGCAATCGAACAAGAGAGTTGGCAACATGGCAGGCAGGTGGCGTGTGTCAACTGTCACCGATGGTTCGCAGCCACGACCATTCCCGTTCCAATCCCTCGGCCAGGGAGGTGCGTGGGGTGTAGCCCAGCAGAGCGGCGGCGCGGCTGGTGTCGGCCCAGGTGTGCGGGGCGTCGCCTGCCTGCGGCGCACGGCGCTCGATGGTGAGCGGTTTCTTGGTGATTGCCGCGATCAGATCAAGTAACTCGTTGAGCACAATCGATCCACCGCCGCCCACATTGAAGGTTTCGCCGATGACCGGAGCCGAAGCAGCGGCGACGGTGGCAGTTACGATGTCGGCCACATATGTGAAATCGCGCCTCTGGCTGCCATCGCCAAAAACGATGATCGGCTCGCCGGTGTGGGCCGCGTGCAGAAAGCGATGGAGAGCCATATCGGGCCGCTGACGGGGTCCGAAAACGGTGAAGTAGCGCAAGACAACGATGGGGACGCCGAAACTGCGATGATAGGCATGGCACAAATGCTCGGCTGCCAACTTGGTGATGGCATAGGGCGAGCGCGGCTGGGGTGGCGTCGTCTCGCGCCAGGGCAGATCGGGCGAGTCGCCGTAGACGGACGAAGAGCCGGCAAAGACGAAACGCTGCACCGCAGCGTCCCGGCAGGCATCCAGCAGTCGCTCGGTGGCCAGGATATTGTTACGGACATAGGTCTCGAAGCGCGGGCCCCAACTCTGCCGCACCCCCGGCTCCCCGGCCAGATGAAAAACGATATCCGCACCCTCCAGCAGCGGTGGCAGGTCGGCATCGGCAAGATCGCTCTCTATCAGGCGAAAACGCGCCTGCGCGCCCGCTTCCTGCACGTTACGCGCCTTGCTGCCCCGATCGTAGGCATCGGTGAAGGCATCCACCCCCACCACCTCGTGCCCCTGCGCCAGTAGCGCATCGGAAAGATGAGAGCCAATGAAGCCGGCGCAGCCGGTGACGAGACAGCGCATGGCGGCATTCTGCACTACGAGCAACCCACTTTGCAAAGTCCGCCCCTCCTGGCTATGCTTCCGCGCGCCATGAACGACCACACCCTGCGCGTCCTCGAATTCGATAAAATCCTCGCCCGGCTGGCCGCCTATTGCAGCTTCGAGATCAGCAAGGAACTCGCCCTCGCCTGGCGGCCCTCCACCGACCTGGGCGAGGCCCGTCTGTGGCAGCAAGAGACCGACGAAGCGCGTTCGTTGGCCCCCCAGCAGACCGACCTCCACCTGGGCGGCGTCCACGACCTGCGCGGCCTCCTCGCCCAGGCCGAGCGCGGCGGAACCCTGGCGCCCATCGACCTTCTGGCCGTCCGCTCCACCCTCCTGCGCGCCCGCCGCATCCGCCACATCCTGCTGGCCAACAGCCAGCGCTACCCCGCCCTGGCCGAATGGGGCGAACCGATCCAAGACCTGGAGCATGTCGCCGCCGAGATCGGTCGGGCGATCAGCGAGCGCGGGGAAGTGATGGACAGCGCCAGCCCCAAACTCGCCCGGCTGCGGGCCGAAGTCCGGGTACTGCAAGACCGTCTGCTCGACCGCATCCAGCGCATCGCCCACAACCCCGACAACGCCCTCTTCTTGCAGGAAAACCTCGTCACCCAACGCCAGGGCCGCTATGTGGTGCCCGTGCGGGCCGAATTCAAAGGCCGCATCCCCGGCATCGTCCACGACCAATCGGGCAGCGGCGCCACCCTCTTCGTCGAACCGCTCGCCATCGTCGAACTCAACAACGACTGGCGACAGCGACAGATGGAGGAACAGGACGAGGTCAACCGCATCCTGCGCGAACTGAGCGAACTGGTGGCCGACGAAGCGCCCTACATCGAGACCACCCTCGCCGCCCTGGCCGGACTCGACCTCATCCTCGCCCGCGCCCACTTTGCCGACGACCTCCACGCCAACCGGCCCGAACTGCTCGGCTTCCATCGCGACCCCGACCTCAGGCCCGAACAGCACCCCGGCGTCGTCCTCGAACTGCGCCAGGCCCGCCACCCCCTGCTCGACCCGCGCACCGTCGTCCCCATCGACTTCCATTTCGGCGACGACTACTTCATCGTCGTCATCACCGGCCCCAACACCGGCGGCAAAACGGTTGGCCTCAAGACCGCCGGCCTCCTGACCTTGATGGCCCAGGCCGGCCTCGCCATCCCGGCCAAACCCGGCAGCCGCCTGACCCTGTTCGAGGGCGTCTATGCCGACATCGGCGACGAGCAAAGTATCGAGCAGAGCCTGAGCACCTTCTCCTCGCACATGACCAACATCGTGCGCATCCTCCGCGACGCCACCCCCCACACTCTCGTCCTGTTGGACGAACTGGGCGCCGGCACCGACCCGGAAGAAGGCTCGGCCCTGGCCCGCTCCTTGCTCACCCACCTGCGCGATAGCGGCATCCCCGCCGCCGCCACCACCCACTATTCCGAAGTCAAACTCTTCGCCCACAGCGCCCCCGGCATCGTCAACGCCTCGGTCGAATTCGACCTGGAGACACTCAGCCCTACCTACGAGCTGACCATCGGCTTGCCGGGCCGCTCCAACGCCCTCGCCATTGCCCGGCGGCTGGGCGTGCCCCGGCCCCTGGTCGATGCCGCCGAAACCCTCGTCCAGCCCGAAAGCCTGGCCGCCGACAGCCTGCTGGCCGAAATCCGGGCGGCGCGCGACGCCGCCAAACGCGCCCAACAGAAAACCGAGGCCAGCGAACGTATGGTGGCGGCCCGCGAGGCCGAACTGCGGGCGCAACTGGCCAAGATCGAAGAAGCCCGTCGCGCCGTCCTCAACGAGACCCGCGCCGAAGCCCAGGCCGAATTGGAGGCCATCCGCGCGGAAATCGCCCACGCCCGTTCCCGTCTCGACCGCGCCGGCGGCCCCGCTGCGTTCAGCCAGCACGACCGCTTCCTGGCCGAAGCCGAAAAAGCCTTCCAGTCCCGGCAAGAAGCCGCCCGCAAGGTGCCGGAACGCGCCGACGCCCCCTCGCTCCCGGCCGGGCCATTGCAGGTGGGCGACATCGTCTGGGTCGAGAGCCTGCACGGCAGCGGCGCCGTGCGCGCCCTGCTAAGCGAGAACGAGGCCGAGATTCAGATGGGCGCCTTCCGGCTCAAGATCCCGGTCGCCAACCTGGAACTGCGCCAGCGCCCCCAGACGGAAGCGCTGGCCCAACCCCGGCCTGTTGCGGCTCCGGCCTCGCCCGGGATGGAACTGGACCTGCGCGGCTACCGCGTGGACGAGGCCCTGGAAGCCCTCGATGGCTACCTAGACGACGCCTATCTGGCCGACCTGCCCTGGGTGCGGATCATCCACGGCAAGGGCACAGGCGCCTTGCGGCAGGTGGTGCGCGACGCCCTGCGCAACCACGGCGTTGTCGCCAACTTCCGCACCGGCGAGCAGGGCGAGGGCGGCGACGGCGTCACCATCGCCTATTTCGCCGCCCGCTGAAGAATCGGCCGGTCGATTCGGCGCTGGCTTACCGCTTTCGCCGCCGTTTCGTTGTATGCTGCGCACTGCACTTGCCCTGGGTCGGGTTCTGGCAGGGGCGCCATCCTCGTCTCGTTAAACAATCCTATGCGCCGTTTCCATCCTTCTATCCCCTTGCTCCTTTTCTTGGCGATCCTGTCGTTGGCTCTGGCGGCTGCGGGCCAGGCCAGGCCGGATGCCCGCCCCGTGCAGACGCCGGGCCGCCCGTCGCTCATCTTCGTCGAAAACACCGGCCAGTACGATGCCCAGGCCCGTTTCTTACTCATGGGCGCTGGCGGCGAAATCTGGCTGGCCGAGAATGCCATCTGGCTGACGCAGATGGCGGGCGATGAGGGCGGCGGCGTCCATCTCAAGATTACCTTCCCCGGCAGCCGGCCCCGGCCCCAGCTCCAGCCCTTCGACCGACTGGCGGCCCGCGTCTCCTACTTCCGCGGCGCCGACCCCGCCGGCTGGCACGCCGATGCGCCGGCCTGGGGCGCTGTTCGCTATCGCGACCTGTATCCCGGCCTCGATCTGGAGGTGGGCGAGGAAGACGGCCGCTTGGCGCTGCGCATGGTGGGGTCGGGCGAAGCGGCTTGGGATCAGGTAGCGATGCAGGTCGAGGGCGCTTCCTCCGTCCGCCTGGCTGGGGGCCAACTTGTCCTCAGCACAGCCGTTGGCGATCTCGCCTGGCCGCTCCTCACCTCTAGCCGCGGCCCGGCCCCAAGCCCTACCCGCATCGAAGGCAATCTCGTGCGCTCGCCCTTCGCCCAGCCGCCGGAACAGGGCCGGGCTGCGCTCTCGCCGCGCTCGACCGACCTCATCTTTTCGTGGCTTTTGGGCGGCAGCGGCGACGATGAAGCTTACGAGCTGGCTTTGGATGGCGCCGGCGCCGCCTACATCTCAGGCTACACCCGTTCCACCGACTTTCCTACCACGCCCGGCAGCTTCGATGCCTCATTCAACGGCAACCGCGACGCCTTCGTCGCCAAGATCTTGCCCGATGGTCAACTGGGGTTTGTCACTGTTCTTGGCGGCAGCAACGCCGATTGGTCATTTGGGCTTGATGTCGATGCCGCCAGTAACACCTATCTGAGCGGAAACACGAATGCGACCGATTTTCCCACCACCGCCGGCGCCTTCGATCGGACACACAACGGCGGCCAGGATGTCTTTGTGACCAAACTCGATCCCACCGGCAGCCAGTTGCTCTACAGCACTTACCTGGGCGGCAGCGGCAATGACGTCGGCGATGAGCTCGTAGTCGATGGGTCGGGCATGATCTACGTCACCGGCGGCACCGTCTCATCCGACTTTCCTACCACTTTCGGTGCGCCCGATACCTCGTTCAACGGTGTGCGCGACGTCTTCCTCAGCAAGATCGCCCCCCAGCCCGGCAGTCCCCTCGTCTTCAGCACCTACTACGGCGGCAGCGACTACGACGAACCGGAGGACATCGCTCTCAGCGGCGGCTTTGTCTACATCACCGGCGGCGTCTTTTCGGCCAACTTCCCGACCACGGCCGGCGCCTACGACACCACCTTCAACGGCGAGCGCGATGCCTATGTTCTCAAGGCTGATGCGAACAGCGGCGCTATCGTCTACTCGACCTTTGTCGGTGGCGGCAAGGAAGAAAACAGCGGCAGTGTGGTGGTGGACACGGGCGGCAATGCCCTTATCGCCGGCAATACCCAATCGTCTGACTACCCGACCACAACGGGCGCCTACGACAGGAATCTGACCGGCGACACCGATGGCTTCATCACCAAACTCAACGGGGACGGATCGGCGCTGGTCTTCAGCACCTATTTGGGCGGCAACTCGACCGACGGCGCCGGCAAGCTGGCTCTCGACGCCGGCAACACCGTTTATCTGGCGGGCAACTCGGCCTCCACCGACTTCCCGACCACAGCCGTCGGCTATGACACCACGCCGAACGGCGGCGGCGATATCATCCTGGCTCGTCTGGCCGCGGATGGTTCCACGCTGCTTTACGGCTCCTATTTCGGCGGCAGCGGGAACGACTCCAGCCGCGGTTTCGGGATCAACGCGCAGGGGCATCTGTTCGTAGGCGGCAGCACCGCCACATACGACTTTCCCACCACCAACGGCTCGTTCGCCGGCGGCGCTTTCGATGCCTTCATCGCCAAATTCGTCATCGACTTCAGCACGACGCCCACCGCCACCCCCACCGCCACCATCACGCCCACGCCCACCATCACCCCTACCCCCACCCTTACCCCCACCGCCACCGAGACGCCTACCCTCACCCCTACCCCCACGATCACGCCCACGCCCACCGTTACGCCCACCCCCACGGCTACTTCCCTTCCTGGCGACGCCTACGAAAACGACGACGCCTGCTTCGACGGCAGAACCATCACCCCCGACGGCGCCATCCAGACGCACAGCTTCCACAAGCCGGGCGACCAGGATTGGGTGAAGTTCAACGGCGAGGCCGGCCGCACCTACATCATCGAGACCAGCAACGTCGGCCCCGACAACGATGCCGTCGTCTACATCTTCGACAACTGCGTGCGGCCGGCGGTTTCAAGCGAGGAGAACGCCTTTGGCCGCACCTTGCGGCTAGAGTTCAACGCCACCCGCACCGCCACCTACTGGCTGCGCTTCCAGCAGCATGATCCGGCCGTCTTCGGCCTCAGCACCAACTACGATCTCAGCGTCACCCGCGACCAGACTCCCCCCGCCCGGCCTCGCTCGCCCCGCTGTTCGGCCAAGAACCCCACCACCCTCGCCATTCAATGGCAACGCAGCACCGATTACGATGTCGCCGCCTATGTCGTCTACTACGCCAACGAAAGCAACACCGTCAACGGCGCCGAAGAGGTCGCCGGCGGCGACCTGACCTATTTCGAGTTGGGCGGCCTCACCACCGGCGCCCTCTACAAAATCCGGGTCAGCGCCATCGATTTCAGCGGCAACGAGGGCGACAAATCGGTCGAGGTCTCGTGCCGCCCACTTGCCCCCCAAGATTCAACCCATCCCACGGTCACGGTCGAGCAGCCGGGCGCCAGCGGCGTCTTCACCACCACGCAAGCCGCCATCGCCCTAGGGGGTGCGGCCGCAGACGCCGGCGAGAACCTCAGCCGGGTGCGGGTGCGAAACATCACCCGCAATCTGGAGTGGTGGGATTATAGCCTGGAGGGCGCCAACGACCAGTTCCAGATCGCCAACGTCAGCCTGGGGCCGGGCGCCAACGCCATCCAGATCACAGCCTTCGATGTCGTGGGCAACGAGGGCGTCCAGACGATGACCATCTACCGTCCGACCGGGGCTGTTGGGGCGGTGATCATCCTGGCGGGGCACAACGAAACCTTCAGCCTGCAGACCAACATCGATAACGCCGCCAACCGCGCCTACCGCGTCTATCGCGGGGGTGGGTTTAGCGATGACGACATCTACTATCTCGCGCCCACCTCGCAGGATGCCGACGGCGATGGCGACAGCGAGGTCGACGCCATCGCCAGCCCCGCCGCCCTGCAACAGGCCATCGAGAGCTGGGCGGCCGGCGGCGGCCGCATCGGCCCCGGCAAACCGCTCTTCCTCTACCTGATGGATCACGGCGAAATTGACTACTTCTGCGTCGATGGTTGCAGCGCCTCCGGCCGCCTGACCCCTGCCAGTCTGGACGGCTGGCTGACGAGTCTGGAGAACGCCGTCGGGGCCGATGAGATCAACATCATCATCGAAGCCTGCCATTCCGGCAGCTTCATTGACCGCGTCGGCGACCCCCTACAAAGCCTCTCCAAGCCCGGACGCGTGGTCATCACCTCCACCAATCGCGAGTTCAACGCCTATGCCTCGGCCCAGGGCGCCTATTTTTCCGACGCTTTCTTCTCCTGCATCTCGGCCAGCGGCAGCCTGAAGGCCTGCTTCGACCAGGCGCGAGCCGCCGTACAGACGACCGGCAACCGCCAGGCCCCGCTGATGGACGACAACGGCGACGGCATCCTCAGCCCGCTGGATGGGGCCATCGCCCAGGGGCGCTATGTCACCCGCTTCTTTGGCGCCAATCCGCCCCGCATCCTCAGCGCCACGGTCTCGGTGGCGGCCGGTTCCGGCGTGCTCGAAGCCCAGGTCGAGGCAGGGTCCGAGCCGGTGGAATTGGTGTATGCAGCGGTGTACCCACCTTCGTTCGAGGAGCCATCCAACACGACATTGGATTTGGGCGCGCCGCTGCTGCGGCTGGAGCCTGTGGCCGGGCAGACCGGGCGCTATCGTGTGAGCTATCCGGGCGGCTTTGGCGAACAGGGCGCCTATCGCGTCGTCTTCTACGCCCAGGATCAATCCGACAACCAGGCCCAGCCCAAACAGGTGACGACAGGGCCGAAAGCGTTGTATCTGCCGCTTGTGCTGAAGTAGACAGGTAGACGGGTAGACAAGTAGACCGGTAGTTCAGACCACTTGCGACCTGCCACTTGCGACCTGCCACTTGCCACCTCTCTCCCTCTACCTCCACATTCCCTTCTGCCAGCGCAAGTGCCCGTACTGCGACTTTAATACCTATGCCGGGCGCGAAGGGCGTTATCAGGCCTATGCCCAGGCGCTGGCCGCTGATCTGGAACGCGAGGGGCTGAAGCGAGGGCGGCCGCAGGTTGCCACAGTTTTCCTGGGCGGCGGCACGCCCACCGTGCTGGAATCGGAGCATCTGGAGACGATCTTCTCCGGCATGCATGTGGGCTTTCAGCTCCTCCCCCAGGCCGAGATCACCAGCGAGGCCAACCCCGGTACGGTCGACCAGAGCCGGTTCGAAACGCTTCGGCGGTTAGGGGTCAACCGTCTGAGCATGGGAGTGCAGTCGTTCGCAGCCGGCGAGTTGCGCTTCCTGGGGCGCATCCACAGCGCCAGCGAAGCAGTCGAGGCGTTCGAACTGGCCCGGCGGGCCGGGTTCGACAACATCAACCTCGATTTCATGTTCGGGCTGCCCGACCAGCGCCCCGAAACCTGGCTGCGCACGCTCGATCAGGCCCTCGACCTGGGCCCCGAACATCTCTCGCTCTACAGCCTGATCGTCGAGCCGGAGACGCCGCTGGCCGATTGGGTGGCGAGCGGTCGTGCGCCCGAACCCGACCCCGATCTGGCCGCCGACCTGTATGAGCTGGCCTGCGAGCGGCTGGCGGCGGCCGGCTACGAGCACTACGAGATCTCGAATTGGGCGCGTGGGCCGCTGCATGGCGATGGACTGCCTGCCTTTGCCTGCCGGCACAATCTGGTCTATTGGCGCAACGAAACGTACCTGGGTTTTGGGCCGGGCGCGCATAGTTGGTGGGGGGGCAGACGCTGGTCGGTGGGGCGCAGCGTCGAGCAGTACATCCGGGCGGCCGCTGTCCAAACCCCGCCGCACGATTACGAAGAAGACATCCCCCTGGCCCTGGCGATGGGCGAGACGATGATGGTGGGGCTGAGGCTGTTGGGGGTGGGGGTGGAACGGGCGGAGTTCCGGCAGCGTTTTGGCCGCGATGTGGCCGCAGTTTGGCCGGTGGAACTGGCAGAACTGGCGGGGCGCGGGTTGATCGAGGTCAGCCATGAGCGAGTGCGGCTGACCGAGCGGGGCTGGCTGCTGGGGAATCAGGTCTTTGGGGCGTTCCTGCCAGACGCCTAGGAAGCTGTACTATGAATCGTGCGAATATTGTCAACCGCCAGAAGCCAACCCCGGTGGCCGTTTTCGACCTCCTAAGACTAGACTGACCAACACGGTTTGGCGGTAACTACCATTCTATGGTATCTTTTTCGCCATGAGCCAGCGATTCAAGACCGTCTACTTCTCCGATTACCCTGCGGAATCAGCACGCCAGAGGAATCTGACGCTGGCTTTCGGTGAGAAGGATAGTGATATCTACGAACTGGTTCAAGGGATGTCAAGCCATGATCTCCGTGAGTTGATGGCTCATCGCAGCTTTGTGTCCCTTCAACAGGCAGCTGAAGACGAGGAGCTTCCCATCAACACGTATTGCCTGCGGTTGCTGCGTCAGAAGTATCGCACCATGCGGGAATCGTCAGTCCAGTATCAATTACCTGGTTTTGCAGCTGAAGACATCGTTTTCGAGCCAATTCAAACTACTTTCAGGGGAGGGCAAGCTGAACCTCTCCATCGCTGGTATCCCTTCTTAGAAGGCTATTCACCTCGTTTTGTCGAAGAAATCCTTCGACAACTTGCTCCCGATGCTGTCCGCGTTCTCGATCCATTTTCAGGCACAGGCACGACTCCACTTACAGTGGCAAACCTGGGTCGCGAAGGGTTCTACTGTGAGCTAAACCCGTTACTCCAGTATCTGACTGACGTCAAGCTGACTGCCTTGACTCTGACGGACTTAGGGCGCCGGCAAATGGCTAGTCGGCTGCGCCAGCAAGCCGACGAATTCGAGACTCACTTGGCAGAGGTCGAACGCGATGCGGCTTTGGAACAGGCTTATGAGCATACATTCCATGATAGCATCTTCTTCGAAGACTTGACCTATGATCAAGTCTTGCGGGCGCGTTCCTTCACAGATCGGCTGGCTTGCACCGAACCACAGACGGCAAAATTCCTGACTGTGGCGGTACTTGCTAGCCTGCTCCCGACCTCACGACTCATTCGGCGTGGCGATGTACGTTACAAGACCGAACAGGAAAACAGAAAGCATCGGGCAGAGTTCGTCCCCACAGTGAGGGGCCAGTTAACTATGCTGGCAGGCGATCTGGAACAATTGAAGACAATTCCACACCGCCCAATGCTGGTGTGCGAAAACGCACGCAACCTGGAGCATTTGCCTGCCCTCGATCTCGATGCCGTGATCACCAGCCCACCCTACCTCAACGGCACGAATTACTTCCGCAACACGAAAATCGAGTTGTGGTTCCTGCGCAGTCTGCGCACGGGCGAGGATCTGGCCGGTTTTCGCAACAAGGCAATTACGGCAGGAATCAATGATGTCACCGTCGCGAAGCTCAATGGTAGCGTAGATACGGCTGTCAGTGACATTGTGACGCGACTAGAGATCGCTGCCTACGACTCACGTATCCCACGAATGATCGCCAGCTACTTCGCCGACATGCGAGCCGTGTTCAATGGGATCAAGAAGCATCTAAAAGACAAGGCGATTATTGCGGTTGACATTGGCGACTCGCAATATAGCGGCATTCATGTTCCGACCGATAAGCTGCTGGCTGACATCCTGCAGGCGCAAGGCTTCGTGCTGGAGCGAGAGATTACATTGCGAAAGCGGGTGTCCCGCAGCGGTCTACCGTTGCGGCAGGTTCTACTCGTCTTTCGTCTGGATACTCTCTCGCGAGATGCGGTACACGAGCAGCAACTCAGCCTTTTTCCGAGTTGGGCTGAAGGTTGGGCCCGTTTCAAGGAGAGGTTACCACACCAGCAGGGCGACTTTGCCAAGCGCAACTGGGGTCATCCGTTGCATTCGCTGTGCTCGTATCAGGGTAAGATGAAACCCTCTTTAGCCGCGTATCTGGTGAAGACCTTCGCTCCAACTGGTGGGACTATCCTCGATCCATTTGCCGGGGTTGGCACCATCCCCTTCGAAGCGGCACTGCAAGGAGTCCGGTCGTGGGCCTTCGATATCAGTCCGACTGCACTGCACATCTCCGCCGCCAAACTGGATAGACCTGATGGCGTGGCTTGCGAACAGTTGCTGGATTCACTGGCTGAATCCTTGCAGCGCGAACAAGTCACCGATTTAGAGCGGACGGCCGCGCTAGCAATTCACTTCAATGGCCCGCTACCCGACTACTTCGCGCAGGAGACATTCCGAGAGATTCTGCTAGCGCGGCGCTACTTCCTACAGCATCCGCCCGTGACAGCTTCCGAGTCCCTCATTCTGGCAGCGCTACTTCACATCCTTCACGGCAATCGGCCATATGCCCTCAGCCGACGCTCGCATCCCATCACCCCTTTCGCGCCAACTGGTGAGTTCGAGTATCGACCACTGATGTCCCGACTACGAGAGAAGGTCGAACGGAGTCTTGCAGTGACCTATCCTCAGGAATTTACACCCGGCAAGGCCATCTTCCAAGATGCCACGTCTTGGTGGCCACAACAAGTTGACCACCTGGATGCCATCATCACCTCCCCGCCGTTCTTCGATAGCACGCGCTTCTACTTGGCAAACTGGATGCGCCTCTGGTTCTGTGGCTGGGAGGCGGCCGATTTTCGCATTCGGCCACTTGCCTTTGTCGACGAACGCCAAAAGACGAGCTTCGAAATATATGAACCGATCTTCCGGCAAGGACGAGAACGGTTGAAGAGTAACGGAGTAATGGTTCTTCACTTGGGAAAAAGTCGCAAGTGCGACATGGCTCAAGCGCTTGCGCGTGTCGCAAACCGTTGGTTTAGCGTGGCCGATGTGTTTTCAGAAAACGTCGAGCACTGCGAGTCGCATGGAATTCGCGACAAGGGCACGGTCGAGGAACATCAGTATCTCGTGCTCCACTAACATCATCATCTCAGGAAGTCCGGCACTGTGCTGGCATTCACGAAGATGTCGGCTCCGGTTGTTTCCTGAATTAGCTGCCGTAGCTTCTTTATGTCATCTGGATAGGCAATCCATTGCTCGATGAAGTGATCTACATTCGCTAAGATGGCATCCACAGCTCTTGGATTCAACCGCGGTGACCCGCTCAGTATGCCATACTCGATGCCCGTCAGCCGGGCCAGGGCCCTGAGTTGCTCTGGTTTGTAAAATTCCGAAGGCCACTTGTCGTGCTTTGCATTATTGCACTCGCTGCACAAAAGAGTCGCCGTGCCTGTATTCAGTGGCCAGAGATACTTTGCCGGCAGTGTGTGATCCAGATCGAAGCCTTTTGTCCCCCGTGATCTGAAGATCAGCGGCTTACCACAATTGAAGCACTGACCGCCAAATCGATCAAACACCGCTTGGCTGTCTATCTTTCCTTCATCTCCTGAGACCAGGCTGTACAGGCGTCGCCGTTGTCCTGCCTCACGATGCTGATCGCTCGTGCGCTTGGGGTTAAGATCGGGGTTGATCAACGTATTCTTGCAGACGCGGCACTCGAGCTGATGTCCAGACCGGAATTGTCGACCACGGGGCTTGTGTTTGTGGAAATTTTCCAGCGGCTGCAGCCATTCGCAGACCCGGCAATACTTCCAGCGCGCAGCTCGTTCGATCACCCCTTCGCCGTTTTCAAAGCCACATCTTGGGCACGTCATGGCAACCGACGCGTCGGCAGCCCGTTGCTCTGCGATCAAGTCCTCCGAAAGCTTCAGCAACTGATCGCAGCCGGGCCGGAAGCATTCGAACACACGCCAGACGGCGTTGGCGTCAATGACGCCAGTTCCACGGATGCCGGTCACATTGCGCGTTTCACGTCTGGGCATAGGCAGCACATCTCTTGTTGAATGGGGCGAGTATACCACACAGATATTACCAAACTGTAGCTCAGTTTGGACGCTCGAAGAATGGCAGGCCGAACAAGGCCAATTTCCCCGTCAGTTTCCGGTATCACCACCAACCAATCCGGTCAAATTCGGTCACGCTCGACTCTTGACAAGCCAAGCGGCTTGGCCTACCATCACATCATCGGTTACAAGCCCACAAAAACAGGCGAAATCGGTCATACTCTCGTTGCAGCCAGCCGGTGCAAACCGTGATCCCCAGCCAGCGCGAAGCACTCATCCTCGGCCTTCTCAGGCAGAACGGCGTCGTCAGTGTCGCCGAAGTCTGTTCGCACTGCAATTGCTCGCCCGAAACGGCGCGACGAGACCTGCGCCGTCTGGAAGAGCGGGGCGCGGCGGCGCGAACACACGGCGGGGCGGTGTTGATGAGAGGGGCATTGCAGGTGCAGACCAGGGGCAATGGCTCCGGCATCGCCGAAGCGCGCACGGCCTTGGTCGACCGCGCCGATGTCCTGGTTGTAACTGCCAAAGAGAGCAAGGCCATCCACCTGCTGGTCGAACGCGGCCGCCGGGCCGGCCTGCCCATCATTGCCGAAGCGACCGGCTATCCGGGCGCCAGAACCATCGTCGCCGTCGACAACTACCGCGCCAGTTTCGAGTTGGGACAGTGGGTGGCCGATTGCGGGCGCCAATGCCTGGGCGACACCATCACGGCCCTGATCGTCGGCTATCACCAGCCTAATACCGAGGCGCGCACGCGCGGCTTCGAGGATGGCCTGCGCCACCTGTCTGCTCGCCAGCGCCGGTTGCTGCGCGTCGATGGCCAGGGGCTGCGCGAGACCTCGCGGCAGATCACGGCCGATGCGCTCAGGCTGGACCCCGAGATCAATGTCATCTTCGGCATCAACGATGACTCGACCCTGGGTGCGTTGGATGCCTGGCGCGAGGCGGGCCTCCCCGTCGACAAACTCATCGTGGCCACCTTTGGCCTGGAAGGGAACAGCGCCCGCCAGCTTCTGGAGCAAGATCGCCCATACACGATTGGCGTCGCCATGTTCCCCGAACTGGTGGGCCGCACCTGCATCGATGCCGCCGTCTGCGCTTACCACAACTGCCCGCTGCCCGAACGCATTCTCACGCCCTTCGCCATCGTCACGCCCGACAGCCTGAACCGTTTCTACGAGCGCGAGGCCAAGACGGGCGAATGGCGGTTGAATTGGCAGGCAGCCGAACAACTGCCCTCGGCCAGCGCCGGCTTCGCCCTCACCAGCCAGTGTCAGGGCCGGCCCAAACCCCGCCGCATCGGCTATGTCCAGGTCTTCAGCTCGCACGAATGGTATCAGAACGTGCGCCGGGCCATGGAGGAACACAGCCGCAACCTGGGCATCACCCTCGAAGTCATCGATACCAGCCAGGACCTGGCGCAAGAGGTGGAGGCGCTCAAACAAGCCATCGGCCGGGCGGCGGCGCACTTCGTCCACGATGGCGACACGATCATCCTCGACGCCGGCAAGACGGCCGCCTATCTGGCCCGCTCGCTGCGCGGCCGCAACGGCCTCACCGTGATCACCAGCTCGCTGGCCGTGGTGGATGAGCTGCGCGAGGAGCCGGGGATCACGTTGGTGCTTTCGGGCGGGGTGGCGCGGCGAGAGACGCAGGCGCTGGTCGGGCCGAACGCCGAGTCGGCGTTTCATGGTCTGCGCGCCGACAAAGTCTTCCTGGCCGTCACCGGCCTCAGCCTCGGCTTCGGCCTCTCCAACACCAATATCGCCGAAGCTACCGTCAAGCAGCAGATGCTTTCGGCGGCGCGCGAGGTCATCGTCCTGGCCGATTACAGCAAGATCGGCGTCGAATCATTGGTCAAAGTTGCGCCCATCGACGCCGTCCACCGCCTCATCACCGACAGCAACATCAGCGCCCACGACCGCCTGACCTTCACCCAGCGCGGGATAGAGGTGTCGATTGCGGAGGTTTGAGTAGACAGGGTGATGAGGAAACAACAAGTAGATAAGTAGACAAGGTGACAGGGTGATACACCTGCGAAGAGTCAAGTGTCAAGTACCACATGACACAAGACACCTGCCACTTGCCATTCTGGAGAAATACAATGTCCAAAATCACGACCATTTACCTGATCAGCCACACCCACACCGATATCGGCTACACCGACTACCAGGATACAGTGTTTCGCCAATTGCTCGGGTTCATCGACAAAGCGATTGAATTGGGTGAGGCGACGGCGGATTATCCGCCGGAAGCCCGCTATAAGTGGACGTGCGAGGTCGGCTCATTTGTCGAGCGCTACTTCCAAGAGCGACCCGCTCGGCAGGTCGATCGCTTCCTCGAGCTTCATCGTCGCGGGCAGATGGCCGTGGCCGGCATGGCCTATCACTGGACGCCGCTGCTCTCCACCGCCAACATGGTGCGGTCGCTGTACCCCATGATGCGGCTGCGCCGCGACTATGGGCTGAAGATCGAATCGGCCATGCAGTGCGATGTGGACGGCGCCAGTTGGCTGTGGGCCGACATCTTGCCGGCGACAGGCATCAAAGGCTTCACGATGTCGATCAACATGTACCGCGGCCGGCGCCCCGAACCGGATCTCAATCCCTTCTGGTGGGAAGGGCCAGGCGGCGGGCGGCTGCTCAGCTACAACGGCCCACATTACCTCTACGGCATCTTCCGTTACGGCATCGGCGATTGGCAGAAGGTCGAGGAATTGCTGCCGCCGCAACTCGAGAAGCTGGACAAGCGCGAGGATTATCCTTTCGATTATCTCTATGCTCAGGTGACGCACGCCGCCCGCGTGGACAACGGCCCGCCTACCGACAATCTTTCGGACTTCGTGCGTGATTGGAATGCGCAGGGCCGCACCCCGCGCATGGAATTCGTCACCATCGACGACTTCATCGCTATGCTGCACGCCCGCTACGCCGACAAGCTGTTTACCTGGAAAGGCGACTGGGCCGATTGGTGGGCCGATGGCCCGGCTTCCTCGTCGTACGAGACGGCGCTCAATCGCTCGACCGAGGAGCTGCTGCCTCTCGTCGATCTGCTTTCGACGCAGGTGGACGGTTTGGATGAGAAGCTGATCGAGGCAGCGTACAACGCCGTCGCCCTGTATGATGAGCATACCTGGGGCGGCTTCGCCAGCACCCGGCAGCCGCATTCTGCTTTCACCCGCGCCATCTTCAACCACAAATCGGGCTATGCCTATCGCGGCTATGGCCTGACCCACGAGTTGCTGGCCGAAGGCGGGCGGGCGCTGGTGCGCAAGACGACAGGCGTCATGCCGGAGGGCGAGAAATGGCGGCGGTGGGGCCAGTATGTCTCCTCCGACCCGTCCTCTGATCCCGGCGCTCATCGCTTCCTGGTCGTCAATCCGCTTTCATGGACGCGGCACGTTCGCTACCCACTCCCGCCCGACATCGGCGGAGCCGCGCCCTATGCCGTCTTGGAGATGTTCCTGGTCGATAACTACCGCGAGGGTTCGCCGCTGGCGACCAAAGGCGCGGCCAGCATGATGGTGGACGCCACCCTGCCGCCGTTCGGCTACCAGGTTGTCGATTACAGCCAAGTGGTCGCCGACAAGGATATGTGGGCCGGCGATGGTGTGATCGAGAACCAATGGTATCGCCTGCGTGTCAATCCCCAGACCGGCGGTCTGTCCAGCTGGTACGACAAAGAACTGGAGCGCGAGCTGGTCAATCACGACTCGCCCTGGACATTCGGTCAGTACCTCTATGAGTGGATCGACAGCCCCGCCGACCGCCTGACCATGTTCTCGTTCAATTATTACGACGAAAACTTCGGCGACCGCTTCACCGACACCCCTTTCCGTCGCCAGGGACCACACAGCGTCGAGGTGATGCCGGCGCGGGCCGAACCGAGCCGGACGGTGGTGGAAGTACGCATCGCCGGGCCGGGCATCAAGTCGGGGCGCGTGCGCTATTCGCTGCCCAGCCATGAAAAGGCGCTCCACCTCGACTTCGTACTCGACAAAGAATTCCGCACCCTGGCTGAAGCCGTCTACATTCCCTTTCCCATCGCCTTCGACCAGCCCAAGTTCCATCTCGACCTCAACGGCGTGCCGCTGGAACCAGAGGCCGAGCAATTGCCTGGAAGCTGCCGCGACTGGTATGGCATCCACCGTTGGGCCGAAGTCGGCGACGGCGAGGTCTCTGTTCTCCTGGTACCGCTCGATGCTCCACTGATCCAGGTCGGCGGCATCACCACCAGCCGTTGGGCCTGGCATTTGGACACACGTGAGGCAACGCTCGTCTCCTGGGCCTTGCAGAATCACTGGGACACGAACTTCAAAGGCAGCCAGGGCGAAGATTTACTGTTCCGCTATCGGTTGACTTCGCGCGCGGGCTATGACGCCGCCGCCAGCAGCCGCTTCGCCATGGAGACAACGGCGCCGCCGCTGATCGTCCGCGCTGCCGGCGCCGATACCAGCCTGAAGGGCCAGTTCCTGAAGGTCAGCCCGGAAGGCGTGGCTGAAGTCCACATCAAACGCGCCATCGATGGCCGCGGGGTCATCATCCACGCCTACAACCTGAGCGAGGCCGATCAAGAACTTCTGCTGAACTTCCCCGCCGTCCAACTCGCCGCCGCCTGGCAGTGCTCGGCTATCGAAGACGATGGCGACCCCCTGCCCATCGCCAGCGACACCGTCAAACTTGCCCTGCCTCCCCGCTCCGTCGCCTTCGCCCGCATCACCTTCGCCTGAACACATCCCACCACTAACCAATTACCAATAACCATTTACCACCCGCCACCCATGTCCTTCTCTCTCCCGCGCAATCACGGTTGCCGCATCTCCGACGCCTGGACCTACCAGGGTCTGCGCACGCTCATCCTCGAAAACGAGCTGCTGCGCGTCACCGTCCTGCTCGACAAAGGCAGCGACATCGTCGAATTTCGCTACAAGCCGTTGGACCTCGACTTCCTCTTCTTCGCCCCGCCCGGCGTCCGCAATCCCAATCGCGGCGTCGTCTCGGCGCCCTCCGGCGGGCCGTTCCTGGATTACTTCAGCGGCGGCTGGAACGAAGTCCTGCCCAACGGCGGCCCGCTCGTCAACTACAAGGGCGCCGAACTGGGCCAGCACGGCGAAGTCAGTCTGATCCCCTGGGAGTATGCCATTCTGGAGGATTCGCCCGCTCGGGTTTCCGTTCGACTCTGGGTACGGCCCCTTCGTACGCCGTTCTTCCTGGAGAAGACGCTCTCGCTGGAACCCGAGCGGGCGGTTCTCGCTCTCGATGAGCGGCTGGTCAACGAAGGCGGCGAAGCGATGCACGCCATGTGGGGCCAGCACATCGCCTTCGGACGGCCGTTCCTGGAGGAAGGCGCAGTCATCGACGCCCCCGCCGCCAGGTTCATCGTCCACGAAGCAATGCCCGGCTACGAACCGCGGCGCTTCCGGCCCGAGGCGATAACCGATTGGTCGCTCGTACCCACGCCCGCCGGCGGGGTCGAGGATGCCAGCCGGGTGCCGGCCTTTGGCGAAGCCCAGGCGCAGGAGATGGCCTATCTGGCCGAGCTGAGCGATGGCTGGTATGCCATCACCAACCCTCAGCGCCAGGTTGGCTTTGGCGTGCGCTTCGACCACACCCTCTACCGATACATCTGGTACTGGCAGCAATTGGGCAATATTGCCCAGGGCTATCCCTGGTGGGGCCGTGTACATACGACCGCCCTGGAGCCGTGGACGAGCTACCCTACCGGCGGCCTCAACGAGGCCATCGCCAACGGCACCGCCCTCCTACTGCAACCCGGTCAGGAGATCACCACTCGTCTGCTGGCTGTGGCCTACGCCGGCCACCAGCGCGTGGCTGGCATCTCCGCCCACGGCGATGTGCTGCGAAAAACTGAAACGTGATGCCTGACGCTCAGCTGGCCATGTCAATAACCAATCTCCAATAACCAATCCCCAATCTCCCCTCCTATGCTCTCTACCCAAACCGCCATGCTCAATGCCTGGCGCGCCGGACTGGCTATCCCGGCCTTCAACATTCCCTACCTGCCGATGGTCCGGCCGGTCGTCGAGGCGGTGGTTGCTCAA
>CAYWPZ010000031.1:0-25818 GCA_964460135.1 uncultured Caldilineales bacterium | reverse complement strand
GCAGCGGCGCGACCCTCGTGCGCCATCTCACGGCGCGAGCGTGAGCGACTGATGGGCGACGAGCTCTCGGCGCTGCTGGCCCAAATCGACGCCAAGCGCGCCCTGCTCGCTGAACGCCGCCCCCTGAGCGCGGGCGAAGCGGCGCGACTGCGCGAGTACCTCGATGTCGAGTGGACGTACCACACGAACAGCATTGAAGGTTCGACGCTCACCCGCCAAGAGACGCTGGTCGTGCTCAAGCATGGCCTGACGGTCGGCGGCAAAACGTTGGTCGAGCATCTGGAGGCGACGAATCATCAGCACGCCATCGACCACGTCATCCAACTGGCGACGCGCTCCACCCCGCCCACCGAGACCGACATCCTGGCGCTGCATCGGCTCGTGCTGCACGGCATCGACGACGAGAACGCCGGCGTTTATCGCCGACGGCAGGTCTTCATTGCTGGATCCGAATATATCCCGCCCCCGCCACTGGCTGTGCCCGGACGCATGGCCGAGTTGAGCCAATGGCTGAGCCAATGGCTGAGCCATTGGCTGGAGAGAACGCCACCCCTGCACCCGGTCGAACGAGCCGCCCACGCCCATTTCTGGTTGGTCGACATCCACCCGTTCGTCGGTGGCAATGGCCGCGTCGCCCGCCTGTTGATGAACCTCCTGCTCCTGCGAAACGGCTACCCCATCGCCATCCTCCGCCACGAAGACCGCCTGGCCTAACTCCGCCGCTCTTGATGCTGGCCACGCCGGGCGCTTGCACGGGTTCCTGCTGCTCGTGGCCGCCGCCGTCGACCGCACCGCCGACCTCTACCTCTCCGCCACCTCTGATCCCTAATCTCCAGTCCCCAACTCCATGCTCATCCTCCCCGCCATCGACCTTCGCCACGGCCGCTGCGTGCGCCTGCGCCAGGGCGACCCCGCCGCCGAGACCGTTTTCGGCGCTGACCCGGCCGCCATCGCCCGGCACTGGGCCGGCGCAGGCGCCGAATGGCTACATGTCGTCAACCTCGATGGCGCTTTCGGCGATGCCGGCCCATTGGGCAACGATCTGCCGATCAATTTGCAGCGGCTGGCCGAGATTCGGGCCGCGGTCGGGCTGCCCATCCAATTCGGTGGGGGCTTGCGCCGGCTAGAAGACGTCGAACTCGCGCTGGAGTTGGGAGCTACGCGCGTCGTGTTGGGCACGGCCGCCGTGCGCGACCCCGGCCTGGTGAGCCGGGCCATCCGCCAGTTCGGGGCCAAACAGATAGTGGTCGGGATCGACGCTCGCGATGGGCGGGTGGCGACGCACGGCTGGACAGAAACAAGCAACCTCTTGGCCACAACGCTGGCACGCGTCCTGGCCGATATGGGCCTCCGCCGCATCGTCTACACCGACATCAGCCGGGATGGGATGCTGGTCGGGGTCAACCTGACGGCCACGGTGGAACTGGCGCGCAGCAGCGGCCTGGGCGTGATTGCTTCGGGCGGGGTCAGCGGGCTGGCCGACATCGAGGCGTTGGCCGGATATGAGGATGCCGGAATCGAAGGCGCCATCATCGGCCAGGCGCTTTATACGGGGGCCTTGGATCTGGGCGAAGCCCTGGCTGCCGTCAGGCGGATGGCCAAGGCGGAGACATGACGCTGGAAATCCGGCAGGCCGGCGAAGCCGATGTCCCCGCCATCTGCACCGTCATCGACGCCGCCTACACCGTTCAGGTGCAAAGGCTGTACGGCAACAGCCGACGCGGGCGCTGGACGGCCTACGCCCCTGTCAGGGTGCAAACCTCGCTCGACCGCGAGCCGGCAGGCGTGCGCGTGAGCGAGAGCCAGGGCGAAATCGTGGCGGTATGCATGAGCCGCAGCTATGGCAGCCTGGGCTGGTTCCACAGCCTGGCCGTACACCCTCAGCACCAGCGCCGCGGGATCGGACAGGCGCTGGTGGCCGATGCCCTGGCCTATTTGGGCGCCCGCGGCGCCGGCAACATTGGCTTGATGACCTGGCCCGACGCCATCGACAACATCTCGTTCTACTTGCGGCTGGGCTTCCAACCTGCCGGACTTTCCACCTTCGCTTACAGACAGACGATTGGAGCCGTGATCGACGGGCGCGCGCCGCTTCAAGCAAGGATGCTCTCATCGCTGACGGGCAACGAGTTCGACCTCGCCCTCGCCGCCGCCGCCCGCTTGAGCGAGACGGCCCTGGCCGGCCTGGACTTCTCGGCCTGGTTGCGTTGGCTGCTCGCACGCAAGGCCGGCGATGTGCTGCTCGTCGGGCGCGATGAACATCTTGTCGCCCTGGCCCTGGCGCAACCGCAGGCCGACTGGCTGGATGGCCGCCTGCTTTTGATCGCGGCCGATGCAACTGCAGACGAGAGCGCCTGGACGGTGGAATTCATCCGGCGCTGGGCCTTGAATCACCGTTTCGGCAGCTTCAGCTTTGCGGTCGATCTGATCTCGCCCGCCGTCGTTCGTTTCTGCCGCGACCATGGCATGCAACCCTACGGCGACAGCATGCTCAACCTTGTGTCCGGGGCGTGGCCGCCTGCCGGCATCCATTGTCTGCGCTTCAGCGGCTGAACGACTGAAGCCGTTACTACGGACATTCGCTTTCATGTTAGCCAAACGTATCGTCCCCTGTTTGGATGTGAAGAACGGTCGCGTGGTCAAAGGCATCAACTTCTTGCAACTGCGCGACGCCGGCGACCCGGTGGAACAGGCGCGTATCTACGACGCCGAGGGCGCGGACGAGCTCGTGTTCCTCGACATCACCGCCACGCACGAAGGTCGCGACATCATGCTAGACGTAGTGCGAGCCGTGGCCGATTCGGTTTTCATTCCCTTCACGGTGGGCGGCGGGCTGCGCACGGTCGAGGATATGCGGGCCATGCTCCAGGCCGGAGCCGACAAGGTGTCGATCAACTCGGCCGCCGTCGCTCAGCCCAGTCTCATCGGCTCCGGCGCGCAGCAGTTTGGCAGCCAATGCATCGTTGTCGCCATCGACGCCCGCCGCCGGAGCGAGGGCGGCTGGGAGGTGTACACGCACGGCGGGCGCAGGCCCACCGGCATCGACGCCATCGCCTGGGCGCAGGAAGCAGCGGCGCGAGGGGCGGGCGAAATCCTGCTGACGAGTATGGATCGTGACGGCACGGCCGCTGGCTACGACACCGACCTGCTGCGCGCCATCGCCGACGCCGCCCCCGTGCCCATCATTGCCAGCGGCGGCGCCGGCCAACCCGAACACTTTTATCAGGCCCTGACCGCCGGAGGCGCCGACGCCGCTCTCGCCGCCACCCTTTTTCACTACCGGCAGCTAACCGTACCCGACCTCAAGCGCTATCTGATCGAACGCGGCCTGCCCATTCGCCCGGTGGAAGCCCGCCATGCTTGACTTCGACCTCCTCCGCTTCGACGAACGCGGTCTCATCCCTGCCATCGTCCAAGACGCCGACAGCGGCCAGGTGCTGATGGTGGCCTACATGAACCGGCTGGCGCTTGAGCGCACGCTTGCCAGCGGCCAAACGCACTTCTGGAGCCGGAGCCGCAACGAGCTTTGGCGCAAGGGCGCCACCAGCGGCAACACCCAGCAGGTGCTGGAGGTCGCCATCGACTGCGATGGCGACGCCCTCCTGCTGCGCGTCCGTCCGGCCGGGCCGGCTTGCCACACCGGCGCCATCAGTTGTTTCTACCGCACCTGGAGCCATCCATGACCTCTGCCATCCTCGGCCGCCTCTGGGCCACCATCCAAAGCCGCAAAACCGCCCTGCCCGAGGGAAGCTATACAGCCTTCCTCTTTCAGAAGGGCGAGAACGAAATCCTCAAGAAGCTGGGCGAAGAAGCGGTGGAGGTGATCATCGCCGCCAAAGGCGAGGGGGACGAGCGCCTGATCTACGAGTCAGCAGACATGATCTACCACTTGCTGGTGCTGCTGGCCGCGCGCGGGTTGAATTGGGAGCAGATCGAGGACGAGTTGGGGCGACGCTTCGGGGAATGAAAAGACACTGACCTGGCCGCAAGCGCGCGGGGGCGGCCTGGGCGCAGTCCTTGTCCGCTGTTGCGCCGATGCAGCCAAGCCGCTATGATAGCAGGCAACGCTTCGCCCGCCTCGCACTCAAGGAGACCGACCATGAATTCCTCCCCTCACACCCTTCTGCGACGGCTGGGCGCCGTCATCCTGGCGGCGGCGCTTGTGCTCAGCGCATCGACGGCGGCGCCGTTGCGGCCGGCGACGGCAAGCGCCCATGAGCCGATCGCTAAGAACCCGGCCTGCGACGCCTACAAAGTACGGCGCGGCGACACACTCAGGAAGATCGGCGCCCGCTTTGGCCTGACGGCGGCCGACTTGGCCGCAGCCAACAACCTTCGCCTGGGCGCCAGATTGCCCGTCGGGCGACGGCTGTGCATCCCCAGGGCCTGGCCGGCCCCGGCGACCGCCATCGAGATGTTTTCACCTGTCGCCGGAGGGCTGTACCACAGCCCGATCGAGATCATCGGCAACTCGCTGACATTCGAAGGCGTGGTCACTATGCGCCTGAGCCTGGAAGACGGCACAGTGCTGGCCGAGCGCACCACCCTGGGCGGAGGCACAGAACACCGCTTCTTTCGCACCTACATTCGCTTCGAGATCCTGGAAGAAAACCCACAGCCGCACGATGCAACGCTTGAGGTGTTCGAGATCAGCGCCAGGGACGGCTCGGAAATCAACAAGGTGACAATCCCGCTCACCATCGCTCCTGGCCAGCGGTCGATCGATGTTCTCCAGCCGGAGGTGGGCGCGAAGGTCTGCAATCCCATCGCGGTGGCAGGCTATTCCTTCACCTTCGAAGCCAACGTCGGCCTGGCGGCCCAGAGTCGCGATGGCGCCACGCTGCTCGAAGGCAACGCCATGGGCGGCGGCATCGATTACCAGGACTGGGGCGCCGAGTTGGGGCCAATCACACCACCGGTGCGCGCCGTTCTCATCAGTGTCCGCGATCACAGCGCCAAAGACGGGCAGGCCATCGACGAAACCCGCCTCCCGGTCACGCTCCTTGCCACTGGCAGCAGTGCTTGCCCCTGACCAGGGGTCGGTAGGCCCACACAAGCGCGAGAAAGAGTTGGCGCCCGGCCTGCTCTCTGCTACAATCCGCAGGTCAGGCCTGAACCCGGCCCTGGCGCCCACCCAATCATTCACACCCCCGCGATCGACGGCGTTCGTCCCATCGTGGGGGTTTTGCATTCCTAACGATCCAGGAGACCGACGGCGATGACGAGCATCCCCGAAGCCCTCACCTTCGACGACGTCCTTCTCGTCCCCGGCTACGCCGAGGTGTTGCCCGGCGAGGTGGACATTCGCGCCGAGTTGCACCCGCGGCTACGGCTCAATATCCCCGTCATTTCGGCGGCGATGGACACCGTGACCGAGGCGACCCTGGCGATTGCCCTGGCCCGGCAAGGCGGTCTGGGCGTCATCCATCGCAATCTCGACATCGAGGCGCAGGCGCGCGAGGTGGACAAAGTCAAACGCTCACAGTCGGGCATGATCGTCGAGCCGGTGACGCTTCGCCCCGACGCCTCCCTGGCCGAAGCCGAAGCCCTGATGGCGCACTACCATATTTCTGGCGTGCCGATCACGGATGAGGCCGGGCGGTTGCTGGGCATCCTGACCAACCGCGACATTCGTTTCGCCCGGCATGAGGACCAGCCGGTGTACCAGTTCATGACTCGCGAGAGGTTGATCACGGCTCCCCTCGGCACGACGCTGGCGCAAGCGCAGGAAATCCTGCACCGCTAC
The DNA here is from genome assembly GCA_964460135.1 of uncultured Caldilineales bacterium. Lineage (GTDB taxonomy): Bacteria > Chloroflexota > Anaerolineae > J102 > J102 > SSF26. The sequence continues at coordinate 20,072 of CAYWPZ010000031.1, read as the reverse complement.
CGCATCGAGAAGCTGCCGCTCGTCGATGAACACGGCTTTTTGAAGGGATTGATCACGTACAAAGACATCCTCAAGCGGGCGGACTTTCCCGACGCCGCCCAGGATGAGCGCGGGCGACTGCTGGTGGCGGCGGCGGTGGGCGTGGGCGAGCGAGCGATGCTGCGCACCGAGGCGCTGGTGGCCGAAGAGGTGGACGCCGTCGCTATCGACACCGCCCACGGCCACACCCAGGGCGTGCTTGGCACCGTGCGCCGCTTGCGCCAGGCCTGGCCGGAACTGGTCATCCTGGCCGGGAATGTGGTCACGGCCGCGGGGACGAGGGCGCTGTGCGAAGCCGGGGCGGATGTGGTGAAGGTGGGGGTCGGGGCCGGCTCGATCTGTACCACGCGCATCGTCGCTGGCGCCGGCATGCCGCAGATCACGGCCATCCTGGAATGCGCGGCGGCAGCGGCCGAGTTCGGCCGGCCGATCATTGCCGACGGCGGCATCAAGTATTCGGGCGACATCACCAAGGCATTGGCCGCAGGCGCAAACGCCGTCATGCTCGGCAGTCTATTGGCCGGGCTGGACGAAGCGCCGGGCGATGTGGTGCTTTACGAGGGGCGTCGCTTCAAAGAATACCGGGGCATGGGTTCGGTGGGGGCAATGAAAGGCCGCGCCTCCGACCGCTATCAGACCTCGCAGGGCACGCCGGGCGCGCTGGGCGGCAAGATGGTGCCGGAGGGCATCGAGGGCCAGGTGCCGTACAAGGGCTTCCTCAAGGATTATGTGTTCCAGCTCATGGGCGGGCTGCGCAGCGGCATGGGCTACACCGGCGCCCGGGATCTGGCCGAACTGCGCGCCATCGCCCGCTTTGTGCGCATCACCAACGCCGGCCTGCTCGAAAGCCATCCCCACAGCATTGTGATCACGAAGGAAGCGCCGAATTACCAGGGAAGGAGGTAGAGGGTGGCGGGAAGCGGGTGGCGGGTGGCGGCTTTGGCGAACTATTCCTTTCTCAATTCTTTTGCGCTTTTGCAGCGACTTCTATGGCATTTCGATTTGAACGATTGGACGTGTGGCCACTGGCGTTGGACTATGTCGATGCTTGCCTGTCGCTTAGCCAGGATCTACCGCGTGATTTGCAGTTTTCTCTGGGTGATCAGATGCGGCGGGCTGCTACGTCGATTATCGCCAACATCGCTGAAGGCGCTGGCAAAGGCATGAGTCGATCTGAGGGGAATTACTATGACATTGCGCACGGTTCTGTCGCCGAGACAGTGGCGGTGCTGATCCTTTTTCGCCGCAGGAACTTAATCCCGATCGAGACCTTCGAAACCTTGTATCAGCGCGCCAATCGCATCTCGGCAATGCTTTGGGGCCTTCGCAAATCCACCTTGGCCGAAAGCGGGCCTATCTACGAACTTTCCACTTCCACCGACGGCATCTGAATCCGCCACCCACCTCCCACCTCCCACCTCCCGCCTCCCGCCTCCCGCCACCCGCATGCTCTTCCGCCTCGAACTCACCCCGCGCCGCGGCCCAGACGACGGCCGCGCCCAAGCCACCCTGGCTGCCTGCCGCGCCCTCGGCCTGGCCGACCTCCCGCCCGTCGTCGTTTCCGACCTCTATTTCCTCGACGTCGACCTGCCCCTGCCCGAGGTGCAGACGCTGGCCGAAACCGTCCTCCTCGATCCCGTCGCCGCCGAACTCGCCATTCAGCCGCAGCCATCGTCCATCGTCCATCGGCCATCGGCCATCGAAATCACCTTCCTTCCCGGCGTCACCGACAGCGTGGCCGAGAGTCTGCTGGCGGCGGCGCGCAGCCTGGGCTACAAGGGCGTTCGGGCGGCGGCGACCGGCCTGAGCTATCGCTTCCTCGACCCGGTCGATCCTGCCATCCTCGACCACATCGCCCGCGACCTGCTGGCGAATGGCACCGTGCAGCGCTATGTGATCGACCAGGAGATCACGCCGCCGTTTGTCGAGAGCCACGAATTGAGCGGCGATCAGACCGTGGTGGAAACCATCCCGCTACGCAAGCTGAACGACGACGACCTTCTGGCCCTCAGCCAGGCGCGCCGCCTGAGCCTGGATCTGGCAGAGATGCGGGCGATTCAGGCCTATTTCCGCAGCGAAGGCCGCGAGCCAACCGATGTCGAGCTGGAAACCCTGGCCCAGACCTGGTCCGAGCACTGCGTGCACAAGACGTTTCGGGCGGAGGTGGAGTATAGCGACGCGGGGACGGAGCGAGGCAGGGACGGTGGGACGCTGGTCGATGGGCTGTTGAAGACCTACATCCGGGCGGCGACGGAGCAAATCGCCAAGCCGTGGGTGCGCTCGGCGTTCGTGGACAACGCCGGCATCATCGAGTTCGACGAGATTTTCGATCTGGCGTTCAAAGTGGAGACGCACAACCACCCTTCGGCGTTGGAGCCGTTCGGCGGCGCGAACACGGGCGTGGGCGGCGTCATCCGCGACATTCTGGGCGTCAGCGCCAAGCCCATCGCCAACACCGACGTGCTTTGCTTCGGGCCGGAAGACCTGCCGGAGGACAGGCTCCCGGCCGGGGTGCTGCATCCGCGCCGCGTCGCCGCTGGCGTCGTCCACGGCATCGAAGACTACGGCAACAAGATGGGCATCCCCACCGTGAACGGGGCCGTGCACTTTCACCCCGGCTTCACCGCCAACCCGTTGGTTTTTTGCGGCTGCCTGGGCATCCTGCCGCGCGGCAGCCACCGCGCCCTGCACGAGGCCCAGGCAGGCGATCGCATCGTCGCCATCGGCGGGCGCACGGGCCGCGACGGGCTGCGCGGCGCCACCTTCAGCAGCATGGAAATGGATCATACGACCGGGGCCATCGCCAGCACGGCCGTGCAGATCGGCAACCCCATCGTCGAAAAGCAGGTGATGGAGGTGATCCTACGGGCGCGCGATGCCGGGCTGTACCACGCCATCACCGATTGCGGCGCCGGCGGCTTCAGCTCGGCGGTGGGGGAGATGGGCGAGCATGTGGGCGCCAGCGTGCAACTCGAAGGCATCCCGCTCAAGTATCCGGGCTTGCAGCCGTGGGAAATCTGGCTATCGGAAGCGCAGGAGCGCATGGTGCTGGCCATCGCGCCCGAGCATTGGCCGGCGTTCCAGCGAATCTGCTGCCAACACGATGTCGAAGCCGGCGTTTTGGGTGAGTTCGATGGCTCGGGCCGGCTGCGCGTGCGCTACGCAAAAACGGTCGTGGCCGATCTCGACATGCGCTTTCTACACGATGGCATCCCCCGGCGCCGCCTTACTGCCGAATGGACCGCACCCGATCTCGCCGACCCCGACCTATCCCAAACCCCCGGCCCTGCCTCGGCCCTCCTCAGCTTGCTCGCCCACCCCAATATTCGCTCGCGAGCGCCCATCGTCCACCGCTACGACCACGAAGTTCAGGGCGGCGCCGTCGTCAAACCGCTGGTCGGGATCGATCAACACGGACCGAGCGACGCGGCAGTTATCATTCCCCAACCAACCCTGGTCATCCCCATCACCCGCCTCCCGATACCCGCAGCCGTCCTCTCCGCCGGCATCAACCCCCGCTACGGCCTCATCGACCCTTACGCGATGGCCTGGGCCTGTGTGGATGAAGCCTTCCGCAATGCTGTGGCCGTAGGCGCCGACCCCGACCGCATCGCCATCCTCGACAATTTCTGCTGGGGCAACCCGAACTTGACCGATCGGCTGGGCGCGCTGGTGCGTTGCGCCCAGGGCTGCTACGACGCCGCCATCGCTTATCAGGCGCCATTCATCTCTGGCAAAGACAGCCTGAACAACGAATACCTGGGCGAGGACGGCCAGAAACACGCCATCCCCGGCACTCTGCTCATCTCCGCCCTGGGAATCGTCCCGGATGTCGCCCGCACGGTGACGAGCGATCTGAAAGCGCCCGGCAACTCACTCTACCTTGTGGGCGAGACCCGGCCCGAACTCGGCGGCTCCACCTATCTCGACCTGCACGGCGAAACCGGCGCCTCCGTCCCCCAACCCTATCCCAACCCGCTCGACCGTCTGCGCGCCCTGCATGGCGCCCTCGCTGCCGGCCTGGTGCGCGCCTGCCACGACCTCAGCGAGGGCGGCCTGGCCGTGGCCCTGGCCGAAATGTGCATCGGCGGCGCTTTGGGAGCTGAAATCCAACTAGCGAGCGTTCCTGCCCAATTGCCAATTACCACTCTCCAATTACTCTTCTCCGAATCCCTCGGTCGCTTCCTGCTCGAAGTCGAACCCGCTCACGCCGCCGCATTCGAGGCGCAGTTGGCGGGCCAGCCCTGCGCCCGGATTGGCAGATCGACGTCCGAGCCAGCGCTCATCGCACGGGATGCGTCCGGCCTGATCTGCCTCGATGTTCCCGTCGCCGACCTGGCCCGCGCCTTCGGTGGGTGACGACGGCTATCCATATGCCCCCCTCGCCTCCCAGCATCACGCCTCCTCCCAGCTAGGACGCCATCGAGTTTACAGCTATCTGCAATGACCTCACCCACCATCGCTATCCTCCACGCCCCCGGCACCAACCGGGACGCTGACGCCGCCATCGCCTTCGATCTGGCCGGCGGCAGGCCGGAAATCGTCCACATCAACCAGCTCTTGGCGGGTGAGCGTCGCCTGAGCGATTACGCCCTGCTCGTCCTTCCTGGCGGCTTCTCCTACGGCGACGACCTGGGCGCTGGCAAACTCTGGGCCGTGCGCCTGCTGCATGAGCTGGGCGAGCAGCTTTGGGCTTTCGCCGAGGCCGGCAAGCCCATTCTCGGCATCTGCAACGGCTTTCAGGTGCTGGTAAAGGCCGGGTTGTTGCCGGGGAGTGGCAAGTGGCACGTGGCAGGTGGCAGGTTGGAGACTCAATACGGAATACGAAATACGAAACAATCAACAGTCAACAATCAACAATCAACAATCAACAATCAACTCGCCACACTGGCGCGCAACGAGTCGGCGCATTTCGAGTGCCGCTGGGTGTGGCTGGAACCGAACGGGGGCAATCGCTCGCCCTGGCTGGCCGGACTGGAGCACATCCATTGCCCGGTGGCGCACGGCGAAGGCAATTTCGCGGCCCGCGATGCCGAAACGCTGGCCGGTCTACAGGCCGCTGGCCTCGTCGCCTTCACCTATGTCGATGCCGACGGCCGGCCCGGCCCGCACCCGATCAACCCCAACGGCTCGGCCGCCAACATCGCCGGCATCACCAACGCCGCCGGCAACATCCTCGGCCTCATGCCCCATCCCGAAGACCATATCTTCCCCTGGCAACATCCGGCGTTCCATCGCGGCGCTTCAGGTCATGATGGACTGAAGTTGTTTCAGAATGGCGTCGTTTTTGCGGAGCAGAGCTAACCGACCACGGAGTTGACACGAACTGAGAACTGCGATGGGTGCGCCTGAACCGATGCGTTTCGCCGCCGCCGACGGCGGCGGCGAAACGCATTGCGCCAGCTCGCCTGCCCCCTACTCCTTCCCGTTCACCAACTCCCGCGCCGCCTCCACCACCGCCGCAGCAGTGAGACCAAAGCGCTCGTAGATCGTCTGGTAGGGGGCGGAAGCGCCAAAACGGGCGATGCCGATCACCCGGTCGGCGTAGCGCTCCCAGCCAAAGGGAGCAGCAGCCTCGATCGCCACCACCGGTAGCTCGGGCGGGAACACCTCCAGGCGATAGGGTTCGGGCTGGGCCTCGAACAGCTCCCAACAGGGCAGGCTGACCACCCGCGCCGCCATGCCATCCTCGGCCAGCTGCGCCTGCGCCTGCACCGCCAGTTCCAACTCCGAGCCAGAACCGACCAGCACCACCTCCGGCGCCGCATCGCCCGGCTCGGACAAGACATAGCCCCCGCGCAAGACGCCCTGGGCCTGGTGCGGTGTGCTCAGGGTGGGCGTGTTCTGGCGGGTGAGGAGCAGGGCGGTGGGGCCGCTGCGCCGACCCAGGGCCAGTTTCCAGGCCTGAGCGGTTTCGTTGCCATCGGCAGGGCGCACCACCGCCAGGTTGGGGATGGCGCGCAGGGCCGGGAGTTGCTCGATGGGCTGGTGGGTGGGGCCATCCTCGCCCAGGCCGATGCTATCGTGGCTGAAGATGTAGATCACGCGCACGCCCATCAGCGCCGCCAGGCGGATGCTGGGCCGCATGTAATCGCTGAAAATGAGGAAGGTGCCCCCGTAGGGGATGAGGCCGCCGTGTAGGGCGACGCCGTTGAGAATGGCGCCCATGCCGTGCTCGCGCACGCCAAAACGCAGATAACGACCCTCGAACTGGCCCGCCTGGACATCTTTCACCCCCTTGTAATCGGTCTTGTTCGAGGGTGTGAGGTCGGCCGAGCCGCCCACCAGCTCGGGCAGGATGGGAGCCAGGGCGGCCAACGTCTGGCCGGAGAGATTGCGGGTAGCCTGTTTCACCTCCGGGCCAAAAACTGGCAGGGTCTGATCAAGCTCGTCGGGCAGGTCGCCGTCCAGGACGCGCTCCAGATGGGCGGCTTCGACGGGATAAGCGGCGCCATAGGCCGCCAACCTCGCCTCCCAGTCTGCCTGCATCGCCGCCCCGCCGGCCAGGGCTTGCCGGTAGAGGGCCAGTACATCGTCGGGGATATGGAAACGCGGTTCGGTCGGCCAGCCCAGTCTGGCCTTGGTCGCAGCCAGTTCGGCCTCGCCCAGGGGTTCGCCGTGCGCCTTCGAGGTGCCCTGGCGGTTGGGCGAGCCGAAGCCAATGTGGGTGCGGCAGAGGATCAGGGTGGGGCGTTCGCTCTGCGCCTGGGCCGCGGCGATGGCCTCGGCCACAGCCAGACAGTCGTGCCCATCCACGGCCAGGGTCTCCCAGCCGTAGGCCCGGAAACGAGCGGCGCGGTCTTCGGTGAAGCTGATCGAGGTGGGGCCGTCGATGCTGATGCCGTTGTCGTCATACAGCCAGATCAGCTTGCCCAGCCGCCAGTGCCCGGCCAACGACGCCGCCTCGGAAGCGACGCCTTCCATCAGGTCGCCGTCCGAGACCAGGGCGTAGGTGAAGTGGTCGATCAGGGTGTGGCCGGGGCGGTTGTAGCGGGCGGCCAGCATTGCCTCGGCCAGGGCCATCCCCACCGACATGCCCGCGCCCTGACCCAGCGGCCCCGTCGTCGTCTCCACGCCGGGCGTGTGGCCGTATTCGGGATGGCCGGGCGTCTTGCTGCCCCACTGCCGGAAGCGCTTGAGTTCCTCCAGCGGCAGGTCGTAGCCGGTAAGGTGGAGGAGCGAATACAGCAACATCGAGCCGTGCCCGGCGCTGAGGACGAAGCGGTCGCGGTCGAACCAGCCCGGATCGGCGGGGTTGTGGCGCAGGAATTGCGTCCACAGCACAAAGGCCACATCGGCCATGCCCATCGGCATCCCCGGATGGCCGCTATCGGCCTGCTGCACGGCGTCGGCGGCGAGAAAGCGGATGGTGTGGGCCGCGCGCTCGGCCAGTTCGCCAGTTACGGCAGCGCGCAAAGAACGAGATGAATGGGTTGCGGACATGAGGGCCTCGGAAGAAATGCGGATTGGGAATTGCGAATTGTGCGAATTGGGATCCTTCGTTTCACTCAGGACAGGCATGCGATCCTTCGTTCGTTTCACTCAGGACAGGCTCTGCCACCTGCGACCTGCGACCTGCCACTTGTCTACCTGTCTACCTGTCTACTTGCCTACCTCCAAACGTGAGAGATTCCACAAACAGGGCGCATAGTACAGGAAGGCCAGGGTTTGGTCAACCTTGTGGTATCATCCGGCCATGAACGCAGCCAAACTCTCCACCATCCAAGCCATGTTGCAGGGCCAGAACCTGGACGGCTGGCTGTTGTATTGCTTTCGCGATCTCAACCCCATCGCCAAACGGCTGGCCCCCCTGCCGGCGCTCGGCCTGCTCAGCCGGCGCTGGGCCTACTGGATCCCAGCCGTGGGCGAGCCGGCCTGGCTGGTGCACGCCATCGAGCGCGGGGGTTTTGCCCAACGCCCAGAGCGAGTCGAGTCCTATAGCTCGTGGCCATCGTTCGAGGCGGCGCTGCTGCGATTGACCGGCGGCCGCCAACGCATCGCCTGCGAATACAGCCCTCACTGTGGCATTCCCTATGCCTCCTATCTCGACGCCGGCACAGCCGAGCACCTGCGCCACCTCGGCTTCGAACTCCACCCCTCCGCCGACCTCATCCAGGCCGTCCTGGCCACCTGGACGCCCGAACAACTGGCCAGCCACCGCCGCGCCGCCGCCGCCTGCCTGGCCGCCAAAGACGCCGCTTTTGCCTTCATCGCCCGGCGGCTGGCCGCGGGCGCCGAGGTGAGCGAAGTGGCGGCGCAACAGGTCATCCTGGAGCACTTCGCTGCCGCCGGCATCGACCCCGACCATCCCCCCATCGTCGCCGTCAATGCCCACGCCGGCAACCCGCACTACGCGCCCGACCCCGAACGCCCCACCCCCATCCGCCGCGGCGACCTGATCCTGATCGATCTGTGGGGACGCGTTGCCGGCGACCCGGAGGCCGTCTTCGCCGACATCACCTGGATGGGGTTTGCCGGGCCGCAGCCGCCGGCCGAGATGCAGCGCCTCTTCGATCTCGTCGCCCGCGCCCGCGATGCCGGTGTGCAGCTGGTGCAGGAACGGATCGGGGCCGGGGTTCGGCTCTGCGGCTGGGAGGTGGACGACGCCGTGCGGGGGGTGATCGCCCAGGCCGGGTACGGGGATTCTTTCATTCACCGCACCGGCCACAGCCTGGATACGTCCACGCATGGCTCCGGCGTCAACATCGATAACCTGGAGATGCGCGATACCCGCGCCCTGATCCCGCACATCGGTTTCACCATCGAACCAGGCGTCTACCTGCCCAACTTTGGCGTGCGGCTTGAGATCAATCTGTATGTTCACCCCGACCGCGCCGAGGTGACGACTCTGCCGCTGCAAAATGCCTTCGTCACGATGGATATTTGATCCGCGAAGGACGCGAAGGAGTGGGTTTGATCCGCAAAGGACGCGAAGGAGTGGAGTTGATCCGCAAAGGACGCGAAGGAGTGGGTTTGATCCGCGAAGGGCGCGAAGAAGTGGAGCTGACCCGCGAAGGACGCGAAGGAGTGGGTTTGATCCGCGAAGGGCGCAAAGGATGGCCGCGCTGATCGCTCACATCTCGGAACCCCGAACCCGCAATCCCAGACCCCGCCACCCGCTATCCGCCACCCCATGACCCTCCTCCTCTTGCCTGAGAGCATTGAACGCATAGTCCAATCACTATGCGAAAAGCGACTGGCCGTCTTCCCCACCGACACGGTCTATGGCATCGGCTGTCTGGCCGAGGACGAAAGCGCGGTCGCAGCCTTGTACAAGGCGAAGGGACGCGATTTCCGGGCGGCGTTGCCGGTGATGGTGGCCTCAGCCGGCCAAGTAGGGCAGGTCGCCCGGCCGCTGCCCGCCCTCGAACGTTTGGCTGAGCGTTTCTGGCCCGGCCCGCTGACCATCATCCTCCCCAAACAGCCGTGGCTGCCGTTGCTGGTCACGGCCGGCGGCGACACGGTGGGCGTGCGGGTTCCCGATCATCCCCTCGCCCTGGCCATCTTGCAGCAGGTTGGCAGGCCGCTGGCGGTTTCCAGCGCCAACCTTTCGGGTCAGCCGCCTGCCCGCACGGTCGCTCACGCCCTGGCCCAGTTGGATGGCCGGGTGGATGTGATAATGGATGGGGGAGAAGCGCCGGGTGGGCAGGCGTCCACCGTGCTCGATCTCACAACCGACCCACCTCGTATCTTGCGCCAGGGGCCGGCGCCGGCGGATGAGATCGCGGACTGCCTGGGAGTAGCTTTGGTCTAGAGCAGCCCCAACTGCTGCGCTCGCACCGCCGCCTGGGTGCGGTCACGGGCGCCGATCTTGCCCAAAATGTTGGTGACATAGTTCTTGACCGTGCCCTCGGCCAGGAACAGGCGCTCGGCGATCTCGCGGTTGCTCAGCCCCCTGGCCACCAGCAGCAACACCTCGCGCTCGCGCTCGGAGAGTGGCTCCAGCAGGTGATCGGCGGCCGAACGAGCAGGCGGGGCCAGACGGGCGAACTCGGCTACCACTTTGCGCGTGACCGAGGGATCGATCAACGCCCCACCGGCAGCAACCGTGCGGATGGCATGGGCCAATTCCTCGCCCGACACGGCCTTGAGCAGGTAGCCCTGCGCGCCGGCTCGCAAGCCTTCGAACACATACTCGTCATCGTCGAAGGTGGTGAGGATGATAACGCGGGCCGTGGGCCAGCGTTCGCGGATGCGGCGCGTGGCTTCGACGCCGTCCATCACCGGCATGCGGATGTCCATCAACACGACATCGGGCTGCTGCATCTCGTAGGCGGCCAGTGCGACCTGACCATCGCCGGCCTCGCCGATCACGGCAAAGCCGTCCTCGAATTCCAGCAGCGTGCGCAGTCCCTCGCGCATCAAGCGTTGATCATCGACGAGAAGGAGACGGATGGGAGGCATAGGAGGGTAGGTTGACTGTTGACTGTTGATTGTTGTTTGTTCGCCGCCTCATCGCCCCGCCATCTCACCGTCGCCTGCAAACGGCGCCGCAAAGGTCGCCTGCACACCGCCGCCAGAGCGAGGGGCAAGTTCGAAGTCGCCGCCCAACTGCGCGGCCCGCTCGCGCAGCCCGCGCAGCCCGAAACCGGCCGATTCGGAGGCAGTGGGCAGGCCGGCGCCATTGTCCTCGACCCGGAGGAACACCGAGCCATCCCGCTGCCACAGCCGCACCCAGACATGGCCGGCGCCGGCATGGCGCTGGACATTGGTCAACAATTCCTGGGCGGCGCGGAAGAAAGCCAGACGATGAGAAGTCGGCAGGTTGGGGAGGTCGGTGGGCAGGTCGAGCGCGACCGCGATCCCCGTTGCCTGGCCGAAATGGGTCACAAGGCGCTGCAGCGCCTGATCAAGACCGAGGTCGGCCTCCAACGGCGCCCGCAGCGCCGCCACCGTCTGCCGTAGCTCGGCCAGGGCCTCGTTTACTTGCTCGCGCACCGTGCCCACGACGGCCATCGCCCGTTCGGGGTCGCGGGCGATCAGCCGTTGCCCCGCCTCCAGCTGCACAGCCGCCACCGTCAAGCGATGGCCGAGCGTGTCGTGCATCTCCCGCGCCAGTCGGTTCCGCTCCTCCATGATCGTCATCTCCTCGACCTGGGCGGCGTAGTCGTGCAGGCGGCGGTTGGCGGCCTCCAGCTCCTGCTGGGCAGCCTCGGCGGCGGCTGTGTTGGCGGCAAAGGCGGCAAAGAAATAGTAGCCGCCGGCGTAGACCACGGCCAGCGCCAGGGCAAAGGCACCGCTCTCGGTCGTAAACAGGATCAAGACGGCGGTGAGGACGGCAAAGCCGGCAATGTACAGACGCCAGATGCGGGCGTCGAACAATGACGGCGCCTCGGCGCTGAGGACGAAGAAGAGCACGGGATAGAGGCCGAAAGACGGCGCCAGCCAGATGAGCAGGGCAATGATGGCGGCGCGGCCAAGCATGAACAGATGGCGCAACCACAACGGCCCTGACCTCCAGGCCCGGAGGTGCGCCGCCGCGGTCAGGCCGATCAGAATCACTTGCAACCCGATGAGCGCCGCTCGCTGCGACGGCGGCAATTCGATCAGCAGCGACACCACCAGCACGGCCACAAAGACCAGATAGCCGCCCAGGTCGGGCAGCTGACGGCGTAGGGAGGTGACGAGGGTGATTCGCATGGCGCGGCGCTGGCTGGCATCCGCACAGGCGGCGGCTTGGTGGAGATGCAAACGAAAGCGCGTGACCATTCTAGCAGAATCCGAAGCAAGCGGTCTCATTCGTAGCGGAAGCGCCAGACCCCGAAGGCCAGGAAGATGACGCCAAAGCCAAGCAGAACCAGGGTCTCGGGCAGCACTGCCGGCAGGCCCAGCCCGCGGGTGATGATGTCGTTATAGCCCTGCATCGCCCAGAAGGTGGGCGTCAGGCGGGCGAGCTGCTGCATCCAGGCAGGCGTGATCTCGATCGGCCACCATGCCCCGCCGATGGCGGCGATGCTGTACATGAGGATATTGCTCAGGGCCGCAGCCTGGGCAAAGGTGCGGGCCAGCCCGGCGATCATCATGCCCAGGCTGGCAATGGCAAAGGTGGCGGCCAGCACCATCAGCGCCAGGGCGACCGGCGCCTGGCCCCACTCCACGCCAAAGAGAAATTGGCCGGCCAGGATGAGGATGGCGGCCTGGGCCAGACCGGCGACGAAGATGCCAAGCAGCTTGCCGCCGAGGATGACGGCTTTGCTCATCGGCATCACCAGCAGCCGCCGCAGGGTGCCCTGGGTGCGTTCGAGGATGATCACACCGGCGCCGTTGAGCAGAAAGACAAGCGCAAACGTCACCAGCATCCCCGGCGAACTCTGCGCCATGCCGTTGGGGATGCTGGCGATGTTCGCCAGCCGCGTGAGCGGCTGCGAACGGACGCTCGCCGGCAGCTCACCCGACCAGACGGTCTGCGCCCGCTCCAGCGCCTCGGCGAAGGGTGCATCCCTGGCCCCGGCTGGCGCCGCCAGACCGAGTTGGCCGACAACGCCGGCGGCGATGGCAGCCGACTGCACCATCCCGCCCAGTTCTGAGACCGCCGCCGCCGCCGCTTGCTCGACCGACTGCGCCGGCCGCAACTGCGTGCTGCTGGTGACAAGCTCCAGCGCCGTCGTCTCGCCCCTTTCCAGGGCGGCGCCGAAGCCAGGGCCGATGATCAGGGCGGCCACCAGATCGTCGGCCTCGACGGCGGCCAGGGCCGTGGCGCGGTCGCGGCCGGCGTCCACTTCCAGGCCGGGGGCGGAAAGAAGACGATCGTGCAGCGCCTGGCTGAGCCGGCTGCCATCTTCATCGACCAGGGCCAGGGACCAACGCGACGGCTGGTCGCCGCGCGCCAGCACCGAACCGAGCACAAAGGTGAAGACGAGCGGCATGGCCAGGGCGAAGATGAAGACGTTGCGGCTAAGCAGCGTGGTTCGCCAATAGTGGGAGGCGATGGTGAAAAGACGAGAGAGCATAGCAGTGTTCTTCGAGTTTAGCGGACAAAACGACGGGGAAGCCGCCACCAGGCCAGGGCAAAGTAGATGGCCGCCAGAGCGATGAGAACGCCCGCCTCGGGGAGGATGTCGCCAAACCCTTGCCGGCGTAAGGTCAGGTCGGTGAAGCCATCCAGCGCCCAACGGTTGATGGTCAGTTTGCTCAAGGGTTGCAGCCAGGCAGGATAGGCCTGAGCCTGGATGAAGTTTCCGCCGAGGATGGCCGATACGAGGGCGATGGCGGCGCTGACAACGCCCGCCTGGGCGGCGTCGCGGGTGAAGGCGGTGATCAGCAGGCCCAGCCCGGCCGCCGCCGACACCGTGGCAACCGCCATCAGCGCCAGACCGGCCGCCGAACGGCCCCAATCGAGCCGAAAGATCAGCCACGAGGCCAGGATGAGCAAGAAAAGCTGGAGCAGACCGGTGAGGAAGACGCCGCCGGCCTTGCCCAGAAGGATGTCGGCGAAGCCGGTGGGTGTGCTCATCATCCGGGCCAGGGTGCCATCGCGCTCTTCATCGAGGATGGAGTTGGCGGCGTCGAAGAGGCTGAACATGAGGAAGAAGATGGCCATGGCCGGGGCGAAGTAGGCCAGCGGGCTGGCGCGGTTGCCGGCCTCGCCTGCCGCGCGCGTGTCGAGACGGATGGCGCCGGTTTGCCGGCCGGCCATGGCGGCCGTGATCGTCTCTGCCAGCGCCGCCGGCAGATCGGCCAGGGCGGGGCCGAGTTGATCACGATGCGCCAGCGCCTGCTCGGCGCCGATCTGCCCGCCGATGGCGGCGGCGTCGAAACCGTTGACGATCTGCGTGAGGACGGCATTCAGCACCAGGGGGCTGAAGGCTGATTCCGGGTCGGTGTAGAGCAGCACGGTCGAGGTGGGGGCGGCGGCGCCTGGCCGGCTGCGGTCGCGGATGCTGGCGCTGAACTCAGGCGGGATGTAGATGACCCCGCGCATCTCGCCGGCCTCCACCAGCGCCCTGGCCGCGGCCAGATCGCTCAGGATGGTCGGCTCCAGCAGATCGCTCAAGTCAGCAGAGCGAAGGATGTCAACCAGGGCCTGACCCAGGTCGCCTTCATCGTCATCGACGACGACGAAGGGGATGTCGGTCAGGGGGGCAGTGTTGTTCTGGCCGCCAAAACCGCCAAAGGCGGCGCCGACGATGGCGGCGATGAGCAACGGCGCCGCCAGCATCAGTAGCAGGCCGTTGCGGTCGCGAAAGCGGATGAGGTTGTCTTTGAGGGCGACGCGCCAGGCTTTCATGGCAGGAGGGTGGGGCGTGAGTTCAATCGCGCAGGGCGCGGCCGGTGAGGTGAAGGAAGACGGCTTCCAGGTTCGGTTCCTTGATCTGCAAGTTCTTGACATGGACGCCGGCGGCGGTGATGGCGGCGATCACCTCGCCCAGCACACTGTCGGCTTCGCTCACTTGCAGCAGCAGCGGCAGGCGGCCATCGCCGGCGGGTGCGGTCGTCTGGAGATCGGCCCGGTTCACACCGGCCAGACCCCGCAGTTTTTCCAGCAGGCGCTCCTGGTCGGCGCCGTTCATGGCCAGGCTCAGGTCGATGGTGTCGTACTGTCCCACCAGCTGCGTCAGCTCGGCCAGCGTGCCGAGGGCGATCAGTTCGCCGTGGTCGATGATGCCGATGCGATGACTCAATTCTTCGGCCTCTTCCATGTAGTGGGTGGTGTATAGGACCGTCATCCCGGCCTGGTTCAAGGCTTTGATTGTGTCGAGGATGCGGCGGCGGCTCTGAGGGTCGATGCCGACCGTCGGTTCGTCCAGATACAGCACCCGCGGCTCGTGCAGAAGGCCGACGGCGATGTTCAGGCGGCGCTTCATCCCGCCCGAGAAGGTCTCCACCCGGTCTTTGGCGCGCTCGGATAGCCCGGCGATGTCGAGGGCGACGGCGACGCGCTCGCTCAGGCGGGTGCCGGCCAGTCCGTACATCCGGCCCCAGAACAGCAGGTTTTCGCGGGCGCTGATGGTGGGGTAGAGGGCGATATCCTGCGGCACCACGCCGATGACCTTCTTTACGGCCATCGGCTCGGCCAGGACGGAATGGCCGTCGATGCGGGCGTCGCCAGCGGTGGGGGCCAGAAGGCCGCTGAGCATCGCCAGGGTGGTGGTCTTCCCGGCGCCGTTGGGGCCCAGCAGGCTGAAAAGCTCGCCTGGCTGAATCTGGAACGAGACGCCCTTGACGGCCAAGACGCCGCTGGGCGGGTTGTAGTGCTTTTTCAGGTTGGCGACGGCGATCATGGGGAGTGAGGCAGACATGGCGCGACTCAGAAAGGAAAGCGCCTGCCAGCTCGATGGCTCGGTCTGGCAGACGCAGGAGAGGTGGTTCAGGCTTTGGTGTAGCGACGCAGGATGAGGTAGAGGCCGATGATGATGAGGGCGATGGGCCAGGCGTAGCGCAACCCTTCCAGCGCTTCCAGGCCGACGTCGCCAGCCAGCAGCAGGCCGCCGATGGCCGCCAGGATGCCGCCGGGGATGAGCGGCCACCATACAACCTTGGGGCCGACGAAGCGGGAGAGCAGGGTGATCAAAGCCCAACCGCCGGCGAAGCAGAGGAGGAAGATGCCGCCCTGAACCGTTTCGCTCATCGGCGCCCAGGATTGCTCGATCAGGATGGCGCCGAGGCCGACGCCGCCCAAGATGCCGCCGGGGACGAGCAGGCCGGCGGTGCGGGTGAGCAGCCCCCAGACCAGAAAGATGAGGGCCAGGGTGGGCAGGACGAGGAGGCCGAGGCTTTCGAGGTTGAAGACCTGGCCGACCAGCGTCAGGGCGCCGATGAGGATGAGGGCGATGCCGCCGACCAACAGGTTGCGGGTGGGGCGGGGGGTGGGAAGCGAGGCGTTGGGGGGGAGTTGGGTGGTCATGGCTGATGCTCCTGAATTTGTTTGGGCCGCGGGGGCGGTGAAGTTCAAGTCGATGTTGCTTGCAGTATACGCCCGCTGAGGTCACATTGGGGAGTGCCTGAGGTCATATATCGGGTCACATGCTGCCCGGCGGGCGGGTCGTGCGTGTGCATGGGGGGTGGGCGTCAACGACGGGATGGCAACCGCAGGGGCGTGCGCACGCGCGAGCGCAGCCCAACGGATGGGCCGAGAGTGTTTGTTCCTTTTATCACTTTATCACTTTGACACCCCTTCCCTGCCGTGCTATAATCCCGCCCCGTCGCCTGAGGAATGAGTTCAGGCGTCGTCATTGCTTTTCCGATTCATTCGTTTCGAGGGCGTGTTTCATTTATGGCCGATACCGAGACCTCATCCCATGTGGAAATGACCAAAGAAGAACGCATCGCCGCCGCCAAAGCGCGAGCCGCTGAACGAGCCGGGGCCACGGCAGCAAGCGCCGTCGCTAAGACTGCCGCAGGCGAGGAAGGACCAAGCGAGGCGGCGCAGCGATTCCAGGCGATCAAGGAAGGTCAGACAACCAGCCAAAGCCGCAAGGAGCGCGAGGCCGCTCTGCTCAACCGAGCGGTCGACATTGCTCCCCGCGCCAGTATCGAGGCGATGCCGCAGGCTGCCCCGCGCAAAGCCGATGTCCTGCCCGTCAACCGGCGCGAGTTCCTCACCTATGCCTGGGGCGGGGCCATGGGCCTGGTGCTGGCGCAGGGCGGTCTGGCGACGCTCTGGTTCGCTTATCCGCGCTTCAAGGAAGGCGAATTCGGCGGCGTCTTCACCCTGACCGCTGTCCCCGAAGCTGGCGCCAAACCCGGCGAGAACCTGACGGGCAAGTTCTGGTGGGCCAACACCGCCGATGGCATCGCCGCCCTTTACAAGGTATGCACCCATCTCGGTTGCCTGTTCGAATGGAAAGACCAGACCTCGCGCTTCGAATGCCCGTGTCATGGCTCCAAATTCAACCAGGCGGGTCGCGTCATCCATGGCCCGGCTGCGCGCGACCTCGATCAGTTCTTGGTGACCGTGCTCGATGGCTCAGGCGCCCAGATCGACCAGACAACCGAGGATCATCGCTATGTGAAAGTCGTCGATGGCGCCAGCTACAAAGTCGACACCGGCCGCAAGCTGGTGGGGCTGCCATCTGATCCAGCCCTTCAAGTGGAGGCTTGACCATGAGCATCAGTCAGGATATCAAAGGCCAGGGCGTGCGCGGGGCCATCGGCAAGAAAGCCGATTCGGTCTTCGAGCGCATCACCGCCGGCATCCCCTGGCGAGATTTTCGCAAGATGCTGCGCGGCGATCCCCCTGATCGCCCCAACCCACGCCTGAAACCTCACTCCGAGTCCTTCTGGCTCCACATCAAACCCACCTACTATCACGAGGCCGTGACACGGGCCACGCACACCTTCCGCCTGGGTCTCCTCAGCACCTATCTTTTCTTCATCGAACTGGTGACGGGCTTGATCCTGATGGTGTGGTATGCGCCCACGCCCGAACGAGCCTATTCCGATATGATCCGGCTGCTCGCAAACGTGCCGCTGGGTCAACTGATGCGGGATATCCACCGGCTGGGGGCCGAGGCGATGGTGATCGTCGTCTTCCTCCACATGGTGCGCACCTTCCTGACCGGCTCCTACAAGAAGCCGCGCCAATTCACCTGGCTGACGGGCATCGTCCTCCTGGGCGCCACCCTCTTCCTCAGTTTCTCCGGCTACTTGCTGCCCTGGGATCAGCTTTCGTTCTGGGCCGTCACCATCGGCACCAGCATGGCCGAGGCCTCACCTACACCACCGGGCACAGGCTTCGTCGGCCAGGCTCTCTTCGGCACCCCCGACTGGCTGGGGCAGTTCGTCAACCTCATCCTGCGCGGCGCGCCCGACATCGGCGCCAGCGGCCTCTTGCGCTTCTACCTGCTCCACATCTTCTTCCTGCCACTGATCGTCATCTTCTTCTTCTTCTTCCACTATTACAAGGTCGTCCACTTTGGCATCTCGTTGCCGGCCAAGGAAGAGGAACCGGGGCAGGATACAGCCAGCCGTGTCCCGGCCGACAGGCGTCGCTACTACCTGATGGATGTGGCCATCGATGAGATTGCCCTGCTCTCGATCGTGACCTTCATCATCTTCGCCGCCTGCGCCTTTTTCTATGACGCCAAGCTGGAGCACATCGCGAATCCCCTGAAGACGCCGCTGCACACCACGGCGCCGTGGTACTTCTACTGGCTGCAAGGGTTGCTCAAGATCGGCGACAAGGTGTTCTGGGGGCTGATTGTGCCGGGCATCGCCGTGGGCTTGCTCACGCTCTTGCCCTATCTGGATTACAACCCCATGCGCCGGGGCAAGGATCGGCGCGGGATGTTGGTCATTGGTTTCCTGACCATCTCCGCCCTGGTGGTGCTCTCGTTCATGGGCCTGCCGCTGTACGCCGTCGAATCGCCTCCGGCCGAAGAGGTGGTGCAGGAGTTCATGCCTGAAGAAGGCGTCGGCCCCGTGCGCGAAGTGCCGTGGGCCGAGCTGGAGGTCGGCGTCTACGACACGCGCACCTTCGCCGGCAGTGTGCCGCTCTCGGAATTCGAGCATGTCCTGCTGGAATTCGCCGAGCGCATCGAGTCGGATCCGGGCTTGGCCGGCGGCTACGGCATCATCACCATCGAAGCCGCCCAACCCGGTCTGAAACGGATCAAATTCGAGATCGACTACATCGGCGCCGATGGCGCCCCGCAGCAATTCGTCAAGCCCTTCTACTTGCACGAGAACTCGCTGTACTGGGAACAGTTCAACTTCTGAGGAGGTCAAGGAAACAACCATGTACGGAATTTCACGCCTTCTCATTGCCACCGTTGGCATCGTCGCCATGTTTGTCGTCGTGCTGCTCTATGGCGCGGCCGAAAACGACCGCATGGAGAGCTACGCCGCCAATTTCACTGGCCGCGACATCGAAGCCGGCGCCGACCTCTATTACCAGGCCTGCAATGCCTGTCATGGACAGCACGGCGAGGGCCTGGTTGGTCCGGCTCTGAACGCCGCCGACCTGTTGGTAAACGCGCCGGGCGAGACGCGCCCCCCGCGCTTGATCACAAAGAACTACGTCGGCGACTTGCGCAGCTATCTCGAGGGCGCCATTACCTACGGGCGCGTGGGCACGGTGATGCCGGCCTGGGGGCAGGCGGCCGGCGGCCCCTTCCGGCCTGATCAGGTGCACTCGTTGGCCTCCTTCATCATGAACTGGAGCCTGGATCCCGGCAAACAGTGGGGCGGAGCGCCTGACCGCGTCGCCATCGGCGGCGTCGAACCGGTCGAAGTCGCCGGCCCCGCCGCTGCCCCCACCCCACCCGCACGCGACATCCAAAGCGCCGCCCTGGGCCAGTATCTGTTCGAAGGCCCCGCCGGCTGCACCGAATGCCACACCTTCAACGGCGTCGGCGCTGCCACAGGCCCCGGACTCGAGGGCGTGGTGCAGACCAAAGGGCGCGACTATGTGCGCAACGCCATCGTCAACCCCGAAAACACCGTCGCCGCCGGCCATGCCCCTGGCATCATGCCTGAAACCTTCAGCTTCAGCATGACCGACATCGAGATCGAGTCGCTGATCGACTATCTCGAAAACCCGGCAGCCGCTGCGCCGGCGCCTGCCGCCGCCGCCCCGGCCGCCAGCAGTGGTCTGGACGGCCAGCAAGTCGCCACCAACGCCGGCTGCCTGGCCTGTCACTCGTTAGATGGCAGCACGATCGTCGGCCCCAGTTGGAAAGGTCTGTTTGGAGCCAGCAAGGAATTCGACGATGGCAGCACGGCAACAGCCGACGAAGCCTACCTGCGCGAGGCCATCGTCAACCCCGGCGCCAAGATCGTCAAGGGCTTCCAGCCCAACCTGATGCCCGCCACTTATGCCCAGACTCTGAGCGAAGACCAGATCACGGCGATCATCGAGTTCATCAAGACGCTGCCATAGCCTCCATCCTGTACCGAACCACCCCCAAAGGCCCCTCCCACCAGAGGGGCCTTTCTCTTTCCCCCCATCCGCCCATCCCAGCCATCCCGCCCATGCCCCCCACCCGCCCATCCCCTCATCCCAACCATCCACCTTTACCGGCTCAGTTCAGTCTATCGTCGCGCCCGCGTCCTCTCCCACACCCACCCCCCAACCACCACCAGCAACACCCCCG
>CAYWPZ010000030.1:13578-25986 GCA_964460135.1 uncultured Caldilineales bacterium | reverse complement strand
CGACCGCCCGCAGCAGCCCCAGGTTGCCCTCCTGGATCAGGTCGAGGAAGCTCAGGCCGCGACCGATATAGCGTTTAGCCACGCTCACCACCAGGCGCAGATTGCTGCGGCTGAGTTCCTGCTGTGCGCGCAGGCCGTCGTCGATAGTCCGGCGCATGTGCTGGCGCTGGTCGTCCGGCAGGAGGGCAAGCATCTCCTTCGGGGTGATGCCTGCCGCCGTCGCCATTTCCTTCAGTTCGGCCTCGGCGCGCTGGCCGGCGCGGATGCGTTTGGCGATGGCCACCTCCTGGTCGCCGGTGAGGAGGGGGTGCTGGCCGATCTCGCGCAGATATTGGCGCACCGGGTCGGCGATGCTGACGTCGTCGATGATGCGCTCGACCGGCAGCACAGCCTCGGCCTCGACCTCGGCCTCAAGGTCTTCGTCGCGATCGAGGAAGGGGAAGATGTCGACATCGTCCTCGGTTTCGGCGTCGATTTCCAGCATCGGCACATCCAGCAATTCGTTGCCGTCTTCATCCGCTTCGTCTTCGTCCTCGCTCTCGTCGTTGCTGTAAGGCTGTTCGTCGGCCTTATCCTCATCGAAAACGAAGCTCAGATCATCGAAGTCATCGCTGTATTCGGTTGATCGGTTCGACAGAGTACGGTGACTGGTCATCGTTGCAGAAGCGGAAGGCATCAACGGCGTTGGTTCATCAGCCAACGGCTGGAATGGCGGCGCAAGGCAAGGGCCTGTTCAAGGTGCTTCAGGGCGCGGGTCTGTCGAGTCAACTGCTGGTGAAGGTCGAGATCGGCGCCGTTGTCGGTGTGGAGCAGGGTTTCCAGCTCGCGACACCGTTCTCGGAGCCGATGTCTTCGCAGGTGGAGGATGCTATCCAGCAAGTCCTTGCGGCGCTGATCATCGCGCACGGCCTCCAGATCGGCGATGGCCTGCTGCAAGGCAGCGGACGCAAGCTGGAAGCCGGGCGCCAGACGATTGAGGCGCTCGGCCAGGTGGAGGCCTGGCTCAACAGCGGCGTCACTGTACAGGATTTCCTGCTGAGCGTCAAACAAGGCGCGGTTGGGGGTTTCTTGAAAGTCTTCGGCATTGATCGGGTCGAAACGCAGTTGGGCCAGTTCGTGGTCGGCCCAGGCCAAGAGGTCAGGCTGGGCAAAAAGGTGGGCCAGGATGTGTATCTCCAGCCGGTTCAGAGGCTCGGAGGCGACGACGACGGCAGGTCTTACGGGCGTAGGCGGTCTGGGGGCGAGGGCTGGGTCGTCATCCGGCCACAGCGGCGGTTCTTCGTCCGTGCCGCTGCTGGCAGGCGGGGGAGGTTCGGGTGCAGGGAACTGCTGGCGCTGAGTGGCTTTGGCCCGCAGCTGCTGGCGCACGTAGTTTTCCAGCTCGAAGTCGATCTCGCGTTCGTTGACGCCGACCAGTCGCGCCAGCCGGCCGGTATAGTGACGGCGCTCGACCGGGTCATCGATCTCGCTGATGCTGGGGGCCAGTTGGCGCACGAGCTGGACCTTGCCCTGCGCCGTCTTCAGGTCGGCGGCAGCGGCGCTCTGCTCGAACAGGAAGTCGAGCAAGGGGGTGGCGGCGGCGATGAGGCGCTGCCAGGCGGCGGGGTCCTGGCGGATGACGTCGTCAGGATCCTGGCCGGGGGGCATGGCCGCGATCTTGATCACGGCGCCGAGGCGGGTTTCGTAGCGTAGGCCGCGGGCGGTGGGCACAGGGGCGGCGCTGGCCAGCGCCTCGCGCGCGACTTGCAGGCTGCGCAGGGTGGCGCTGGCCCCGGCGGCGTCGGCGTCGAGCGCAAAGATGAAGGTGCGCGTGTAGCGGCTGAGGCGCTGGAGGTGTTGGGGGGTGATAGCGGTGCCCATGGCGGCGATAACGTTTTTGAAGCCGGCCTGGTGGGCGCTGATCACGTCCATGTAGCCTTCGACGATGACGGCCTGATCCTGGGCGAGGAGGGTGCGGCGGGCCAAGTCGAGGGCAAAGATGACGCTGCCCTTGTCGAAGAGTGGCGTCTGCGGCGAATTGAGGTATTTCGGCTCGCCCTGGTCGAGGATGCGACCGCCAAAGCCGATCACGCGGCCCTGGGCGTCGCGGATGGGGATGATCACCCGGCCGCGGAAGCGATCGTAGTGGCCGCCGTCGTCGCGGCGCACCAAGAGGCCGGCGGTCTCGAGTTCGGCGGGGCTGAAGTTGCGGCCCCGCAGATAGTTCAGCAGGGCGTCCCAGCTCTGGGGGGCGTAGCCGAGCTGAAAGTCTGCGATTGTTTCGGCCAGGATGCCCCGCCGCTGGAGATAGGCTCGCGCCGGCTCGCCGCCGGGCGTGTGCAGCAATTGGTGTTGGAAGAAGCCTGCGGCCAGGGTGTGGATCTCGCGCAGGCGGTTGAGTTTGCCGGCGGCTTCGGGGTCGCGGTCGCGGTCGAGATCGACATGGGCCCGCTTGGCCAGCATCTCCAGGGCGGTGCGGAAGTCAACGTTTTCTTTTTTTTCGACGAAACGGATGACATCGCCGCCGGTGCTGCAAGCGCCGAAACAACGCCATGTGCCCCGGTCGGGGAAGACATAGAAGGAGGGCGTCTTCTCGGCATGGAAGGGGCAGAGGGCCTTGTAGTTGCGCCCGGCTTTTTGCAGGGGAAGGTAGCCGCCGATGACATCGACGATGTCGAGGCGGTCTTTGATTTCGTCGATGGCGGACATCTAGGCTGGAGGCATGGCAGGATCAGCAGGTTCGGCGTTGGCGATGGACGACAGAACTAAGTAGCCCGGCGGCTGCACAGCTTGCGAATGAGCACAGGAGAGCCGGGCGAGCGCTGGAATGGGGCGACGACCGACTGGGGACAGGCTTGGATGCAAAGACCATCGGCTTGACCTGCCGCAGTTGAAGGTGACGGCTTTGGACCCACTGGGCATGCCGCTGGTGACGCAAGTGGTGTCCGGCGAGCAGGCGGATGACCTGCTGTACATACCGGCGGTCCGGCAGGTAAGTGCCAGCCTGGATGAACACGGGTAGTTGTTTATCGGCGACTATTAGCCGTTTTTCGCCTTTCCACCCCGCCAGTATAACCACATGCACGGCAGAAGGAAGACGACGGCCGGCCAGACCCAGGCCAGGTCGCCAGGGCCGTCGCGGCCGGTGCGGGCTTCGGTGCGGTGGATGCGGACCAGCCGATAGCTGGCAGTGGCAGCAGCCAGAGCGTCGTCGCTCATGGCGCTCGGGTTGAGGCCGGCGGCGCGGGCGGCGAAGCCGCTGGCGATGAGCACCTGGCGCAGGAGGGGCAGCCGGTCGGCTGCAGCCGAGACATCTTCAGCCTGCCCCGTCCACCAGCCGTCGGGCAGCCACACCTCCACTTGCGGGTCGGCCAACAAGTTGCGATACCAATCGGAGCCGCCGCCAAAGCCGGCCGTGCAATAAATGTCGTCGCCGACGATGGCATAGTTCACCGGTGTGCGGCGCAGCATCCCCGTCTTGCGCCCACGATGCGTCAGCACCAGAATGCGCCCTCCCACCGCCGGCCAGCCGTTCACCCAGCCGCCCAGCCCCAAGCGCCACAGCAGCAACATGAAGCGATTGAAGCGACGGAAGCCCTGTCGCAAAGCATCTTCGAGACGAGGATCGGGATCGGCCATGTTCGGTCTCCTGGCGGCTGGTCAGCGGTCGGAGCGCTGCAACCGCTGCGAGTGATGCAAGTATAACATAGCCAGCGGTCGGAGCGCTCACGGCGCTCCGACCGCTCGCTGTCGCAAGCAATAGTCGCACGCCTCACACCGCTCGCGGCCGGCCCCGCCCAGATAGTTAGCCAGATAGCCATGACGACAGGAGCGGGCGGCGACATATCCCAGCACTTCGCTCAGGCGTTGCGCCTGGAGAACGGCATATTGGCTGAGCAGGCTATCGATGCGGGCCGAGGCGTTGGCCGGAGCCTTGCCAATCTCGATCAACATCTGGCGACCGCTGGCGGCCAGGGTCAGGCTGCCTTCGGCTTCCCAGGCCAGCAGCTGGCTTTCCAGGTGGTCGGGCGGCAGCCGGGCCTGCTGGCTGAGGGCCAGAAAGTCGAGTGTGCTTGTTTGGCCGGGGGATAGGCCGGCCGCCTGGATGAAGCGGCTCAGGGTAGGGCCGGGCGAGCGCTCGGAGAGCGAGAGCGTAGCCTGGCGGGGGATGTCGTAGCGGCGTCGTAGCAAACCCGCCTGCTCCAACACACTCAGGGCCACGCGCAGATCGGTGGCATCCACCTGCTCTTGTCCGGCAGCCAGCCTGGCGGTCAGGTCGGTCAGCGCCACCGGGCCAAGATTGCGGCCGGCCAGAAGCTCCTTGACCGCCCCGAAAACCCGGCGCAACCAGTCCTTGTCGAGCCACGTGGCCTGGCCGCGGCGCGCATGGTGGCTACGGTCGTAGGGGCTGTAGAGGAGGATGCAATCGGCAGGCAGGCCGTCGCGCCCGGCGCGACCGATTTCCTGGGTGTAGGCCTCCAACGAATCGGGGAGGCCGTCGTGGAGGATGAAGCGGATGTCGGGCTTGTCGACGCCCATGCCGAAGGCGATGGTGGCAACCATGACCCGCGTCTGCCCCTGCATGAAGCGATCCTGGCGGGCGTCGCGGTCGCTCAGTCCGGCGTGATAGTGCTCGGTCGCGACTCCCGCATCGTTCAGCAGCGTTGCGATCTCCTCGCAACGTCGGCGGCTGCGGGCATAGATGACGCCGCTGCCGGCCGTTTCTCGGCCGAATTGCAGCAGACGGCGGCGCTTTTCGTCGTCGTTCTTGACGCCAATCACTTGCAGTCGCAGGTTAGAGCGGTAGGGATCGGCGACAAGGAGGTGAAAGCCGGCCTCGGGGCCGGACAGCCGCCGGATGATGTCCTCGCGCACGGCCGGCGGAGCGGTGGCCGTCATGGCCAGGATGGGCGGGCTGCCCAGGGCGGCGTGGGCCTGGGCGATGACCAGGTAGTCGGGCCGAAAGTCGTGCCCCCACATGCTGACGCAGTGCGCCTCGTCGATGACCAGGCGACCAACGCGAGCCTGGCGCAGGGCCTGGAGGAAGGCCGGCTGGCGCAATCGCTCTGGGGCGGCGTAGACCAGGCGATAGCGCCCCTTGCCCACATCCACCATGGCCTGGCGCAGGTCGCGGCCATCCAGGCTGCTGTTGATGGCGATGGCGCGCCGGGCCAGGGTGGGCGGCAGGCCATCGATCTGGTCTTTCATCAGGGCGATGAGCGGGGAGATGACCAGGGTGGGGCCATCGTCCAGGAAGGCGGGGAGCTGGTAGCAAAGCGACTTGCCGGCGCCGGTGGGCAGGACGGCAAGGACATGCTGCCGGCGGCGGGTAGCGGCCATGATCTCGGCCTGGAATGGCAACAACTCATCGAAACCGAACAGCCGTCTGGCCTCTCTGGCCAACTCGCGGCGCTCGCCGGCGCTAACCGCCACCCCTCCGCCCCTCCCTGCGTCCCTCCCCCTCTGCGTCCCTGCGTCCTTCCCTCCCTGCGTCCCTGCATCCCTCCCTCCCCCCATCGCCGCCAGTTCCGCCGCAAAACGCGCTCGCAGCTGTTCATTCGCCGCCGTCAGGTGGTTGCGGTCGCCCGTTTGGGCAAAGAAATCGCGCAGATCGCGCAACAGAGCCACGGGCGCTTCGCCGGGTAGGGTCAGGCAGCGCACGGCATAGGCCGAGGCCGAGGCCGGGTTGCCCTGCCGCCGATGGACGAGCGCCAGCCCCAGTAGCGGCGCCCGGCTGCGGGGCAGGCGCTGTTGGTAGCGCACGAACATGGCCTCGGCCCCGACCAGGTCGCCCAGCGCCAGCGCCGCTTCCCCGGCCAGGCCCAGCGCCGTCACCGGGCCGTTGGCCTCGATCAATCGGCGGGCGCTGGCGGCGGCGGCAGCCGGATTGCCCGCGACCAGCTGGATGCGCGCCAGCAGCATCTCGGTTGCAGGCGCTGGCTGGCGCGCCAATCGCCGTTGGAGCAAGCGCACGGCCTCGTCGTGGCGCCCTACCCCGGCCAGCGCTTCGGCCAGCAGGTCCTGCAACGAGACCAGCCGACCCACCTCGGTCTCCACCAGGGCCAGGCACGAGAGCGCATCCTGGTGGGCTTCCCACCGCACCAGGAACTCCAGCACCTGCTGGCGAGCCGGGCCAGGCAGCAGGGCGACATCGGCGGCACTCAGGCCCAGATGCGCCAGCAGAGAGCCGTCGGATGGCGCATGGCGAATCCCGAATGGCGACATCCGTCGCTCATCACTCATCCCTCGCCTGCCCGCCAACCGTTGGCTTGTTCTCGGCCGGCCTTGTATCCCGCCTCGATGATGGCGGCGTAGGCATCCCAATCGAGGGCGTTGAAGTTCTCGAGTGCAGGCCGGATCAGCAGATCGGCCTGGGCGGCCAGATCGTGTTCGACAGCAAAGGCGCTGTTCAACTCGATCGCACGCAGCATCGAACCGATCAGCGACGGCGCCCGCAGCGGACGAACCCACGGCAGAATCCTGCCCCACAACAAGCGCCAGCCGGAAATGCTGGGGCCGAAGTCATAATGGTGTAATTTCGTCTTGGCAGGGCTGGCATCGACGGCGATCACCTTCCCGGCCTCGAACTGGCGGCGCATGACATCGATAGGCAGGTTGTTCATCACCCCGCCGTCGATCATGACCTCACCCTCGCGCAATATGGGCGTGAAGATGCCGGGGATGGCGATACTGGCGCGCACGGCCTCCCACAGCAACCCGCGCTGAATGACCACCGGCCGGGCGCGGGTCAAATTGCTGGCCATGCAGAAAAAAGGTTGCCAGAGGTCCTCGATGCGACGGTCGCCGAACACCTGGCGCACGATCTGGGTCACTTTCTTGCTCTCCATCATCGCCGCCAGGGGCAGGGTGCGGTCGAAGATCTTCTTGGTCGAGCCGAGCAACTCGGCTGCCTGTTGCAGACGGGCGCCATCCCAGTTCATGGCGGCCGGGCCGGCGATCAGCGCCCCAATGCTGGCCCCGCCAAAGAGGTCGATCTCGATCCCGGCCTCTTCCAGCGCCCGGATGACGCCGATGTGGGCGAAACCGCGCGCCGCCCCACCGCCCAACACCAGCCCCACGGCCCTGCCCGTCAGCCGTCGGGCCAGGCGACGCAGGTCGCGTTCGTCGTCCAGGCGGAGGTGGTGGTGGGTGTGAAGATAAGGGCGTTTTTCCAGCCAGGCGGCTGTGCCCGTGGGCTGGGCGGCCGTAGCGGGATGGAGCAAGACCAACTCGACGCGGGCGTGGTTGGGCTTCTCGGCCAGCCGGCGCTCGACCTCGCCTGGTTCGGGGTTGGCGTCAGCCTCGGCCAGCAACAGGATGCGGTCGGCCTGGCGCAGGCAGCGCTGGCTCCAGGGCGACCAGTCGGCGTCGGCCAGGTAGATGAGATAGGTGTGTTCGCTCTCCCGATCTCCCAGCCAGACGACGATGGCAGGGTCGAGGAGGTCATCGACAGGGGTTTGGGCGGCGCCGGGCTGGCCAAAGTCGCGCTCGAAACCGGCGGCGTCCCACAGCTGGCAGGAGCCAAAGGCTGCCAGGGCGCCGTGCAAACGCCGGGCGAAGGCTGCGGCCGGGGCGCCAGCATGAAGCGGAACGACGGCGATGGCGGCGATGGTCTCGGCGGCGCGCGGAGTGTGGAGCAGCCGTTGCAGCCGCTGTACGATCAGGCGCGTCATGTTCAGCACCGCCGCCGGATGACTCTGGGCCAGCCGCTCGAACCCGGCCCGGCTCAGCCTGGCGAGTTCGGCGTCGCGGATGGCCCGCACGGTGGCCGCGCGCGGGGCGTCGCTCAGCAACGCCAATTCGCCCACCACCTCGCCGCGACCGATCTCGCCCACCGCTTGTTCGACGCCTGCGCGCCGGGCAAAGGCGCGCAGGCGCCCGCTGATGACCAGGTACATGGCGTCGCCAGGCTCGCCTTCGGTCATCAGCGTCTCTCCATCCTCGATGACGACGGTTTCGACTTCGCTGCTCAGGGCTGCCGCCGCGGCCTCATCGGGGTCGATGAACCCGGCTGCGATCAGGGCCTGCACCGCCTCGGTGCGCGGCGCCCGTGTTCGGTTTTCAACCATTGCTGTCTCCTGAAAAACGTCATGGATGCATCCGCAGGGCCAAACAAAACGAGTGACGGCCTGTAATCATAGCATCAGGGTCTTTCTCGTCCAACTACGACCTGCACCACCTCTTGGCCCCGGCATCGCCTCGCCCTTGCGCTTGCCCGCGGGCCTGCGGCAATGGCATACTCCCGACATCCTTCTGTTCGCGCGGCTGCGTTCACCCCCATGCCCCTCTACGACTACGAATGCGCCCACTGTGGCGCCCGCTTCACCCATCTTTGGCGCACCATGCAGGCAGCGCAGACCAACGAACCGCCCATCTGCCCCTCGTGCAGCGGCGGCCCCACCCGGCGCCTTGTCTCGGCCGTGACTGTGTTGGGCGAATTGGGCGGCCTGACTCCATCCGAGCAATCGGCCGAGAACCGCCAAGCGGAGAAGATGGCCTCGATCCTGCCGAAGGAGACGATCGACAAGTTCAGGGCAGGGCGAGAGCAGGCCAGGTAGTGGACTCCGATCTCATTCGCGCTCGTGCAGGGCCAGCAGCGCCTCGATGCGGCTGATCACCATTTCCAGCGCCACCTCGTTGTAGCCGCCTTCGGGGATGATGACATCGGCGTAGCGTTTGGTCGGCTCGACAAAACGAATGTGCATGGGCCGCACCGTGGCCAGATACTGGTCGATGACCGACTGCACCGTGCGGCCACGCTCGCTGAGGTCGCGCTGCAAGCGGCGGATGAAGCGAATATCGGGATCGGTCTCGACAAATATCTTGATCTCCATCAACTCGCGCAGCGCCTCGTCAACGAAAACCAGGATGCCATCGATGAGGATGACCGGGCACGGGGCCACGCGGCGGGTGTGGGCCGTGCGGATGTAGGTGGCGAAATCATACACCGGCGCCTCCACCGCCTGTCCGGCCAACAACTTGCGGACATGAGCGATCAGCAGCTCGTTGTCCAACGAATTGGGATGGTCGAAGTTCAGGTGGGTGCGTTCGGCGGGCGGCAGGTGGCCGGCGTCCTTGTAATAGGCATCGTGGGGCAAATAGGCAATGCGATCCCATCCCACCCGCTCCAGGATGCGCTGGATGACGGTGGTCTTGCCGGAACCGCTGCCGCCGGCGATGCCGACGACGACTGGGGTGGTGGTCATGACGGCAGTGTAGCATACGGCTGCCAGGGGTCAGAAGCCACCCGGCCAGGCGATGTGATACACTCGGGACATGGCCCTGCACCACCTCCTCATCGACGGTCGCACCATCCAGGACCGCTTTCCCGGCATCGCCCGCTATGTCTACAACCTGGCGGAGGCGCTGGCGACGCTGTTCGAGGGCGAGATCACGCTGCTGACCAACCCCAGCCTGGCCAACAGCCGCTACGACCTCAGCCGCTTGACCCGCCGCGCCAACCTGCGGCTGCACCCCACCCCAATCCCCACCTTCCACCCCCGCCGGCAGAGCGACCGCCCCCCCCAGTTCCGCTCGCTCCGACCCGACCTGGCCCATCTGCCCTACAATGTCCGCCCCTACTGGTCGGGCCTGCCCAACCTCCTCACCCTTTTCGACGCCATCCCCCGGCGCTATCCTGCCTACTACCCGCGCCGCACCCGTTGGCTGATCGAGATCGTACAGCGCCTGGCCATCCGTAGCGCCGATGCCTTCGTCGCCATCTCTGCCGCCACCGCCCTCGATTTCCAGCGCCTCTATCGCCTCCCCGCCGAACGCATCACCCTCACCCCCCTGGCCGCCGATCCGGTCTTTTGCCCGCAGCCGCAGGCATACATCGAGCGGACGCGGCAAAAGCTGGCCCTGCCCGAGCGCTATCTCCTCTATCTTGGCTCCAATCAGCCGCACAAGAACCTGCCGGCCCTGCTCGAAGCCTGGTCGATCGTGATCGCACGCGCCAGGCAGCCATTGCTCGTCATCGCCGGCGCCTGGGATCACCATCACCCCGAGGCCCTGCAACAGGCCGAGCGCCTGGGTGGGGCCGTTCGCTTCCTGCCCAACGTCGCCGCCGCCGACTTGCCCGGCCTCTATGCCGGGGCCGAGTGTTTCGTCTTCCCCTCGCTGTGCGAAGGGTTTGGCTTGCCCGTGCTAGAGGCCATGGCCTGCGGGACGCCGGTGGCGTGCAGCCGCCTGAGCAGCCTGCCCGAGGTGGCCGGCGAGGCCGCCGTGCTCTTCGACCCGACCCAACCCGAAGCCATCGCCGCCGCCCTCACCGGCCTGTTGGCCGATCCTGACCTGCGCGCCGACCTGAGCCGCCGCGGGCTGGCCCAGGCCGCTGGCTTCAGCTGGCAGCGCACCGCCGCCGCCACCCTCTCAGCCTATCACCGGCTGCTGGGCCAGGCCTGATGGCGCGGCCCTGGTGTAGCGGATTGGTCTTCAGCTTCTGGCCGGTTACAATTACGTTTTCTGAATCCTACCCGGGTTGAGCCAGTGGTCAGTGGTCAGTGCGATCGAACTACGTGAATCGTCCCTATCTCTTTCGTGCTGTTGCTTGCAACAACGCCCCCAAGCCTCCCTATGCACATCGATCTCCAACCAGCCAACATCATCGATTTTGCCGCCGATCTGCTTATCGTCAACCTGTTCGAGGGTGTGACCCAGCCGGGCGGGGGCACTGGCGCCGTCGATAGGGCCTTGGGCGGGCGTATCAGCCAGCTCATCGCCCTGGGCGACTGCACCGGTAAGCTGGGCGAGACAACCCTCCTACACAGCTTCGGCGCCCTTCCCGCCCCGCGCGTGCTTGTGGTCGGGCTGGGCGGCAGCGCCGGCTTCGATGTGTCCGCCGCCCGCATCGCTGCGGCCAAGGCCATCGCCGCTGCCCGCGACGCCGGAGCCGGCGCCGTGGCCACCATCGTCCACGGCGCCGGGGTGGGTGGGCTGGAGGCAGGGGAGGCGGCAGAGGCGCTGGTCGAGGCCAGCCTGCTGGAGAGCTACCGCATGCCTCGCCAGAGCAGCGAAAACCCCTCCCGGTCCGCGATCAGGGCCTTGACGCTGGTGGAAGCCAGCGCCGACAAGCTACCCGCCCTTCTCGCCGGCGCCCGCCGCGGGCAGATCATCGCCGAGAGTGTGTGCTTTGCCCGCGACCTCATCGCCGCCCCTTCCAATCTGGCCACGCCCGGCTATCTGGCCGAGGCGGCGCGGACGATGGCGGCGGCGGTGGGGCTGGCATGTACCGTGCTCGAGCAGCCGCAGATCGAGGCCCTGGGCATGGGCATCCTGCTGGCGGTGGCCAAAGGCAGCGACGAGCCGCCCCGGTTCGTGGTGTTGGAACATAACGCCGGGCGGGCCGGCGAGCTAGACACGGTGGTGTTGGTGGGCAAGGGTGTTAGTTTCGACACCGGCGGCTACACCCTGAAGGCAGGCGAGGGGGCGCCGGGGATGTGGAAGATGAAGGGCGATATGAGCGGCGCCGCCGCTGTCATGGCGGCCTTGCGGGCGGCGGCGCTGCTGGACTTGCCGCTGCACGTGGTGGGCCTGGCGCCGCTGGTCGAGAACATGATCAGCGGCCGGGCGCAGAAGCCGGGCGATGTCTATCGGGGGATGTCGGGCAAGACGATGGAGGTGATCTCGACCGACGCCGAGGGCCGCATGATCTTGGCCGACGCCCTGGCCTATGCCGGGCGCTTTTCGGCCCAGGCGGTGGTCGATATCGCCACCCTCACCGCCGCCGTCGGGCTGGCGCTGGGGCCGCGGGCGGCAGGGCTGTTTTGCGCCGACCAGGCGCTGGCCGACCGGCTGCTGGCCGCGGCCGAAGCCAGCGGCGAGCGGCTTTGGCCGCTGCCCATGTACGACGACTACCGGCAGGACATCAAGAGCGATTTCGCCGATGTCAAGAACTCGACCCTGCCCAACAAATACGCCGGTGTAAGCACCAGCGCCAAGTTCCTGCAACATTTTACCGAGAACTACCCCTGGGCGCACATCGATATGGCCAATATGTCATGGGTCGAAAGCCCGCGCCCACTCTACCCGCGCGGCTTCTCGGCTTTCGGCGCCCGCCTGCTCATCCGTTTCCTGCGCGATTGGCGCCCCTAACCGCCCCGCCCTCGCCGGCCATCCTCCAGCCATGATGCCAACCTTCGACGAACGCGACCTCTACACCGGCCTGGCCGCCCTCCACTGGTCGGCCTACGACGACCCCACCCCCGACCACGATTTCTTCAAGCGTGTGATCGAGCAGAGCGGGACGCCGGCCTTGGATGTGGGTTGCGGGGCTGGCCGGCTGCTGCGGCGCTTTTTGGCGGCAGGGCTGGAGGTGGAGGGGGTGGACATCTCGGCCGACATGCTGGCCGTGTGCCGGGCCAAGTGCCGGGCCGAGGGCCTGACCCCAACCCTGTACGAAAGCCCGATGCAGGCGCTCGACCTGCCCCG
>CAYWPZ010000030.1:9373-13568 GCA_964460135.1 uncultured Caldilineales bacterium | reverse complement strand
TTCATTCCCTGCGGCAGTTTCGTCTGCGTAATGGCGCGCGCGGCGGCGCTCGAGGCGCTGCGCCGTTTTCACGCCCACCTGCTGCCGGGCGGGACGCTGGTCTTCAATATCTACATCTGCGATTATGACTACTCGCAGCCCTTCGACCCGGCCCATTACCCCACCGCATGGAAGTTCCATGTCGAGAAGACTTTCCCAGAGCCGGGCGGCGGCGGGGGGCGGCGGCTGCTGGTGGAGCGCCGGCTGACCTGGCAGGACCCCATCGAGCAGTACGATGCCGAGGAACGGCGCTATCGCTTGTATCAAGATGGTGTACTGGTGGCAGAGGAGGTGCACGCCGGACAATATCACTGGTATTTCCAGCACGAGCTGTTGCTGATGCTTCGGTTGGCGGGTTTTGGTGATGTGAGCGTCAAGGGGGATTTCACCGACGAGGACTATGGGCCGCAGCATCAGGGGTCGATGGTATTTCTGGCCAGAAGGGAATAGAAAGGCATCGCACCCTTCGTGACATTGACATCACCCAGGCAAGATGCTTCCTTTGCCCTTCAGGCGACCGCCGCTACCTGCTCTCCTGTCCAGCGCCCCTCGCCGTGTTTGCCCCAGGCCATCAGCTTGGTGGGGGTGACAGCGATGACCGTATCATAAGCGGCGTCGCTATCGAGATCCCAGTCATATTTGGCCAGGAACAAGGGCTGGAGTTCGGAGCGGGCGGCGGCGGCCAATTCGGCCCGGCCCTCCAGGATGATGGGGTTCATGGGGTCGGGCAGAGCCAGCACCACGGCGGGATGCACAAGGATGTTGGCGCGCTTCACCGCCGACGCCGTCGTGACCACATAAACCCGGCCCTGATGCCAGACATGCCAGACCGGCGCGCTGTGCGGTCGCCCATCGGCGCGCACGCTGGTGAACCAGCTGCACTCGGCGGCGGCGAACTGGTCGAGCAGGGCGACTAACGCGCTGTTGTTATCCATCCACCATCCAAAAATCCATTCGTGTCATTCGTGATCCAAAGGCGATCCGTTATCGAATCAGAACCCAGGCAACACCGACAGATCGACGATGCCATCCGGCAGAGCGGCGATGGCCTGCACCACCGCCAGCCGCGCCGCCCGCAATGCCGGGTCTTCGGCCATGACCAGCACAGCGGCGAAGAAGGCATCGATGGGGCCGCGCAAGTCGGTAAGAACGCGCACCAGGGCGGGCACATCGCCGCCGGTTTGTAGCGCGGCCTGGGCCTGAAACAGGGCGGCATAGAGGGCGCGGGTGGCCGGTTCTGGGTCGGCGGCAGCGGCCAGGGGATAGGCGACATTCAGGCCGCGGACGATGCGCTTGCAACGAGCAAAGGCCGTGAGTGTCTCGACCCAGCCGGGCTGGGCGAGCGCAGCCGTCAGGTCGGTCGCCGCCTGCCGCGCCCGCGCCGGGTCGTTGCCCTGGCCGGCCAGCACCGCCTCGGTCACTTCGTGGCCGAAGCCCTCGTCGCGCAGGACGCCGTACAGCCGCCGGGTGATGAACTCGGCTGCCTCGTCCAGCACTGCGTTGCTGACGCTCACCGGCTGCAGGCTGGCGGCCGCAGCCAAACCCGCCCTGATGTCGAAGGAACGGTTGGCGGCGATCAGATTCTGGACGATGCCCAGGGCGTCGCGGCGGAGGCCGAAGGGGTCATTGGCGCCTTTGGGGGCCAGGCCGACGGCAAAAAGCCCCACCAGGCTATCCAGCCGTGTGGCCAGGTTCAGGGCCAGGCCGGCCGGGCTGAGAGGGGCTTCGGGACGTACGATGTAGGCTTCGCGGATTGCCCGCGCCACCTCCGGCGCTTCGCCGCTATCGAGGGCGTAGATCTCGCCCAGCACCCCTTGCAACGAAGTCATCTCCACCACCATCGCTGTGGCCAGATCGGCCTTGCTGAGCAAAGCCGCGCGGGCGGCGGCGGACTGGACGGCCTCGTCCAGCCCCAACTGGATGGCCACCGGCCCCACCAGCTTCTCCAGCCGGTAGACCTTGGCCAGCATCGAGCCGAGCTGTTCCTGGAAGGTGAGCTTGGCCAGACCGTGGTTGAAATCCTCCAACGGGCGTTTGCGGTCCTGGCGGACGAAATAGGCGGCGTCGGCGTAACGAGCGCGGATCACGGCCTCGTTGCCGCGCCTCACCCGATCGCGGTCGCGGTCGGCGCCGTTGGCGACGGTGATGAAATAGGGCAACAGCTTGCCATCGGCATCCACCACCGGGAAGTAACGCTGGTGTTTCTTCATCACCGTAATCAGCGCCGGCGCCGGCACGGCCAGGTAGGCCGGGTCGAAGCGCCCCAGCAGGGGCAGGGGTTGCTCGACCAGGTCGGTGACTTCATCCAGCAGCGCCTCGTCGACCAGCGCCCGGCCGTCTACCTGGGCTGCGGTTGCTTGTAGCCCGGCGGCGATCTGCGCCCGGCGGGCGTCGCGGTCGAGCACGACCCCGGCCGCCGCCACGGCCTCGAAGTAGGCGCTGGCCGAGGGGATGGTGAACGCGGGCGAGGCTTGCGGGCGCAAACCCCGGCTGGTGCGACCGCTGAGCACATCGGCAAAGCTGAAGGGTACGATCTGGTCGCCGTAGAGCGCGACCAGCCAACGCAGCGGCCGGCTGAAGCTGACGTTGCTGCGGTTCCAGCGCATCGATTTGCCAAAGCGCAACCCTGCCACCCAGTTGCGCAGCAGATCTGGCAGCAGCAGATAGGTTGCTTTGCCCTCGACCCGCTGCATGACGTAGAGATAGCGTTTGCCGCCCTCTTCGCGCGTTTCCAACTGCTCGACGGCCAGGCCGCGGCTGCGGGCGAAGCCGATGGCGGCGGCGGTAGGCTGGCCCAGGCTGTCGAAGCCACGCTCGGCGGGCGGGCCGCGGAACGCCAGGGTTTCGGGCGCTTGCTGCGCCGCCAGGTTGCGCACATACACGGCCAGCCGGCGCGGCGTCCCGGTGACGGACACGCCTTCGTGGGTCAGGCGCGCCGCGGTCAGGGCGGCGGTTGCCAGCGTCTGCAATTGTTCGATGGCGTCGCGCACATCGTGCGGCGGCATTTCCTCGACCCCGATCTCCAGCAGCAGGTCGGCAGCCTGTTGGCCGGCGGGGAGCGGCATGGGCGCGGGGAGGACGTGAGCCGAGGCGGCGGCGGCGCCCTTGAGGAAAGGGAATTCGAGCCGGCGGCGCTGCTCGACATAGGTCTCGGCCACCGTGCGTGACATGTCGCGCATGCGGCGGAAGTAGTTGGCGCGCTCGGTCACACCCACGGCCCCGCGCGTATCGAGCAGGTTGAAGGTGTGCGAGCACTTGAGCACGTAGTCGTAGGCGGGGATGACCAGGCCGCGGGCGATGGCGGCCTTCGCTTCGGCTTCGTAGAGGTCATAGAACAGGCGCAGTCGTTCGACATCGGCGACGTTGAAATCGTATTGGCAATGCTCGATCTCTGCCATCTTGAGGATGTCGCCGTAGGTGTGGCCCTCGTCCCAGGCCAAATCCCACACTTCCTTCACCCCTTGCAAGAACATGGCAATGCGCTCCAGACCGTAAGTCAGTTCCACGGCTACCGGGTCGAGGTCAAGCCCGCCCGCCTGCTGGAAATAAGTGAACTGGGTGATTTCCAGCCCGTCCAACCAGACCTCCCAGCCCAGACCCCAGGCCCCCAGGGCTGGGCTTTCCCAGTTGTCCTCGACGAAGCGGATGTCGTGGGCGTCCAGGTCGATGCCGATGGCGCGCAAGCTGTCGAGATAGAGTTCCTGCGGATTGCCGGGGTCGGGCTTGAGGATCACCTGGTACTGGGTGTGCATCTGCATGCGGTTGGGGTTCTCGGCAAAGCGGCCGTCGTCGGGCCGGTACGAAGGCTCGACATAGCCCACGTTCCAGGGTTCGGGGCCGAGGACGCGCAGGGTGGTGCCGGGGTTGGCGGTGCCGGCGCCCACTTTTTCACTATAGGGCTGCCAGATCAGGCAGCCGCGGCCGGCCCAGAAGCGCTCCAGGCCGGAGATCATGTCTTGGAAGTTGAGGGGCATGGTTGGGGATGATCGACGAAGGACGCGAAAAAGGCGAACGAGATGGGGTAGGTGTTTCTAACCCGGGCCGG
This sequence comes from uncultured Caldilineales bacterium, assembly GCA_964460135.1. Lineage (GTDB taxonomy): Bacteria > Chloroflexota > Anaerolineae > J102 > J102 > SSF26. The sequence continues at coordinate 9,484 of CAYWPZ010000030.1, read as the reverse complement.
CCCATTCTACCCGATAGGACGGGTTTCGCGCAGATTCGGGAGGGTAAGAGAGCGGTCGGAGCGCTCGCACCGCAGCCCACCCACAAAAGAAACAAACCAACCCCAAGACCG
>CAYWPZ010000030.1:0-9363 GCA_964460135.1 uncultured Caldilineales bacterium | reverse complement strand
CCTTTCCCCCCTCTCGGAGGGTTTTCGCGCTGATGGGGTTGTGAACGAGGGCGGGCGGCGCCCCCCCCGCGCCCCGACCGCTCTCTTACCCCAACCGTCCCTGCTGCCGCTCCCGATAGCGCGCGGCCAGCTCGCGCCCCACCTCTACCGGAAAGCGGGTGTTGGCTTTGTCCTGGTTGGCGATCAGCGCCGCCTCGAGGTCGATGCCGAACTGATAGGCCAGTTTGAACAGGAAGGTCAGGCAGTCGGCCAGTTCCGCCGCCAGCAGCGCTCGGCGTCGTTCCAGATCGTCGGGGTCGCGGTAGCCTTCGAGATAAAGCACCTCGCGAGCGATCTCGCCCATCTCCTCGAGGGCGTGGACGAGGGTCTGGCTGGGCTGGACGCGCTCGAAGCCGCGCTCACGATCATAGGCTTCGAGCCAGGATTGGTAGGCCGAGATGTGCATGGCCGCATTATACAGGTGCGACGCACTGTGGAAGCGCGTCGCACCTTGCTCTCATGGCGCCAACGCCAGCGCCGCATCGATGCCGCCCGTCACCCGCCCGGCAGTCACGGTGATGTCTGTGCCCCGGCCCAAGGTGGCAACGTTGTTGTAGAACTCGGTCTTGTAGACGCCGTTCCTATCACGGAAGCGCAGCCGGTAGGTCCCTGGGGTGAGATTGGCCAGCAGATAGCCGCCCGTGCTCTTGGTTGTGGTGGTGACGAGTTGCGCCCAGCCGCTGCTCGTGCGCTGGTAGGCCGTCACCCGGATGCCCGTCAGCGGCAGGCCGCTGCCCTCGGCCCGGACGACGCCGCTGATCCCGGCGGCGCCGGGCGTGGGGGTGCGGGTGGGCGTGCGCGTGGGGCTGGCCCTGAGTGTGGGCGAAGGGGTGCGCGTGGGGGTGGCGCTGGCCGCTCTCGTCGCTGTTGGCGTCGAGGTCGGGCCGGGGCCGCTGCGCGCCTGGCCGCTGTTGCGATCGACCATCAACGAGCTGCTTTCGACGGCTTCGAGCGCCGAACCGGGCATTTGCTGCAATTGTCGCAGCATGTCGTTGTCCCAGCGCTCGTCGGGCGCGCCCGAAATGTACCAGGCCGAGCCGTTGTCGGCCAGGATGAGGCCGTATTTCTTCAGCGCCCGCAAGATGACCTGCACCTCCGGCGCAAAGCCAGAGATATCGTAGTTGGCCTTCAGCCGGAAACGCTGGCCCATGGGCGGGTACTCCGTCCCGGTCAGGCTGGAGGCATGGTGGCGGCCTGGCCAGACATAGGCCCGCCGCGTCTGCGGGGCGGTGAAGCGGATGGCGTGCCTGATTTCGCCGCTCAGCACTTCTTCGTAGCGCACCAGGCCGGGGACGATGGGCAGCCCGGCGGCGTCGGCTGAGGTCCAGCCTTCGGGGCGAAGGGCGTGCGATTCGAGGTCGAAGATGGCCCCGGACCCGGCCTGCCAGCTGCCATCGGCCTGGGGATAGGCGGCGTAGAGTTCGTAGAGCACGCAGTTGTCGCGGTCGAGTACGAGAACATGGCGGTCGCCGGTGCTGTTGGGGCCGCCCTCGATGGGCGGGTTGGGCGGGATGGGGTAGGGGCCGGGATCGCTCTCGCTGGCGTAATCGAAACTGACGTTGACCCGCGCCTGGCTGCCGGGGACGGTGGTGAAGGGGATGCCGATCGGCCCGCCCTCCCACAGCCCAGAGCCAAAATCGGCCTTGAGGGTGCGGTTGGGGCCGATGGTGTTGATGTAAGCGGCCGAGTTGGGGTCGAGGGGAAGGCCATCGACGGCTGTGTTCCAGATGTTGTCGGCAGGGAAGACATCGCAGCCGGCGATCTGCGGTGAGCCGGAGGCAGGCGGCCGGGTGGGGGTGGCGGTCGGGGTGCGGGTAGGGCTTGCCTGGGGGGTGGGCGTGGGGGTTGAGGTCGGCTGGCCGGCGTTGTGGTCCCGCCAGTGCGTCAGCAATTGGAGCAGGGCCTGGGGCGGGTTGGTGGGAGCAGTGCGCCCGGCTTGGTCGAACTGGCTGAGGCCGTGACACGAGCTGCAGACGCGTATCTCGCCCGGCTGGAAGCTGACCCAATAGCGTTCTCGCACCACCCCGACGCCCTGGGCGTCGGTGAGTTGCCAGGTAAGGGCGCGGCGGGCGGGGACGAAGGCGGCGGCGGAGCCATCGGCGGCGATGGCGAAGCCGGCCGCGGCGGCGCCGGGCAGGGCGGGGTTGGCAGCCACGGCGGCCGGGTCGTGGAGGAACTGGGCCAGGACGCGACGGCCAGGCAGGGGTTGGCTGCCGCAGCATCCCGTCCAGCCGCGCAGCTGGTCGCCCTGGAAGATTTGCAGGAAGGCGATGTCGTAGATCGTCCCCGCGGCGCCTGTGCTCTGGTGGTTGCCGCTGGCCACGCGCAGGTTGAAGGGCTGCTGGCGGTCGAAGTCGTCGCGGGTGGTGGCATCGCGGGTGACGAGCAGGGCCAGGTCGTTGGCGCGCAGATAGGCCTGCAGGTCGGCGAGGGCGACGCCGGCCTGGGCGAAGATCTGCTGTTCGGGGCCAGGCAGGGTCTCTTGCAGTCGGGCCGGGCGGGCGCGCGGGCGCACCTCGACGGCGTTCAGTTCCCAAAGCGGGCCGGTATAGGTGACCTCGACATCGGGGCTCCAATAGCGCAGGGTTTTGACGATGCCGGGGGTCAGCGACTGATCGGCGGCCCAGTAGCCGTTGCCGCCCTGGCTCAGCATCTTCAGGCGAAAGCTGTAGTTCGAATTGAGCGGTGAACCCGACCCGTTCTCCTCGCCTGTGGTGGTGGTGTGGCTGGCGATGAGGCGGCCGTCGGCCAGCGCCAGTGGGTCGCGATAACGGCCGGAATGGTTGGGCGTCGCACTCGTGCCAAAGGTGTCGCGATGGCTGACATAGGTTACGGTGATGTGGTCGGCGTCAGCCGAGGGCGGGGCATCCAGCCGCACCACCTGCCCAGAGCCATGAGTGCCGAATTCGGGCGCGTCGATGCCGTAGTAGCGGCCGGGCGTGGTTGGGTCCTCGGCGATGTGGAAGAAGTTCTGGATCGATCTGGGGTTGAAGCGGGTCAGTTGGCCGTAGAAATCGATGATGTTTGGGTCGCCGGTAATGCTGGCCGGGATGTAGCCGTGCAACTCGTGGCGGCCCAGGTGGGCCAGGACTTCACTGTTGCTGCCATCCTCCAGTAGCGTCCAGGGGAAGAAATGGTTGAAGCTGTGCCCGGCCAGGTTGGTTCCGGCCAAGAGGTCGCCGCGACACGGACGCGGTTCGGGGAAGATCTCGGCCCGGTTGTTGAGGTTGTAGGCGGCGTTGGCGGCCTCGCTGGCATAGTTGAAGGTTCCGTAGCGGTTGCCGCTATCGCAGTTTTGACCCGTGCCATAGTTGGCGTCGGCGTCGGCTTGTTGGTCGCGCTGCAGATGATCCCATTGCGTGAAGACGATGCGACCGAAGCTGTCGAGCAGGGGGGTGAAGTCGCCGGAGGGGGCATGGTTGAGCAGGCGCAGAGCCTGTTCTGAGCCAGGCGAAGGATCGCCGCCGGCCGGGTCCAGACTCCACAGGCCGGTGTTGGTGGGCGCCAGTTCGTATTCATCCCGCTGCGGATAGAGGTGGGCGGCGCCGTTGCGGGGCCGGTCGCTGACGAAGATGATACGGTCGTCCGAGCCGTAGATCGGTTGGACGTTATTGAAATTGGCGGGCTGGTTCGGTACTTTGCTGATCACCGGCGTATCGTTTGGCCCCAGACCGGTGATCTCGTACAACTGCCAGAAGTAAGTTCCCAGTTCATACTGGCGCGTCGGCGCGCCGATGACCATGCTGAACACGGCTTTGCTTCCATCCCAGTGCACGGCCGGGTCGCGCACGGCAATGGCGTTGGCGCCCTGAAAGCCATCGGCGGCGATGCTGCCGTAGCCGGCGGCGGCAGTCAGGTTTTTTAGCGAGCCATCGGGGTAGCGAATCCAGAGGTCGCCACCCCGCCCCACCTCCTGGATGCCGGCCAGATGGTTGCCAAAGGTGGAACCGATGGTGGTGAAGTCCTGGCGGATGGGGGGTTGGGTGACGAAGAGGATCGGGTTGGGCAGGGTCGGCCCGGCGCCGGGCGTCACATCCGGGCCAGAGGCGCTCACGGCTGCGGCCAACGACATCGCCGCCATCAGGCCGAAACAGAGCAAGATGAGGATCGGTCGGGTTTTCATCGAGGACTCCTGGGAGGGACGGAGCGGCGACTGACGGTTATTTAGTGTGACAAAAGGTCACATCAGCCTATGGTAAGGGCAAAGGAAGCGGCGGTCAACAAACGCTTGGATGACGCCTTGCCTACGCTTTGTGGTTGGGGCGTGGCCGAGCGCTCACAGCCAGCGCATGAACGCCCACAGGGCCGCGACGCTGACCCCGGCCCCGATCAGCCACCCCACCACCACATCGCCCAAGAAGTGGATGCCCAACGCCGCCCGCGCCCAGATGCAGACCAACGAGATCAGCCAGAACAGCGGGGCCAATTCCGGGAAGATCCAGGCCCCCATCAGCGGCAATGTCCCCATGCGGGTGGCGTGACCGCTGGGAAAGGCGTGCCGGTCGTAGCTGCGACTGTAGAAGCCCTTCACCTCGGCCGGCCGCGGGCGCTTGAGGCTGAACTTGATGCTATAGGTCACGACTGCCGCCGCCGCCGAGGCCAACAGCCAGGCAAGCACCTGCCACCGCCGCGGCGCCGGCAAGAAGACAATCCCCGCCGCCCACAGCAGCAGCCAGATCGGCCCATCGCCCAAATGGGCGGCCGCCGTGGCCACCCGCTTCAGGATCGGGTGATGATCGACCCGCAGCCGGGCGCTGGCCGCGGCGTCCCAGACTGCCAACCGCGCGGCCCACCCCTCGCCCTGGCTCACGCGTAGGCCCTCATCAGCACACGGCGCGCCATCTCCAACTGATGGGGTTTGTCCACATCCATGCCGATGTCGGCGTAGGGCGAGTTGACCGTGCGGGCCCTGCAATTCATCAGCCGCGAGGCCACCTTTTCGGCGTCGGCAATCGAAAGCCGGCGGAAGAGGAACTTGACCACCGTGCTGAACCCTGCCAGCCGCACTTGCTGGAAGGCATTCTTGCGCCGGGCCAGCAGTTCGCGCACCAGTTTCTCGTTGTTGCGGGCGATGGCAGCCCGCACCATGAACAGGTCGCCGCCGCAGAAGCGCCCCTCGCGCAAGGGCACATACGAACGAGCGGCGCCGGCGAACTGCCGCTCCATCACTCGCTGCTCGACGATGGAATAGAAGAAATCACCCTCGCCCTGTTCGCAGGCAGCGACGAACCAGTCCACCGTCTCTGGCCTGAGCAGGGGGATGTCGGCGGAAGTGACGAGCAGGTAGTCCAGGCCTGGTTCGGCATCCTGCAGGGCCTTGATCCCGGCCATGATGTTGTCGAAATGCTTGGCCTGGTTGGGTACATACAGCACCTCGCCGCCGAAATCGACCCCATCTTCTGGCCCCAGCCCCACGATGGCGATGCGCCCCACCCGCGGGCTGCGACGCAGGGCATTCACCACCCACCAGATCATCGGTCTGCCATCGACTTCGAGCAAGGCTTTGCGTTTGCCGCCCATCGCCAGGGCCAGAGGATCGGGCTTCTCGGACGAATAACCGGCAAGCACGGAGATCGGGTAAGTCTTCATAGCAATGCTCCAGACGGCAGGTGGTTGGCCTCGACGAGGTCAGGATCGGGCTGAATAACAGCGGCGATTATAGCGGAAGCCCGCGTGCGAATGCTAATACAGGGTGGCAAGTGGCAGATCGCAAGTATCGGGTGATAGGTGTTCCTTGACATGTGACATCGTGCAAGCCGTCGCTCACGGAACCCGGAACTCGGAACCCGGAACACCCCTCACCTGCGGTACAATCAGCAGCATGAGGCTACAAACCGTCCTCTCCGCCCCGAGCCTGATCCTCGTCCTGTTTCTGCTGGCGCCCGAACCCGGCCGGACGCTCGCCGCGGCTTTGTCGCCAGCCCTCACCCTGGCCAAGACCGTCGACCAGCCTGCCGTCCTCCCCGGCCAGACCGTGACCTACACCATCACCCTCACCAACCAGGGCGACGCCGAGGCCAGGGCAGTCGCCGTTACCGACACACTGCCGGCCGGGTTCAGCTATGTGGCGGGCAGCAGCCGGGTGGAGGCCAACAGCTTGCTCGTCTCTACGGCCGACCCTGTCAGCGATGGCAACAAGCTCGTCTGGTCGGGTCTGGCCGCGCCCCCGCGCCGCGACGACAACTATTTTGGCGTCAACACTTTTTTCCAGGAGGCGTGCAACCGCTACGAGGTGATCGAATTCCAGGTGGAGCGGGCGGCGGCGCTGGCGGGCGGCGGCGGCTGGGTCAAGCAACTGCTGTTCGGGATCACCACCGCCTGGCAATCCGCGCCCGATTGCTACAAACACTTCGTCAACCTGGCCTACGACCGCCATCTCAAGCCCGTCATCCGGCTGGCCGGCGAGCACCCCGGCGGCTACTGGCTCAAGCCGCCCGCCGACGGCCCCCTGAACTATCAGAGCTACGCCCGCGCCCTGGCCAGGGTGGTAGACAGCCTGCCCAAGCGTGATGGCCACACCCTCTACGTGCAGATTTGGAACGAGCCAAACCTGGATGTGGAGTGGGGGATGCAGCCCAACGCCCGCGAATACGCCAGTTTCCTCGTCCAGACCTATGACGCCATCGAAGCCTACAACGACCCGCGCCTCGTCATCCTCAACGGCCCGCTGTCGCCAGGTGCAACCATCCTCCCCGACGCCTTTCTGACGCAGATGTTCACCCAGGTCCCGGCCTCGTTGCACAAGTGGGATGTCTGGGCCAGCCACGCCTATCCGGGAAACCATCCGCCCACCTACAACAACCACCAGCGCACGGCCGCCTATGGTTGGGCGACCATCGACTCCTATCAGAAAGAACTCGCCGTCATCAACCAATTCGGGCGCCGGGATGTACGCGTGCTTCTCTCCGAGACCGGACACAACCTGGGCAACAACGCCTTTGCCTTCGAGGGCTACCCGGCCATCGACGAAAACAACCGCGCCGACTACATGCAGCGCAGCTTTCGCGACTACTGGTCCGCCTGGACCGAGGTGATCGGCGTCGCTGTCTTCGAGCTGAACGACCCCAGCCAACGGCCCGATTGGCTGCCCTGGGACTGGATGAACGTGAACGGCGTCACCCGGCCACAATTCGACGCCGTGGCCGCCTTGCCCAAGGGCAATTTCCAACGCCCATCGACCCTCGCCATCACCTTCCAGGCCCGCGCCGCCCAGCAGGTGGGCCTCTATACCAACAGCGTCAGCGCCGCCGCCGCCAACGCTGCCATCGCCCCGCTGCTAGATGCCGCCCCGGTTCGGGTCGAGACCCCCACCCCCACGCCCACCATCACTCCCACCCCTACCGTCACGCCCACGCCAACGATCACCCCTACCGCTACTGAAACGCCCACTCCCACCCCCACCCCCACGGCAACAGCCACCCCAACCATTACGCCCACACCGACGATCACCCCCACCGCCACCGAAACGCCGACCCCCACCCCCACCTGTATCCCCTACCCCGACGCTTTCGAGCCGGACGACGCCGCCAGCCAGAGCCGTCCGCTGGAGCCAGGTCTCTTCCAGCAGCACAACTTCCACCATCCGCAAGACGAAGACTGGAGCCATTTCGAGGCCGAGGCCGGGTTGATCTACGAGATCAGGACGGTGGTGGGCAACAGCCCGGCCGTCGACACCACGCTTGAACTCTACGATAGCGACGGCCTGCTGCTGGCTGCCAACGACGACCTCGCGCCCGGCAACCCTGGCAGCCTGCTGCGCTTCTACCCCGGCCAGGATGCCCGCTTCTTCCTCCGCCTGGACAACAAGGCCAGGGTCGGCTCCTGTTTCGCCATCTATCGCCTCCATCTCGACCTCGTCGCCCCCACTTTCACGCCTTCACCCACTTTCACCTTCACGCCTTCGCCCACGCCCACCTTTACCCCCACCATCACCCCCACCCCTACGATCACCCCAACGGCAACCGTGACCCCCACAACCTCGCCTACACCCACCTTCACCCCCAGCCCACCTCCATCGCCCACACCTCACTCTCTCGCCTTGCCGCGACTGCTGCACCCAACCGCGCCCGAGCCATTTCGCCGCTCTGGTTGGCAGCCCGCAGCCCTGGCTGTCGATGCTGCCAACGGCCGCTTCGCTATCGCCCAGTCTGGTCGCCTCACCGTTTTCACGTCCGCTGGCCGGCCCTTGCGCATGCTGTCCATCGGCCCGGCGCCCGACGGCCTGGCCTTTGGCCCGGCTGGCGCCCTTTTTGGCAGCGACGCCAGCCTGGGCCAGGTGTGGCGGCTCGGCCGCGATGATTCCGTTCTGATGCGAGCTACTCTGGAGGTCGGGCGCAGCCGCCTGGCCGGGCTGGCGGCAACAGAGAAGGCAATCTACGTCGCCGACGCTGCCAACGACCGTCTGCTCGTCCTCGATCCAGCCAGCCTCGCCCTTGTCGGCCAGCTAGCAGCCGGCCCAGCCCCCTTCGCCCTCGCCCGGTCTGGCGATCTCCTGGCGATCGGCCTGGCCGGAACCGATGTCGTGCGCCTGATCCCGCTTTCTGACCTGGGTCATTTTTCTCCGACCGCCGCCGCCGATATCCATTTGGGCGGGCTTGGCCATCCGCAGGCCCTGGCCTTCGATGCTGCCGGCCGCCGTTTGTACGCCCTCTTTCTCTACACGCCCAGGTATCACCGCATCGCCGAGATCGACGTGCGAACGGGCCGCGTGCTGCGGCGGTTGGGCGGCGACCTGGAGCGCCTGTTGACCGGGGTGCACAGCCTGGCCCTGATCGACGACCGCCTGCTGCTCCCGGAAGCGGGCAGGCTTCATCGCTACGACCTGGCTGCCGGGCGGTGGTTGCCGGCCGTCGTCGATGGACGCCTGACCGCATGGTTAGCAGAGGATGTCACTGGGCGCTGAGTGTAGTCGTTGCGGCATTTTTCAAGCCCCGTCGAAACTTGACCGATCCATGAGCTCTAACTACACTTGGCAACAATGATGAACACGAAGATGATCAAAGCCCTCCAAGTCCTGAGCCTGGTCTGCGTGCTGGCGATGGTGTTGGCGCTGGCGGCGTGCACTATCAGCCCGCAGCCACCCTCGGATAGCGCTGTCATCGAAGCGGCCAAGAAGTTCGCCGCTGCCCTGGATCGGGCCGGCGAGGACGCCCAGGTGATCATCGAAAAGGCGCGTGAGGAAGCCAAGAAATGGGGGCCAAAGGCCGAGCTTTTCATCCAGACCGTGATCGAGGAGCTACAGAAGTAAGCGCCTCGACCTGGCCTGGTGTTACGATCGCCCTAAACTGAAGCCACTTCGGGATCAGGAGTTTTGGCAATGACGAT
>CAYWPZ010000029.1:0-26125 GCA_964460135.1 uncultured Caldilineales bacterium | reverse complement strand
TCCTCCTCAACCTGACCCTGCGCGTGCCGCTGGTCAATCAGGGCCTGTTCATGATCATGCTGTTGATCACAGCTTTGTTCATCCCCTTTGCCTCGCCCAACGTCCTTTCCACCGTCTACGACATCACCCTGCCCGAGGTGCGCAGTACGGCGCTGGCCACGCAGTATTTCATCGAGAGCTTTGGCGCCGCCTCAGCGCCGGTGCTGGCCGGGTTCATTGCCCGCGATTCGTCGCTGGGCAACGCCATCTTGATTATCTGCACCACGGCCTGGCTCTTGGGCACTGTCTTCCTGTTCTTCACCGCCTATCTTGTCCCGCGCGACATTGCTGTGCTGCGCAGCCAAATGCGCGCCCGCGCCGCCGACGAGCGGAAGCTGCACGAGGCGGCGGGGGCGTAGCCTACGGTAGAGCGCGCCCAGGCGGCTGAGCGAGAAGAACCGCCGCCGAGGTCCGTGAGCGGAAAAAGCGCCAAACGCCGGCAGAGTGACGCCATGCCCAAACCTGGCAGGGCCTCTCGCCAGTTGAAACCAAGCAGATTCCAGTAGTCCAGCCAGGGGATGAAGAGCAGGGCGAAGGTGTTGACGTCGGCGTGCAGATCGAGTTTGCCCTGCTCGGCCAACTGCATGACGGCTACAGCCGTCACCGGTTTGGACAGCGACATGGCCGCTGGCACCCCCCTTTGGCTTGTGCCAGAAAGCCGCCCGGTCAACGCTGTTCAGACCCGATAGGCCGCCAGCGCCCGCTCCCGCGCCCAGGCATGGTCGACGATGGGCGCCGGGTAGTCTTGGCCGATGATGCAGTTGCTCGCCCGCTGGAGTGAAGGCGGCATCGTCCAGGGGGCGTGGAGGTAAGAGGTGGGGACGGCGGCCAATTCGGGCAGCCAGCGGCGGATGAAGGCGCCGTCAGGGTCGAACTTGGCGCTCTGCAGGACGGGGTTGAAGATGCGAAAGTAGGGGGCGGCGTCGGTGCCGGTGCCCGCCGTCCACTGCCAGCCGCCGTTGTTGGCTGCCGGGTCGCCATCGATCAGATGTTGCATGAAGAAGCGCTCGCCCCAGCGCCAGTCGATCAAAAGGTCTTTGACCAGGAACGAGGCGGTGATCATGCGGGCGCGGTTGTGCATCCAGCCCGTCTGCACCAGTTGGCGCATGGCCGCGTCTACGACCGGGTAGCCAGAGCCGCCCGCGCGCCAGGCGGCAAAGGCGGCCTCGTCCTCGCTCCAGCGGATGTCCTCGAACTCAGGGCGAAACGAACGGCCGAGGACATGGGGATGATGGTAGAGGATGTTCTGATAGAACTCCCGCCAGATCAGTTCATTCAGCCAGGTTTCGACGCTCTTTCGTTCTTGCTCGTTGACGGCGCGGTTGCTGGCAGCGTCGGCCGCCGCCGCTGTCTGGCGGGGAGAGAGCATGCCGAAACGGAGATAGGGCGATAGCTGCGATGTACCGTCCACATCCATGCGGTTGCGGGCGTCGCCATAGGCCAGGATGGGCGCCATCTGGCCGGCTGTGAAAGCCAGCAGCCGGCGCCGGGCTTCTGCTTCGCCCGGTGGAAAGGCAGGCGTGGGGTCGATGGCCGGCAGGTTGTCGGAGGCAAGGCCGTTCGGGGTAGCGATGTGGGCCGGGGCAGGCTGGGGGGCTGGGCGGGGCAGGGTCTTCCAGGCCCGGCTGAAGGGGGTGAAGACGGTGTAGGGGCTGCCGTCCGGTTTGAGCACGGCGGCGGGGGGGTGAACGGTGAGGCCATCGACCAGGCGGAGCGGAAGGGCGGCGGCCACGGCGGCATCGCGACGACGGGCGTAGCTCGTGTAGTCGGAGCCAGCGAAGATGGCGCCAGCGCCGGTTTCCTGAACGATCCGGGTCAATTGCGGCAACGGCTGGCCGCGGCGGATGACCAGACGGCTGCCGACCCGATGCAGATCACCCGCCAGTTCTTGTAGCCCACCCCACAGAAACGCCCGCCGCTTGTCGCCCACCAGGGAGGATGCGGCGAAGAAGGGGTCGAGCACGAAGAGCGGCACAACGTGATTGGCCGCGGCCAGGGCTGCGGCCAGGGCCGGGTTGTCGGTCAGGCGCAGGTCGCGGCGAATCCACCAGATGGCAACGCTCATCGGCGAGGAGGTCGTTCGAGCAAGCGGCGGGTCTTCCAGCCGCGATAGGCGAACAGAAGCGGTAGGCTAAGACCCATGACTCGCCCCACCAGTCCGACCAAACCGCCGGGCTTGGGGGTGAAAGCGATGGCGTCGAAAACATCGGTGGCGTTTTCGCCGGCGCCGATGAAGGTGTGACGGTGAACCCAGGCAGCGAATGGCCCCGAAAGCTGGCGGTCGCTGAAACTGTTGGGCGTGACGTCCTCGATCCTGGCCAGCCAACGGATGGGAACCGGGCCGAACCAGAGGGTGAAGCTCATTTCGTCGCCGCCAGCCAGCTCGGCCGGCGCCTGCTGCACCCGCACGATGATCGGCGGGGGAGTGATGGCGCCCATGCTGGCAGAACGACGATGGAAGGCAGCCACTTCGGCCAGGGGCGCGGCCACGCGGAAGCGATGGTTGAAGGTCTTCATGAACGTTTTGGATGCTATCTGTTGCCGGCGAGCGGGCAGGACGGCGGTGAAGCCGGGGGGTCTCAGGCCAAGAGGTCGCGCAGGGCGTAGAAAAGCTCGGCGTAGCGGAATTTGAAGCCCAGGTCGAGCAGCCTGTGGGGGACGGCGCGCTGGCCGTCGAGGACGAGGGTGGCGATCTCGCCCAGGGCCAGACGCAGGGTCAGGCCGGGCGCCGGTACGAAGCTGGGGCGCTGGAGGACGCGCCCGAGCACGGCAGCGAATTCGCGGTTGGTGGTGGGGTTGGGGGCGGTCAGGTTGAAGGGGCCAGCGGCCTTCTCATTTTCGATCAGGAAGCGGATGGCGGCCACTTCATCGTGGATGTGAATCCACGGCCAATACTGGTCGCCGCTGCCCAACGGCCCACCAGCAAAGAAGCGGAAGGGGAGAGCAGCCAGGGGCAGGGGCGAGCCTTTCTGGTTGGCCAGGACGAGGCCGGTGCGCACGATGCAGCGGCGCACGCCCATCTCCTCGACCGGGGCGGTCGATTTCTCCCAGGCGACGCAGGTCTTGCCCAGGAAATCATCGCCAGCGGCGCTCTGCTCGCTCAGGATGACGTCGTCTTCGCGCTGGCCGTAATAACCAACGGCCGAAGCCTGGATGACGACCTGTGGCTTCCTGGCGGCGGCCTCGACGGCGTCTACGACTGCCAACCCGGCATAGACCCGGCTGGTGTAGATCGCTTCCTTGCGTCTGTCCGTCCACCGGCTGGGGAAGCGCCCGGTTCCGGCGATGCTTTCACCGGCCAGGTTGACGATGGCCCCAGCGCCGTCGGCCAGGGCGAGCCAGCCGCCGGCGGTGCGGGCATCCCACGGATGGGCGCGCACGCCTTTGGGGAGGCGCCCGGCGTAGCGGCCGGGGTTGCGGGTGAGGAAGATGACATCGTGGCCGTCCCCCGCCAGGCTGGCGGCCAGAGGGGCGCCAATAAGACCGGGGCCGCCGGTGATCAAGACACGCATGGGTTGGTTTCCTTTTCGGGCGTCGATGTGGCTGCTGTTTTCAGGGTGAGATCGGTTTCGCTTGGCCGCTGGCCTGAGCGAGATGAGCAAGGGTGGCGTCGAGCCAGGCGATGATCGGCGTCCCGCGTGCGTCGAGCGTCGCTCTGGCAGCGTCGGCATAGGCGCGCATGTAGGCGTACAAGGCTGCGTCGGGGATCTGGCGTTCGTACAGGAGGCTGCGAATCCAGGTCATTTCGGGGCCAAGGAAGTCCAGATTGCCCAATCGTAACGCAGCATGGATGTTCTGGGCCAGATTGATGTTGGCGATGAAGAGGTAGAATGGGTTCAGGCCGGCCAGGGGTCCCGGCAACATCTCGGAGACGCGCGCGCCGATCAGTGGCCGTTGCTCCAGGTAGTGCTCGATGGCCTGCTCGTAGCTATCGGGGAGGGGGATGACGGCGGGCGGTTCGACGGGGGCGCTCAAGAGACGTTCGACCCGGCCCACCGCCGCCTCCATGCGGTCGCCCAGGTAGTGACCGGGGATGCGGGCGGCGAGGCCGGCGGTGTGAGTAAAGACCATGCCGCCAAAGCCGAGTGGGATGCGGGCCTGCCGCAGCGTTTCGGCCATGTCGGCCAGGGTGGCGGCGGTGTGTAGGAGCTGGGCGGTGAGGATGACGAGATGGGGCCGGGTCTGGGCGAGCGTGGCTTCGAAGCGGGTGATGGGGATGTTGGCGCCCAGAAAGAGGGTCTGGTGGCCCTGGCGCCGGAGGAGGAAGTTGATGACGAGGGGGCTGAAGGTATGGGTTTCTTCGGGCGGGCAGCCAACGACGATGCGGGTGGGGCGTGTGGGCTGGATGGCCCCGATCAGGGCCTCGAGACGCCGGACGGCCAGTTCCGAGGTGAAGTGCTCTTGTTGGGCGGTGATCTCGCCCCGATGCCAGCCATCGCCCACCATCACCATGCCCTGCCTCAGCACCTCCAGGACGACGACCTCAGGGGGAAAGAGGGCAAAGGCTTGGGTCAGGTGGGTCTCGGCCCGGGCTTCGTCGTAGTCGAGGCAGGCGCGCACCCAGCCCTCGCGCACTTCGGCCAGGTTCTGGCCGGCCAGCGGCGGCGGGGCAGGCGCAAAAGCGACGCTTTCGTCGGCGGCCAGTGGGTCTTCACCCTCGCTTTCCAGCTTGCGCCAGAGATCGACGGCGCGACTGATGCTGAGGCCATCTTCCTGACGGGCGTTGAGCCATTTGAGAATTTCGATGTCGCGCTGCGAATAGAGGCGGTGTTTGCCAGTGGTGCGGCCGGGCGAGGGAAGACCGTAGCGCCGCTCCCAGGCCCGCAGGGTGTCGGGCTTGAGGCCGGTATCTTGTACGACGGCTTTGAGGTTGAAAGTGGGTGTGTCGTCGAGTTGAGCGGCCATAGAGAGAGGATGTCGGGGTGCAACCAAAGGAGTGGACAGTCAGAGATGGTGTACAGCTTTTGTCGAAGGTACTCTAGCATGGTTCTGCCATCATGTCAAGTTTTTGTTTGAAAAAGATTGACAAATAATTGGCAAGATGGAAAGGATAACCGGCGCGACGCATCTGGGAAGCGCACCGCGCCGATCCTCCTTTTTGACAGCCCCTCCCCGCCGATGATATGATCCCCCACGCCCAAGTCGAGGGAGGCCCGCCCACGGAGGGATGGCCGAGTGGACGATGGCGACTGTCTTGAAAACAGTTGCACCTCACGGTGCCGGGGGTTCGAATCCCTCTCCCTCCGCCTTGTCGGTCGCCCCATGCCCTACGGGGAGGTCGCATAGCTCGGTTTAGTGCGCCCGCCTGCTAAGTGGGTAGAGGTCCTTAAAGATCTCTCGAGGGTTCAAATCCCTCCCTCCCCGCCAGAAAGCACCGCCGGATGTAAACATTCGGCGGTGCCTTTGTTTTTAGTGGCATTCCCAGGTGTAATCGAGCCGCAACTGGCAACGCTTGCCAACCGGCGTGGCCTGGCTGTACGGTGTGCGCCAGACGCTGCCCGGCGAACCACCGCCGATGCGAATCCAACCTTTGCGTGCATTGGCCGTATCCCTGATCACCAGCCCCTGGTTCGCCTTTCCGCCCAGCGGCACAGGCGTCAGCCATTCACGACGGCCGATCAGCCCCTGCGCCCTCAGTTCATCGGCGAACAAGTCCAGATCCCAGGTCTCGACGCCCGGCGTACAGCCGCCCTGCCCCGGCCGGGCCAGGGCCACCACCGGCCGGCGTGGGTTGCAGCCCGGCACCCAGATCAGATTGAAGTAACCCACTCCTGGCTGGCCGTCGAGCGGCAGAAGATAACCGCCGTTGACCCATCCGACCCCGGCGACGGCGTCGATCTGGTACCAGGGGCTGGGCGGGACGATCACAGGCCCGGCGAGAATGGTGACGATTTCGTTGGGGGCCAGCTTGAAAAGCAGGCGTTGGTTGGCTCCGGGCCGGGCGCGCACGTTCAACCCATCCCAGGCTGCCACCGGATCGACCTGGACCACGTCGCCGGGCCTGAACTTGCCCGACGGGGCGGGCGTGGGCGTAGGGGTCAGGTCGATGACCCGTCCCAGTTTGGGTGGGGAGGCCAGAGGCGGTGACCAGTCGGGGGCAATGCCGCCGCGGGTATGGGGGATGAGCTTGCGGCCGGCGCCGGTCGGGGGCAGTAGAAACAGATCGTTCGGGCCGTTGAAGGCCAGCCTGCCGTCGGCCGCCTGGTCAGGCCGGCCTGGCGCCTGCCCTCTGAGCACCTCCACCCGTGCATCGACGCCGCTCCCCACCGTCTCGGCCGGCGTCCGCCAGATGGTAAGCGGCTGCAAGTCATCGTTGGCGGCATGATAGAAGAGGAAACGGCCGTCGGGCGACCAGCTGGGATAGCGACAGTGTTGGGTGCAGAACGATGCCTGCTCGACGGCGCGGCGACGAAAGTCGTAGACGAAGATCTGCCAGTGGCCGTCCTGCCTGGCCATATAGGCGATCTGCTCGCCGGTTGGCGACCAGGCAGGCGAGCGCCCGTACAGCCCACCGTTAGCCAGGGGCAGAAGCTCGGCAGTCTCTTCTTCGGCAATGGTAAGAACGCCCATCATGTCGATAAACGGTCCCTGGACGAAGACAATTGCCCGCCCATCCGGCGCCCAATCCGGCTCCAGCTCATCTTCGCTGGTGCCAATCAGCATGATGGGCGCGGCGCCTTCGGCCGCCAGCCAGATGTCGTAGTCGTCAAGCTCGTTGGACTCGTAGGCCACAGCTCGGCCATCGGGCCGCCAGGCAGGCTCGGCCTCGTCGAAACGGTTGGGGCCGGTCAGTTGCCGCTTGGCGCGGCCGTCGGCGCTGACCAAAAAGATGTCGTGGCTGCCGCGTGGCCCGGCGTAGTAGGCCAGCCAGAAGGTGGGTTCGGCGACGCCGGCCGCAGGAGCATGCAGCGCGGCAGCGGCCGGGCTGGCGGCCAGGCCAACGGCCAGAAAAACAACCAGCGCCGACAGCGCCAGGGCTGAGAGTCGAACCAACAAGCGCAGATGTTTCATTTCACCTTCTCCTCTGGTTACTGATGGATGAGCGCCTTGTCCTGGCGTTCCCTTCGTTTGCCGTCCTTTCGTTGCGCCAGAAGCGGGTCTCACTGGCTCGAAGTGGCGTACGTTTAGTATAGCACAATACGTTCGGCAAGGCCAGGCTTGGGCCGCGTTTGTACATGCGCAAAGGGTGTGGTATAAGGGTGATTCCTTAGCCAGGCTGAATAAAGCCTGCCCGTTGGTGGAGGTGAAGCCAACGGTTCTCCTTCCGTAGCGCTCAGGAGCATGCCAGATGTACGTTCAAGGGGGCTGATCGGCCCTGAATCGATTTCGACTGCAAGCGCCGCGCATGGCGTCTTGCGGTTGTCTACAACCCGCTCTTTCTAAGGAAGAAACGACGATGAGCCTCGAACGAAAATTCACGCTTGCTTTGACTGTGGGGCTGCTGGTGGTAGGGCTGGTGGTGGTTGGCGGCGCCTATGCGGTAGGAGGTCCGACCACGGTCGCCGCCGGTTTCAACGGGCCGCAGGGCGTGTTTGTGGCCGCGGATGGCAGTGTGTGGGTAGCGGACGGCGGCATCCCCGGCGGAGCGACCCTCCCCATCGTGGGTGGAAACCCCGTCGCCTTGGGCAACAACGCCCGCATCGTGCGCGTGGCCACGGATGGAACGCAATCGGTGCAGGCCAACCTACCCACCATCGCCTGGCCATCACCAGAAGACAATACCGGCGCCGCTCGCATCACCGTGCTGAACGGGCAGGTCTACGCCACAAACGGCATCTGGAACGAAGCCTATGATAGCGCCCGCCTGAGCAACATGGCGGCGGTGGTGCGTGTCAGCGGAGGCGCCGCCGCCGAAATTGCCAACACCTGGGATGTGGAGAACAGCCAGAATCCGGCCGGCAGCGAGAAAGACACCCATCCCTACGGCCTCACGGCCGGGCCTGATGGCAATCTTTATGTGGCCGACGCCGGCGGCAACGACCTGCTGAGGGTGAACCCCACCACTGGCCAGGTCAGCCTGGTGGCTGTGTTTGCGCCTTTCCCCAACAACTCCGGCGTTGGCCCACCCGTTTCCGATGCGGTGCCCACCGGCGTCGTGGCCAATAGCGATGGCACCTTCTATGTCTCCATGCTGCGCGGCTTCCCCTTCACACCCGGCACCACCAAGGTCGTCAAGGTGGCAGCCAATGGCGCCGTCTCCGACTACGCCGATGGTCTGACATCGTTGACCGACCTGCGTCGCGGCCCCGATGGCAACCTCTATGCCATCCAATTCGCTGTCTTCGGCCAGCAGGGGCCGGCGCCCAACAGCGGCGCGCTGGTGCGCATCAAGCCGGGCTTCGCCTCCGAAACCGTAATCAGCAACCTTAGCTTCCCGACCTCGGTGGCCTTCAACAGCGCCGGCGACGCCTACATCACCATCAACGGCGTCGGCGCTCCTGGTTCCGGCTCGGTGGTCAAGTACACCGGCGTTGCCCCGGCCGCCCCCAACGAGATCCCAGAACCCACCACCCTCCTACTCTTGGGCGCGGGGTTGGCGGGGTTGGCCGGCTATGCCCGTCGCCGCCGCCAGCGTTAGCCTGGCGGCGCCCCTCGGTTTTTGATCGCGACCGTCGCTTCTCGCCCTGGCGGCATCGAGCGGCGGTCGCTCGTTTTCGTTCGCCCAGCCAAACTGCTCCTTACGGAGGCGCTCATGACCGAACTGTTTCACCTGCCCGGCTTCCTGGGTACCGCCGCCAACTTCGCCGCCGACATGACCCTGATGCTGATGATCCTGGCAGGCGCCATCTTCAGCTACGGCGCCTATCTGGCCAAGAAGGCGCAGGGCATCGAGCGGCGCTTTGCCAAAGGCAGCCCGGAATTTGCGCAGGCCGGGCGCTTGTTTGACCGCCACCGCCTGGTGCAAACCAGCGGCGGGGTGCTGACGACGGTGTTGGTGCTCTGGATGATGATCTTGCCCTATCGCGACTTCATCGCCCCCGGCATCCCTGCCCGCCTGGGCCAGGGCTTCTATCTGATCACGACCCTTCACGCCCTGGTGGGGTTGTTCGCCTTTGTGGTCGGCAATTTCGTGGTGTTGCGCGGCAACAAGCTGGTTCCCACGGCCCTGCGCTTCAGCAACTACAAACCGTGGATGCGGGCGGCGTATGGCCTCTATCTGGCCACCATCGTCCTGGGGATCGCCGTCTACCTGGCCTGGTTCGTCTTCAACCCAAACCCGCCCGTCTATCGCTAGCTGATACGGGTTTGAGGCCGTCTCGGTTGGCGCTGGCTGCAAGCTCTGCTATACTTGCGCCGCCCTGCCCGCGCTTGGCGCGGGGTGCGGCTGTCAGTGTGGACATGGTTGTGATCCATAAACGATTTGCAGTTCCCCAACGCCGCTGCTATGACTATTGGCTCGACACCCGCCAGCGAAAGCGCCAGCCGCGATAGCCTCGCCGCCCAGCCCGACCTGGAGACGGCCATTCTCCATACCGTCGCTTATGCCGATGTCTTCGACTATCCGCTCACCACAGCGGAGGTCCATCGCTATCTCGAGGTGCCGGCCTCGTTGCCGCGCGTCCAGCAGGTGATCAGCAACGGCCTGGCCGCCTCGGGGCGCCTGGGTTGTCGCGATGGCTTTGCCAGCCTGCCCGGGCGCGAACACATCGTCGACATCCGCCGCCGGCGGGCCGAACGCGCTCGGCGCTTGTGGGCGCGGGCGCAGAGCTATGGCCGTCTGCTGGCGGCGCTGCCCTTCGTGCGCATGGTGGCGCTCACCGGTTCGCTGGCCATGGACAATGCCGACGACAACAGCGACCTGGACTACTTCGTCATCACCGCCCCCGATCGCTTGTGGGTGTGCCGGGCGCTGGTCATCGCCGTCGTGCGCTGGGCGGCTCGCCGCGGCGACCCTGTCTGCCCCAACTACTTCCTTTCCGAGCGCGCCCTGGTCATTCACGAACACAACCTGTTCGTAGCGCGGGAGTTGGCGCAGATGGTGCCGCTTCACGGCCTGGAGGTGTACCGGCGGCTTCGTCAGATCAACGCCTGGAGCGCCGCCTTCCTGCCCAATGCCGATGGCCCCCCGCCGCAGGCGGCCAGGATCGAGCGAGGCGAGCGCACACCGCGACTGCTTCCTCCGCTGCGCGGGACAGCCGAGGCGGTGTTGCGCACCGGCATGGGCGCCAGGTTGGATCGCTGGGAGATGCAGCGCAAAGTCAAGAAGTTCCAGAAACGCTATCCCGATCAATCCGAGGCCGCCTTTGCCCCTGACTGGTGCAAGGGCCATTTCGAAGGCCACAGCCAGCGCATCCTGGCGGCATTTTCCGAGCGCCTCCACGCTCTCGACGAGGCCGCGGGATGAGCGAAGTCCTCTTCGGCCAGTCCTATTACCTGCGTTTCGACGCCAAACTTTGGGAGGCGATGCAGCCCTATCCGCCCTTGGGGACGATGTACGCCGCCAGCTTCCTGCGCGGGCGCGGCTACGATGTCGCCCTCTTCGACGCCATGCTGGCTGCATCCGAGGCGGAGTGGGAGCAGGCCGTGGCCAGGGCGCAGCCTCGCTTCGCCGTCATCTACGAAGACAGTTTCAACTATCTCTCCAAGATGTGCCTGCTGCGCATGCGCCAGGCGGCCTTCGAGATGAGCCGCATGGCCAAGGCCCGCGGCTGCACCGTCATCGTCTGCGGCTCGGACGCCACCGATCACGCCGCCGAATACATGGCCCACGGCGCTGATTTCGTCCTGGTGGGCGAGGGCGAGATGACCCTGGCCGAGTTGCTGGATCGGCTGAGCGGGCGAAGCCAGACGCCCCTCAGCGACATCCTCGGCCTGGTCTGGCGCGGCGATGATCCGGCCAACCCGGTCGTGATCAACCCTCGCCGCCCCGACATCACCGCCGTCGACGCCCTGCCTTTTCCGGCCTGGGATCTGATCGATGTCGAGCGCTACCGCGACATCTGGCGACGACGGCACGGCTACTACTCGATGAACATGGTGACCACACGCGGCTGCCCCTACCACTGCAACTGGTGCGCCAAGCCGATCTGGGGCCAGCGCTACAACGCCCGCAGCCCCGAAAACGTGGCCGCAGAGATGAAGTGGCTGCAGACAACCTGGCGCCCCGACCACATCTCCTTCGCCGATGACATCGTGGGCCTGAAGCCGGGCTGGTGGTCGCGTTTTTCCGATCAGGTCGAGCGTGAGGGCGCGGTGACGCCCTTCAAGTGCCTGAGCCGGGTGGACCTGCTGCTGCGGCAGGGCGAGGTCGAAGCCATGAAGCGCGCCGGCTGCCGGATCGTGTGGGTGGGGGCCGAATCCGGCTCACAGAAGATCCTGGATGCGATGGAAAAGGGCACCAAGGTCGAACAGATCTACCAGGCGACGGCCTTGCTTCACAATCACGGCATCAAGATCGGCTTTTTCTTGCAGTTCGGCTATCCCGGCGAAACGCGTGACGATATCGAAAAAACCCTGCAAATGGTGCGCGACTGTCGCCCCGACGACATCGGCATGTCGGTCTCCTATCCGCTGCCGGGGACGAAATTCTACGCCCGGGTCAGGGAGCAGCTGGGGGCCAAGCAAAACTGGCAGGACTCCGAAGACCTGGCCATGCTCTACGACGGCCCTTTCGCCACTGCCTTCTATCGCCATCTGCACACCGTCTTGCACAAAGAATACCGGGCGGCCAAAACCTGGCGCCGCCTGCGGCGCCGTGATGGCGCCCCCCCACCCAGCCTGCGCCAGGTGGGGGCGATGCTCTACCACACCGCCACCCTGCCCCTGGCGCGCCGAGAACTCGACCGCCTGGCCCGGCTCCCGCATCACCCTCTGGCGCCATTGCCGGCGGGCATGTCGGCTCTGGCCGCCGCCACGCCCACGCCACAGGATGGGAGAGAAGGAGATAGGTAGACAAGGAAATGAGTAGACAAGTGGATAAGGAGACCAGGTATCGGTTCAGGAGCGACGCGCTTTGAGAAATGCACTGCACCGCAAATGGTGAGGCCGGGTAAGAGGTTGGGGGGTGAAACCCTCAAGGGGGACGACGTTTTCAATTCTCATTCCCCAACCAATAGGAGCACACCCCCATGTCCGCAATCCCCGAAACTTTTCGCGATCTCGTCGCTTTCGAGACCAAATCCTTCGCCCACCTCTCTACGATCATGGCCGACGGCGCCCCGCAGGTCACGCCGGTGTGGTTCGACTTCGACGGCGAACACATCATCATCAACAGCGCCGTGGGCCGCGTCAAAGACCGCAATCTGCGCCGCAACCCCAATGTCGCCCTGGCCATCAGCGACCCCGCCAACCCCTATCGCTATCTGCAAGTCAGGGGCCAGGTGGTCGACATCAGCGAAGAAGGCGCCGAAGCCATGATCGACCGCCTCTGCTACAAATACACCGGCCAGGAAGTCTACCCCTGGCGACGCCCCGGCGAAAAACGCGTCACCTACAGAATCCTCCCTACCAAAGTCCAGGCTCTCGGCTGATCCTCGTCCCCCCATCTTCAGGCTCCGCCCCGTCATGGACATCCTCCTGACCCACGGCTACTTCCTTTACGAAGACCCGCACGAACTGCGGGTGATGAAGCCCTACCCACCCCTGGGCCTGCTGTATGTGGCTTCGCACCTGCGGGCAAGCGGCCTGGCGGTGGAGGTCTTCGATTCCACCTTCAGTCATTGGCAGGAGTTCAGTCAGGCCATCGAGCGGGCGCGGCCGCCGGTGGTTGGCATCTACACCAACCTGATGACAAAGCAAAACGTCCTGCGCATGATCGGACGTAGCAAAGAGGTGGGGGCCATCGTCATCTTGGGTGGGCCAGAGCCGCCGCACTACGCCGCCGACTATCTCCGCTCTGGCGCCGATATCATCGTCATCGGCGAAGGCGAACTGACCCTGGCCGAACTGCTGCCGCATCTGGCCCGGCACGGACTGACCCGGCTCGAGACCATTGCCGGCATCGCCTTTGGCGATGGCGACGGCCGGGTGGTGCGCACCGCCGCCCGCGCTCAGATCGCCGACCTCTCGGCCCAGCCCTGGCCGGCGCGCGAGGCCATCGACCTCGAGCGCTACCTGGAAACCTGGCGCAGCCATCACGGCCTGCGCTCGCTCTCGCTCATCACCGCCCGCGGCTGCCCCTACACCTGCACCTGGTGCAGCCACGCCGTTTTCGGCGAGACGCACCGCCGGCGCAGCGTCGAGGATGTGGTCAACGAAGTCGCCTATCTGTCCGAACGCTATCGCCCCGACCAACTCTGGTACGCCGACGACGTCTTCACCATCCAGCCGCGCTGGACGCAAAGCTACGCCGCCGAACTCAAGCGCCGGGGCCTGCACCTCCCCTTTGAGTGCATCAGCCGCGCCGACCGCCTCAACCCGGCCGTGGTCGAAACCCTGGCCCAGATGGGATGCCGGCGGTTATGGATCGGCGCCGAAAGCGGTTCGCAGCGCATCCTCGACGCCATGAAACGCAAAGCCAACGTCGAAGATGTGCAGGCCAAGACCAGGATGTTGCAGGCGGCGGGTATCCAGGTGGGCATGTTCATCATGCTGGGCTACGAGGGCGAGGAGATCGCCGACCTGGAGGCGACCGTAGCCCACCTGCAAAAAGCCAACCCCGATGTCTTCCTCACCACGGTCGCCTACCCCATTCGCGGCACGAAGTATTACGAGACCGTCGCCGACCGCGTCCTCGCCGACCGCCAATGGGCCGAACGCACCGACCGCGATCTGGGGGTGGCCGGGCGCCACTCGCGGCGTTTCTACGACCACGCCACCCGCTGGATGGTGAATGAGGTCAACCTCCACAAGGCGCAACAGGCGGGCGAACGGCAGTGGCGGCGTCTGGCCCGGATGTGGATCAACGCTCGTCGCGGGCGGCTTGGCATGCGCCTGACCGAGCACGAACGCGAGGGCTGCCAGACCGCGGGCCGGGGCTGGCAGCCGGCCGAGCGCGCAGCCGAGGGTTGGTAAGGGCGTGAGCACGCCCGGCGCCTTCGATGCCCTCGCCCCTGCCTACGATGTTGATTTCACCAACACAAAGCTGGGGCGTTTGCTGCGCCAGCGGGTGTGGGACGTCCTATCCACCTGCCTGCAGCCCGGCCAACGCGTCCTCGAACTGGCCTGCGGCACCGGCGAAGATGCCATCTGGCTGGCCCGGCAAGGGCTGTGGTTGACGGCGACGGACGGATCAGCCGCCATGCTGGCAGTCGCCAAAAGCAAGGCCCAGGCGGCAGGCGTCGAGCGGCAGATCAGCTTCCAGACCCTCGACCTGGCCACACTCGGCCGGCGCCGCTGGCAGCCGCAGGACACCGTCGCCGGCCCACCTTTCGACGGCGCGCTCTCCAATTTTGGCGGCCTGAACGTCATCGGCGACTGGCGGCCGCTGGCCCAGGGACTGGCGGAGCTGGTCAGACCGGGCGGGTGGGTCGCGCTGGCACCCATGGGGCCGTTCTGCCCATGGGAGATGGCCTGGCACCTGGCTCACGCCGACCTCCGCCCTGCCTTCAGGCGGCTTCATGGCCCGGCCGAGGCCCTCATCGGCGATGCCCGCCTCCCCATCCATTACCCGCACCCCAGACGCATGCGCCGCGACTTTGCCCCCTGGTTCCGGGTCGAACAAGTCCAGAGCCTGGGCCTCTGGCTCCCGCCCAGCTATCTGGGCCATCTGGTCGACCGCTTCCCCGGCCTTTTCGACCGTCTCGCCCGGCTTGAAACCCGCACCGCCCACCTCACCCGCGGCCTGGGCGACCACTATCTCATGGTTCTGCGCCGCGCGACATGACACGAACGTGAGTTGGGGCGGCGATTCTCACCACGCATGTTTGGCGGATGAGCGGCGCCCTCGCTCCACCCCCCACTCCCACAGGTCATCATGAACAAGAAATACCGGCTCACCCTCGAATACTGCGTACCCTGAAACCACCTCAACCGCGCCGTCCGTGCGGCGGCAGACGTTTTGGGCGACTACCAACACATCATCGAATCCTTCACCTTCATCACCGGCGCCGGCGGCATCTTCGATTTCCGGGTCGATGGCGAGCTACTGTTCTCGAAAAAGGCCCTGGGCCGGCACGCCGAACCGGGCGAAATCCTGGCCCTGTTCCGCCACCACGTCGGCCCCTCCACGCCCACCTACCCGCGCCCAGACTGAAGCTGCCGGCGCCGGGTCTGCCAGATGCCTTCACCGGTGTAGAGAATCAGCGCCGCCCAGATGATGCTGAACCCGATCAAGCGGGCGGTGGTGAAGGCTTCGCCATAGACCAGCACGCCCAGCAGAAATTGCAGCGTGGGAGCCACGTATTGCAGCACCCCCAGGGCGCTTAGCGGCACTTGCTTGGCGCCGCGCGCAAAGAAGAGCAGCGGCACGGCCGTCACCAGGCCGCAACCAACCAGCAAGAGCGTGGTCAGGGCGCTGCCGCCGGCGAACGAACCCACGCCCGTGAGCTGCAAATAGAGCAGCCAGGCCAACGCCGGCAGGAAAAGGATGCCCATCTCGACCGTCAACCCTTCCAGCGAGCCGAGATGGGCGGTCTTGCGCAGCAGACCGTAGAAGCCGAAGGTCAGGGCCAGACCAAACGAGATCCACAGCAAGCCGCCGGCGTTGAGGAGCAGATAACCGACGCCGGCGGCGGCGATGGCAATGGCTAACCATTGACCGGGGCGCAGGCGCTCGCGCAGCACCACCAGCCCCAGCAACACGCTCACCAGGGGGGTGATGAAATAGCCCAGGCTGGCCTCGACGATGTGCCCGCTGTTGTTGGCCCAGATGTACATGAACCAATTCGAGATCAAGAGCAGCGCCGTGAACGCGGCTGGCCGCACAATGGCCGGGCGGGACAACATCCGCCCCATCCAGGCCCAGTCTTGCCGCACGACCAGCAGGATGATCACCACCGCCAACGACCAGAGCACGCGGTGGCCCAGGATTTCGAGCGGCGGGACATCCTGGAGCAATTTCCAGTAGATGGGTAACAGACCCCAGAGGATGTAGGCAACAGCGGCGGTGAGGATACCGTTTCGGGTGTGCAAGGGATGGCCTCCCGTTCAGGGAAGATGGTCGAGGAGCGCTTCGTAGGCGCGGAAAGGGGCCAGAAGACCGGCGAGCTGAGCGTGTAGGTCGGCCGCCGAGATCTGGCCGCAACGCCAGTCGCTGATGGCAGTTTTCAGGTCCTGGATGGGCCGGCGGATCAGCGACGGCAGATACTCCTCCTCGTCCAGCAGACGCAGCCCCAGCGCAATGTCGCTCGCCCGACCGGGATCGGCAGCCAAACAGCGACCGGCGCGGGCCAGGAGCGCCTCCAGGGCCAGATCGTAGATGGGCGGCCCCTGGTAATCTCGCAGCCGCCAGATGATGGCGCTGTAGGAGCGGTTCTGCGAGAGCGCCAGGTCGATGATGCGGGCGTCGGGCAGGGCCGCGGCCACGATTTCGGCATCGGCCCAGGCGATCAGGGCGGCTTTGTCGATGAGACCGGTGACAAGGCCCATGCGCAGATAGCAGAAGACCTGGGCAGGAGAGAAGCGGGGGGGCATGGTTGGCGGCTGAGGCGGGGGTGGAAAAAGTTACTGTAGCGCATGAACTATCCGGCTGCAAGCCTGCCGAGCGCTGCGGTTGCCAAAAGCCGTTTTTCCTATCGCCTGACGCTGATGTACAATCGCACTTTGTTCTCCACTCCCTTCCTACGAGGCTTTCCCGATGCGAATGAGTCATCTTTTCGGTCTCACCCTGCGCGAGGCCCCCGCCGATGCCGAAGTCGCCAGCCACAAACTGCTGCTGCGGGCAGGTTTTGTGCGCCAGCTTGGCGCCGGCATCTTCACCGCCATGCCCCTCGCCCGGCGCTCGCTCACCAAGATCGAGACTATCATGCGCGAGGAAATCAACGCCATCGGCGGCCAGGAGATCACGATGCCCGTTGTCCACCCGGCCGACCTCTGGAAAGAGACCGGCCGCTGGTACAAGATCGGCTCGGAACTAGGGCGCTTCGAGGACGCCGGCGGTCGCGACATGGTGTTGGCGATGACGCACGAAGAAGTCATCGGCGACCTGGTGCGCAAGGACGTTCAGTCCTACCGCCAGTTGCCGATGTTGGTCTACCACATCCAAACCAAATGGCGGGACGAAGTGCGGTCGCGAGGGGGGCTGATCCGTGTGCGCGAGTTCACGATGAAGGATTCCTACAGCCTCGACGCCGACTGGGAGGGGCTGGACAGGCAGTATCGCGCCCATTATCAGGCCTATTTCAACATTTTCCGCCGCTGCGGGCTGGATGTCATCGCTGTCAAATCGGATGTGGGCATGATGGGCGGGACGCAAGCGCACGAATTCATGTACCTTTCGCCCATCGGCGAAGATACCCTGGTGCTGTGCGAGCACTGCGGCTACACCGCCAACCGCCAGATCGCCCGCTTCCGCAAGCCCCAGCCGCCCACCGAGGCCCCCAGACCCTTGCAGAAAGTCGCCACCCCCGACACCAAAACCATCGCCGACCTGGCTCGCTTCCTCGACATCCCCGAAAGCCAGACCGCCAAGGCGGTATTCCAGGTGGCCACGCTGCTCGATCATGGCCAGGATGTCGAGCGCTTCGTCTTTGCTGTGGTGCGCGGCGATATGGAACTAAACGAAACCAAGCTGAGCAACGCCCTGGGGGCCAAGGCCCTGCGCCCGGCCCACGAGGAGGAAATCCGCGCCATCGGCGCTTCGCCCGGCTATGGTTCGCCCATCGGCGTCGCCCCCGGCACGCTGGTCGTGGTCGATGACCTCATCCCGGCCTCGCCCAACCTGGCGGCCGGGGCCAACGAGGACGGCTATCATTACCTGAACGCCACCTACGGACGCGACTACACCGCTGCCCTTGTCGCCGACATCGTCTCCGCCGCCGATGGCCATGCCTGCGCCAATTGCGGCAGCCCCCTGCGCACCTCGCGCGGGGTGGAGATGGGCAACATCTTCAAACTCGGCACCTTCTACAGCGATTCGCTCGGCTGTACGTATCTGGACAAAGACGGCCAGCGCAAGCCCGTGATCATGGGTTCCTACGGCATCGGCAGCGGTCGCTTGCTGGCGTGTGTGGCCGAAGAACATCACGACGAGGCCGGTCTGGTCTGGCCGATTGCGATTGCGCCCTATCACGTCCACCTGGTGGCCCTCAAGGGCGGCGAGGAGGCGGCCGCAGCCATCTACCACGACCTGCAGGCGGCAGGGGTCGAGGTGCTGTACGATGACCGGGACGAGATCAGCGCCGGGGTGAAGTTCAACGACGCCGATCTGATCGGCCTGCCCCTGCGCCTGACCGTGGGCGGGCGTTCGTTGCAGAAAGGCGGCGCCGAACTGAAGCGGCGCGCGGGGCAGGAGTCGACGCTGGCGCCGCTGGCCGAGGTCGTCGAACGTGTGCAGGCGGAGCTGGCTGCCCTTGCCTCGGCCCTGCGCGCTCGCCTGACAACGGTTCCTTATGTCGAGTAATTAGCTTGCCCGTTCGCACGTGAGCGTGCTCACCCCGCAGGTCACTGCTCCCCCCGCCCGACTGACCGGCCCCCGCGCCGCCCTGGCTCGCGCCTGGCTGCTGTTTTGGCATCGCTGGCTGGGCCGACGCTATGGCCGCCTGGTGATCGAAACCATCGACGGCGTCCCCCTCGTCGTCCTGCCCGATGTCTTCAACCCCGTCCTGTTTCGCGGGGGCGAACTGCTGGCCGGCGCCATTGCCGCGCAGCCGTTGTTGGCGGCGCCCGGCCTTTCGGTTCTCGATTTGGGCTGCGGCTCCGGCGTCGTCGCGGTCTTTGCCGCCCGTCGTGGGGCCAGGGTCATCGCCACCGACCTCAACCCGGCTGCCGTGCGCTGCGCCCGTCTCAACACCTTGCTGAACGGGGTCGAGGCCCAGGTCGAGGCCAGAGAGGGCGATCTCTTTGCCCCCGTTGCCGGCGAACAGTTCGACCTGATCGTTTTCAACCCACCGTTCTTCCGTGGCCGGCCACGAACCGCCCTCGACTACGCCTGGCGCGGCGAGACGGTGTTCGAGCGCTTCGCCGCCGGCCTGGCCCTGCACCTGCGGCCGGGCGGCCGGGCCTGGATCCTGCTTTCGACCGACGGCGCTGGGGCCGAGCTGTTGGCCCTGTTGTCGGCGCAGGGCTTCGGCCTCGAGGTGGTGGCTGTGCGCCGCTGGTGGAACGAGATCATGACCATCTACTCGGCTACCCCCATCCCCTGACCTCGTCCCTGCGTCTCCCCCGCCCTGCGTCCTCCTGCCCATGCTCATCCTCTACAATCCCCAGTCATCGGCCAACCGCAAACCCATCCTGCCTTGCTCGCTCCTGGCCGTGGGCGCGGCGCTGGAAGGGAGCTATGACTACCAGATCATCGATGGCAACCTAGAGGATGAGCCGCTGGCCCGGCTAGATGCCTTGATCGAGGCGAAGAGAGACGATGGGCCGGTGGTGGTGGGGTTCACGGTGATGCCGGGGCCGCAGTTGCAACAAGCGACGCCGCTGGCGCGGGCGCTCAAGCGCCGCCATCCCCAGGCCGTCATCGTCTGGGGCGGCTATTTCCCCACCCAACATTGGGATGTGGTCCTACGCTCGGATTACGTAGACTTCGTCGTCCGCGGCCACGGCGAACTGGTCTTCAAAGCCCTCCTCGCCGCCCTGCACGCAGCCCACCCGCAGCCCGCAGCCGCAAACCCCTCTTTCTTACCTGCGATCCCCGGCCTGGCCTACCGCGACCCCTCTGGCCGCCCCGTCTCCAATCCCCTGGCGCCGCTTCCCCGGCCCAAGGACTTGCCGCCGTTCAACTTCGCGCGCGTGCCGGTAGAACGCTACATCCGCCGCACCTTTCTGGGCGAGCGCACATTGGGCTACCATTCCTCCTACGGCTGTCCCTTCTTCTGCAATTTCTGCGCGGTGGTGAACATGGTCGACGGCAAGTGGCTGCCGCAGACGGCCGAACAAGTGGCAGCGGTGGTGCGGACCTATGTCGAACGGTGGGGAGTGAACGCGGTCGAGTTCTACGACAACAATTTCTTCGTCGACGAACGCCGGGTGGCCGAGTTCAGCGCCCGGATCGACGGCCTGGGCGTGCGCTGGTGGGGCGAAGCGCGCATCGACACCCTGCTCAAGTTCTCGGACGAAACCTGGCAGGCGATGGCAAAGAGTGGGCTGGGCATGGTCTTCATGGGGGCGGAGTCGGGGTCGATGGAGACGCTGAAACGCATGCACAAGGGCGGGGCGATGCACCCCGACAAAACGCTGGAGATCGCCCGGCGCATGGCCCGGTGGGGCATCGTGCCCGAATTCTCATTCGTCATGGGCAACCCGCCCGACCCCGAAGCCGACGTAGACGACACCATCGCCTTCATCCGCCGCGTCAAGGCTGTCAATCCCGGCGCCGAGATCATCATGTATCTCTACACGCCGGTGCCGCTGGCAGGCGAGCTTTACGACGAGGCCCGCGCCGAGGGTTTCGCCTTCCCCGAAACCCTGGAAGAGTGGGTCAGTCCGGCCTGGCTCGACTTCACACAGCGACGCAGCGCCACCATGCCCTGGGTCAAACAGCCCCTGCGTGAGCGGCTGCACGATTTCGAGCGCGTGCTCAACGCCTATTACCCCACCTCGACCGACGCCAAACTGCATGGCGCCTGGCGCAAGGTGCTGCGCGCGGCTTCGGCCTGGCGCTATCATGGGCAATTCTATCGTTTTCCGCTGGAATTGCGGGCCTTGCATCGCCTCATTGCCTACCAGCGACCGGAGACGAGCGGTTTCTGATCGTTTGCCGATGACACCCATGCCTGCAAGCCCCGCGCCCGGCCAAGCCAAGATGCTCGTGCTCGGGCTGGATGGCGCCACCCTCGACCTGGTGCGCCCGTGGGCCGAGGCCGGTCACTTGCCGAACTTGCGGCGTCTGATGGCGGAGGGGGCCTGGGGACGGCTGCAATCCACCCTGCCGCCGGTCACGGCCCCTGCCTGGGCCAGTTTCATGACCGGCAAGCACCCATCCGGGCATGGCGTCTTCGACTTTTTTCGGGGACGGGCCGGCGGCTTCGACCTGATCGATGCCGACGACATCGCCGGGCCAACGCTTTGGCGATTGCTTTCGCAGGGGGGCGTGAGCGCCGGCGTGCTCAATGTCCCCATCACCCACCCGCCCGAAACCATCGCTGGCTTCATCGTCCCCGGCCTCCTCAGCCCCGACCAGGGCGCGACCACCCATCCCCCCGGCCTGCTGGAACCCTACCGGAGCGAACTCGGCCCCTATCGTCTGACCCCGCGCCATGTCTACCGGCCCGGCCACGAAGCCGCCTTCATCGCCGACCTGCACGAAATCCTGGCCGTGCAACTCGGTTATGCCCTGCGGCTGGCCGCCGACCATCCCACCGACTTGCTGATGGTGCACTTCCTGGTCACAGACATTGCCCAACACGCGCTCTGGCGTCATCTCGACCCCACCCACCCCTGGCACGAGCCACAGCTGGGCGCTCGTTTTGGCCAGGCCGTGCGCGACCTGTTTGCCGCCGTCGATGAGGGGCTGGGCCGCTTGCTCGGCCTGCTGCCATCCGATGCGCGTGTCATCATCCTCAGCGACCACGGCTTCGGCCCCGTTCATCGCCTCGTCAACCTCAATCTTTTCCTGCTCGAACGGGGGCTGCTGGCGCTCAAGCCGCAAGCCCGCCGCCGCTACCGCCTCCTCTGCAACCGGCTGCTGGGGCCGATGGCCTGGCGGCTGGGCCGGCTGCGGGGCCGCGCGAAGCTGCTCGATTTCGCTGATGTCGACTGGGCGCGCACCCGCGCCTATGCGATGGGACACATGGGGCAGGTGTTCATCAATCGACGCCGCCGCCAACCGGCCGACCCGGTTGCGGCCGAGGATTTCGACCGCGAACGCCAGGCTGTGGCCGCAGCCCTGCTGGAACTGCGCCACCCGGACGATGGCGAGCCGCTGGTGGCCGAAGTGGTGGCGGGCGGCGGCGACGGCCCCGACCTGCATGTGATCTTCAGGGACGGAGCCACCGCCTACCCGCTGTTCGTCTCTGGCGGCCGCCTGGTCGACGAGCAGCAGCACGGCAATTCGGGCGATCATCGGCGCCAGGGGCTGGTAATCCTGGCCGGGCCGGGCATCCGCAGGGGCGTCGAGATCGAGAACGCCGCCATCGTCGATCTAGCACCGACCATTCTCCACTGTTTTGGCCTCTCTATCCCCGCCGAAATGGATGGCCGGGTTCTGGTTCAGGCGCTGGCGCAACCCGAAACGGCGGCGGCGCGGCCGATGCCGCCCACGCCGCCGACAGAACGGCGCGACCCGCGCCTCTCTAGTTCCGAACAGGCCATCCTACTTCGGCAACTGCGCTCTCTGGGCTACCTGGCGTGACGACTGCACTCCCCACCCATCCCCCTACCAACGCCCCAGCGGCCAGGCCGGCCGCCCGCCTCAGCCTTGTGCATGTGGTTTGGCTGGCCTGGATGATGGCGCTTACGCTGGCGTTTGTCGGCTTCGCCGCCGCCCATCTTGAGAACTTCCGCCCGATCAGCGCCGATGAGAACACGATCATCTCCGTAGCGGCCAAATTGGCGCAACAGGGAGTGCTCGGCTCCGACCTCTACGCCGGTCTCTACCACGCCGACCGGCATTTCTTCATCGATCTTCCGGCTCAGCACTTTTGGCAGGCGTTGGTCTTCCGTCTGGCGGGGATAGATGTCGCCCAGGCGCGCATGGTCTCGCTTGTCTTCACTGCCCTGCTTCTGTGGGTGGTGGGATGGCTGGGCTGGCGCTGGTACGATCTGCCCACCGCCTTCCTCGCCAC
Organism: uncultured Caldilineales bacterium; assembly: GCA_964460135.1. Lineage (GTDB taxonomy): Bacteria > Chloroflexota > Anaerolineae > J102 > J102 > SSF26. Next base: position 3,323 of record CAYWPZ010000029.1, on the reverse strand, counting down.
CTTTCTGTTCCTGATCTGGCGCTCCGACCTGGTGGCGGTCTATCCGGGTTTGCCGGTGCTAGGGGTGGCGCGCTCGGCCCGCTTCGAAGCGACGGCTGTTGCCTGGGTGTGGTTGACGCTGGCCGCGTTCACGGCGCTGGCGGCGCGGCCCGGTCGCTGGCGGGCGTTGGCGGTCGGGCTTTGCGTGGGGACGGCCGCGCTCACCCACTTCATCGGCCTGTTCGTGGCGCCGCTCATCCTCGGCCTCTGGCTGCTCCAGCGGCGCCGGGGCGGCTGGCAGGGCCTTGGCATCGGCTGGCTGCTGCTCGGCTTGCTGGCTCTGCTCTTGCCTTATCTCGTCTGGATAGGGCTGCATTGGGCCGACTATGGCGGGCAAATGGCGCGCTACGGCGATAGGGCGGCGTTCGCTTCGCTCGACTTCTGGCGCCAGAATTTCAGCGCCGAATTGCAGCGTTATCGGCCGCTGGGTTTGGGCTTGCAGCGCTGGGGCAATCCCTTTCAGGCTTACATCGGCCCCACCCTGCTGCTGGGCCTGCTGCCGCCGGCGTTGGGCTATCTGGTCTTGCGGCTGTGGCGCGCTGGCCGGCTGGGCGACATCCTGCTGGCGAGCAGCTTGCTCACCTTTGCCGTCTGCCTGGCGCTGCTGGAGCAGACCAAGACGCCGCTCTACACCCTGGTGCTGTGGCCGGGGATTTGTCTGGCGGCGGCGATGTCGTTGACGGCGTTGGCGCGGTGGGCGATCAGGGGGCCAGGGCTGGGTGTGGTGCGGGTCGGGGCCGTGGCAGCGGTGATCGCCTTGGTCGCTCTGCTCGGCTGGGACGGGCGCCAGGGCTATCGCACCGACTGGGAGCAGATGGGCGAGGTGACGAACTACCGCGCCCTGGGCAGCCAGATCGCGGCTTCTCTGCCGCCGCAAGCGCCGGTGCTGGGCGACTATCGCTGGTGGTTGCCCTTGCGCGATCACCCCTACCTGGGTCTGAACACGATCTTTTCTCAGGCGCGGGCCGCCTTTGCCCGCAGCGGCCAGCTGCCCGATCTGGCGGCGCTGATCGCCCCGGCCCTGGACGGCGGCGCCCCCGGCTTCATCCTGACCAATAACAGCTTCGCCGGCGCCCCGTTCGACTTCCCTCCCGGCCTGCGCCAACAGTTCTGGGAGTGGATGACAGCGTGTACGACGTTGGCGCAGGCGTGGGATGACCGCACCTATGGCCGCATCGAACTCCATCGTCTCGAAAGCGAGCGGCCCGGCTGCCTGTCCCCCGGTTCGGCGAGTCGGTGAGCGGTCTTGGGTTTAGCTGACCACAAGATAGCGAAAGAAGACGATGAAGGTGACAAAGAAGAAATAGGCGGAGAAAAGCCAAGCCCACAGCAAGATGCCGACGCCGGCGATGGGGCGGCGATGGCGCAGACGACTGCCGAAAGAGATGAGCAGGCCGAGGGTCAGAATGAAGGCCGGCGACCCGACGCAGACCACGGGAAAGGTATCGCGCAGGCTAGATGGCAGGCGTGGGAGACTCAGGAGCAATCCCATCCCGCCCACGACCATGCCGAGGACAAGGAAGGAGACAAGAGCGCCGGCGGCGAAGCTGAGCCTGTGTTTCTTCAGCCATCGGTCGCAGACGAAGACCACGCCCGCCGCCACGATCAAGATAAGCCCCATCACCGCCGCCTCGCCCCAATGTCTGACCCGAAGCCGGGTGGAAGCAAAGACCATCACCTCGACGTAGGCGGAAAGAGGGTCGCGGATGAAGTTCATGGGTCCGTCCATGCGGAGGCAGCCAGCCACGGCGGTGACGGCAAGTCATGGGGGTGCAAACCGGCGCTGTCGCGGAGCCGACCGGCAGCGAAGGCTTGCACCCCCGACGATCTCGTTACAGGCCTTCGAGCATGTTGGCCGCGGCCAAGAGTACAAAAGCGATCACGACCAGCCACAAGGCGAATCCCGATAGCACCGGGATCGTCACAAGGCTGGCAAGGATGCCCAGGACGGCGATGACTACGGCGATCAAGAATGTAATCTGCTTGGGAGCGCTGAGTTTCATAGATTGCCTCCGAGAACAAGGAATGATGGAAGAAGGGATGATGACCTTCCCGGCTCCGTCGCCATCCGGCTTCGTCAGAGAAAGGTCGCCGGCTGTTCGTCTGGCCCATCCCATCGCCAGCAGGTAGTCAGGCGTGGCATGGCAAAGGATGTCAGGGCTTCGACGCTGCGTTCTCTGCGCTATTCGTGCAGTTGGCCATCATTGTATACGAACCACCGCTTGCCTGCAACCACCTAAACTGATTCCAGGGTGAAATCCGCAGACTCTGAGCGCATATGCATGTAGATCCCACCTTGGATTTGGCATAGTTGGGTGTTTGGGCGCCTTGCCCCGATGCCCCAAGCATGAGCCTGCCTCCGACGATGCCTGTCTCTAGCCTTATTGATTGAAAGATTCCTGATGTGCCAACCATGACTGCTCAAAAGCCAAAAGTCAATAACAGAGCACAGCCTTGTTATAGAATTGCCTGTTCCCCATAGGCTTTTTACATGGCTTGTATGTCACGAAGGTCAGAAGCACGAGGGAGCAGGAGACTTCCTGTGCAAATTAAGGTAGCCCCAACTATGAAGCCAATACTACTTATTTTCTGGTGGGCATCACCTTTGATAATGCCCTGTTCTAGAGACATATGACATCCCTTTTTGTGTTGACTATCTTGACTTTAGCGGTCTGACGGCCCGCTTCAGCTGCGGCTGCGCCGCATCCAACCTACAATCGCGCGAGCCCTTACCGGCGCAGCCGTCAGCTGGAACCGAGTGTTAGGCCCCGCCCTGGCCACCACCCCACCCCACGCGAGACCCGCCCATGACGGCGAATCGTGGTTGACCACCGCACTGCAACAACGCGCCACTCATTTGACTTTACGGCGCTTGGTAGATTTGCCTTCGGGGCGTGTCAACGACGCCACATCCAATAAATCCTGGGGGCGCCCAGCCGCACGTTTGGCCGCGATGAGGTCTTGGCGGGCGATGAATGGCACCAACAACCCGTCGAAGTCCACTTCCATGCGTCGCGGCCAAGCTTCAGCGAAGACTGCACCAGGAATACCCATCAAGATGTCCACGCGCACCGGTGGCACACCCATCTGATAGAAGTAGCCTTCCTGGGCGAAATCGGCTGCGGTCAAGTCCGCCAACGGTGCGCCGAATTCCCGCAGGGCGCGGTAGACGGCTTGGGCATTAGACGCGTCGGCATTGATCCAGAGATCCAGGTCTTTGGTATAGCGTGGCTCGGCGTACTGAATCAGCGCATAGCCGCCGATGACCAGATACTTAACCTGGT
>CAYWPZ010000028.1:0-26279 GCA_964460135.1 uncultured Caldilineales bacterium | reverse complement strand
ACTGGGACGAGCACGATTTGCAGGCCGCCGCCGCCGCCGGTCTGGAAGCCAGCGTCAACCTTGAGCTTGAGCCGGTGGAGTTACGCATCAGCGCCGTCCAGCTTGACCAATGGTTCGACCAACGCGCCGGCGGCCGGCCTTCTTACGGCCAGCGCCTGGCCTCGCATCTCTCGCCCGACGAGATTGCCCTGGTCGCCTCGCTCTTCCGCCGCAAGCTCAGCGACCAGGTAGTTATCTGGCGAAGTCCGTTGGCGATGGTGGCGGCGCGACTCGCAAGTGGGTGATGTTCGGGTATTGCATTTCTTCAGCTATGCATATGCTGCGACTGCGACCGAGCGTTCTTGCGCCCACGAGCGCCGGTGCAGTTTGATGCGTTCAAGTTCGTGCAAGGTCTCGGCGGTCAAATAGCTCTCGCCGCAACGAGGGCAGATGACGACCGGAACATTCTCGATGACGAAAAGGTTGGCGCCGCTCCCGTAGCTGCGCGAAATGCGCCGGACATGGGCGCCATCCTTGCCACAAATATCGCAGGTCATAGGTGTGCTCTTCATTCGCGGAAAACGGTGATCAATACAAGCTTGTCAGTGGGACTAAACTTGGTCACCACGGTTGCCATTGTGCCATCTAACGTTTGGCCGCTCACCAAATACTTCCACTCATCTGGCTGACGGTCCCGCTGGCGTTCATTGATCCGGCCAGTCAAAATCACGCTCTCGACGTCGAAGATGTTCAAGCCATCGGCGTCCATCTCATCGTCAGTGTGTAGAGTCATCACATAGTGGCGAGTGCGGACAAGCTCTCGCATACGCTTTGGTTCTGCTTCGTGCATGAAGTGCTCCGGCAAACCAATCGTTGCGATGCCATTGTACCACAGTTCTGTGCAGCCTGAACGGCCTAACAGTTGCCACCAAGCCTATCGTACCAGTCAGCAGATACTCAAGCAGCAGACAAAGTCGACCGTTAGCACAGCTAAGTCTGTAAGAAAGATATCCAAGAGTTCGATTACGAACTCGCCATCAGGACTGCATCCACCTCGCGGATGATCGCGTCGGCGTCGGCCAACAGACCCTTCATTTGCGCTTCGGGCGTTTGGGAACTGCTGAAATAGAGTTCCAACTGCTGCATCGGCGTCAGCGCCTCGACATTGATCGCCCCCCAGCGGCTGCGGGCCGCGCCCTCGACCACGCGGCTGATGGCGGCGATGTCGTAGGCTTCGGCCAGCGCCGCCCGGATCGTCCGTTCCTTCAGCCCCGCTTCCTGGTCGGGCCGCAGCTCCACCCGCACCCGCACGATGGCGTCCGCCACCTCGCGGCGGGCGATGGCCGCCAACACCTCGTTCGTCGGGTCGGTAGCCTGGCGGCAGTCGCAATCGATGGTCACAAAACGCCGGGCCTGGCGCTGGTGGTGGGTGATGAACTGATAGCTCGTGCGCCCTCGCCCCACCTCGGCCAGCACCCAGCCCTTCGGTTCCTTCTCCTCGCCAAAATCCACCCGCTCCACGCTGCCGCTGTACACCACCGGCGGATGGGCGCCGGCGTTCAAGTCTTGGTGTTTGTGGATGTGGCCCAGAGCCACGTAATCCCAGGTGGGGTCGGCCAACACCGAGCGAGGCACAACCACATCCCGCCCCACCATCAGCCCTCGCTCCGAGCCAAGCTCGGCCGTACTGACCGAAAAATGGCCGACGAGGATGGCTGGCGTCGCCGGTTGCTCCCGCGCCCGCGCGGCCAGCGCCTGGATGCTCTCGGTCATTTTTTCCGAGACCATGCTGTCCAGATCGGCCAGGCTGATGCCCCGGTATTCCTCCTGGCTCAGCAGTTCCGAGGTCAGCGGATAGGGGGCGGCTGCCACCTGCACCGCTTGGCCGCGCGCCGTCGTCAGTGTGATCAGGTCGAACTGCTCCAACACATACACATTCGGCACGGCCAGGGTGGCGAAGACCTCGATCGACGAAGCCCTGGCCGCCACCGCCGGCAAGTCGTGGTTGCCGGGGATCAGCACCACCGGGGTGCCCCGGTCGGCCAACTCTTTGATCCGCCAGGCGAATTCGCGCCGGTACGTCGAGTTAGGGTCGCGGTTCTTGTAAGCGTCGCCGGCAAAAATCACCAGATCGACCTTTTTGGCGATGGCAAAGTCCACCAGATCGGAGAGGCGGCGGAGAAAGTCCATCGCCCGGCCGTTGAGACCGGTGGCGGGGTCGATGTGGCCGTAGCGTTCGATGCCAACGTGCAGATCGGCGAAGTGAAGCAGACGGATGGGTTCGGGGGTGGTCATAGGGTCAAGTTATAGCGTTTCCACCGGGTCGACGTCAATTCGCCAGTTGGGCGTGAGGCGGACGCCCGCCAGCAGGGCAGCCGGGTCCTCGCTGCGGATGAGCAAATGCCAGCGCAAGAGGTCGCGTTCTTTGCTGAAAAAGGCCGGGGCCGGGCCGATCAGACTGACATCCTCGCACCCCAGCGCAGCCGCGCGCTGTTTCAGCTGGGCGGCCAGGCGCTCGGTCTCGCGCTGGCAGCGCTCGCGGTTCGTGTCCAGATACAGCAGCCGGGTGAGGCGGCGGTAGGGCGGGTAGCCGTTGGTCTGGCGGTAGCGCATTTCCTGCTCGTAGAAAGCGGCGTAATCGTGCTGGGCCGCGGCCAGGACGGCGTAGTGGTGGGGATGGTAGGTCTGGAAGATGACCTGCCCACCCAATGCCGAGCGCCCCGCCCGCCCCGCCACCTGCGTCAGCACCTGAAACGTGCGTTCGGCGGCGCGGAAATCGGGCAGGAACAGCCCCACATCGGCGCTGAGCACGCCCACCAACGTCACCAGCGGCAGATCCAGGCCCTTGGCAATCATCTGCGTCCCCACCAACACATCGGCTTTGTGGTCGATGAAATCTTGCAGGATGTCCTCATGGCTGGTCTTGCCGCCGGTCGTGTCCCGGTCCCAGCGCAGCGGCCGGGCGGCGGGGAATTCGGCTGTCAGGGCTTCGAGCAGGCGCTCGGTGCCGGCGCCGAACTCCTTGAAACGGCGGCTTTTGCACTTGGGGCAGGCTTGCGGCAGCGACTGCCTGTAGTTGCAGTGGTGGCAAAGCAAGGAATCGCCATGCACCGTGAGCGGGATGGCGCAGCGCCGGCAATGGATGACCTCGCCGCAATCGCGGCAAAGGACGAAACTGGCGGCGCCGCGGCGGTTGAGGAAGAGGATGGCCTGTTCGCCGCGGGCGAGAACGCCCTGCAATGTCTGGGCCAACCGCCGCGAGAACATCGAGCGGTTCCCCGCCCGCAGTTCCTCGCGCATGTCCACGATCTCGACCGGCGGCAAGTCCAGCATGGCGGCGCCCCCATCGCCGGTTTTCTGGTGCCCGCGCACGCGCCGCGGCAGATCCAGCCGGTGATAGACGCCGCGGCGGGCCTGGAAGGCGCTTTCGAGCGAGGGGGTGGCCGAGCCGAGGATGGTCACAGCGCCGCTCAGCCGGGCCAGGGCGAGGGCCGTCTCGCGGGCATGGTAGCGCGGGGTGCGGGCCTGCTTGTAGGCGGCGTCGTGCTCCTCGTCCAACACGACCAGCCCCAGGCGTGGGAAGGGCGTGAACAGAGCCGAACGCGACCCCACCACCACATCGAACTCGCCCTGCCGCGCCCGCCGCCAGGTATCGTAACGCTCGCCCTCCGAGAGTTTGGAATGGACAACCGCCACCCGGCCCGGAAAACGGGCGGCAAAACGACGCACCGTCTGCGGGGTCAGACTGATCTCAGGGATCAAAATAATGGCCTGGCGGCCGGCGATAAGGGTCTTTGCCAGCGCCCGCAGGTAGATCTCGGTCTTGCCGCTGCCGGTGACGCCGTGGAGCAGATAGACGGGCGGGCTTGCCAGGTCGCCGGCCGGGGCCTCCTCTCCCAGCCAGCCTGCCAGCCCGACCTCGATCTCGGCCCAGGCTTTCTCCTGATCGCCGGTGAGGGCAGGCGGCGTGTCCGCCTCGAAGCGCCGGCCGGCCAGCGGGTCGCGCCAGACTTCGGCCTCGATCACTTCCACAAGGCCGGCTTCGGCCAGGGTACGCACGGCGGCGGCGTCAGTGTCTGCCTCGGCATACAGCCATCCCACCCACACCGGCTCGCCACCGGCGCGGCGCAGGGCCTCGAGGATGGGCCGATATTTCTCGGTCCCGCGCAGGGCGATGATGGCGGCGTTGACCTCGGCGGGCGGGATGCTCAGCCGCACCCGGCGCTCGGCGGTGATCTCCACCAGCCCGCGCTCGGCCAGGGTGCGGAGCGGGGCCGGGCTGGCGTCGATGGTCCCGGCCAGTTCGACCAATGTGGGTTGGGCGGTGGGATGGTCGGCCAGCCAGCGCAGGGCGTCGGCTCCTTTGGAGGGACGGCCAAAACGGGTCAGGGCGGCCTCGATCTCGTCGGGCGGGATCGCCAGGCGGAGGCGGCGCTCGGTCTTGGGCCGGGGGAGGGCGTCGTCGGCCTGGTCGCGCAGCCGGGCCAGCCCCATCTTCAGCACTTCCCCCAACACTTCCTCGGCGGCCAGGCGGCGGTCGATCTCACGCAGGTCGCGCAGCAACAGCGGCCCCTTGCGCAGCCGCAGCAGCAAGACTTGTTGGGCGGGGGTGAGGTCGTCGGGATAGATGGGCGCGCCGGGCGCATACTCCACCAGCACTTTGCTCTTGGCCCCAAAGCCGGGCGGCAGCAACAAGCGCACGCACTCGCTCAGCGGCGCCAGATAGTGACGGCACAGCCACTGCGCCAGCTCGATCAGCGCCGGCGACAGGGCCGGCTCGGCCGCGACCAGGTCGCCGAGCGGCTTGAGCAGCACGTCTGCCGGCGCGTCGTCGCTCAGGCTCAGAACCACGCCCTGTTGCTGACTGCGCCCAAACGGAACCCACACCACATGGCCGGGCCGGATGACGCCGCGCCGGCCGGGCGGGATGCCGTAGGTGAAGGTCTGGCTTTCGGGCCGAAAATCGACCAGCGTTTCCGCCGTCTCCGCTGCCCCCTCCGCCGCCTTGTTCTCGGCCAGCCGTTTGTCGATGGGCAAGAGGACGGCGACCTGGGCGTAGCGCATCAGCCGATCTCCAGCGGGCGGTAGTCGGTGCGGGCGCGGGTGGCTTCCAGGATGGCCCACAGGGTGCGGGCGGTGTCCTGGATGCGTTCGCTGCGGTTGACGACCACATACTGGAATTTGGGCAGTTCGGCCATCTCTTTGCGGGCATAGGCCACACGGATGGCGATCTGCGCCTCGGAATCGGAGCGACGCCCGCGCAGCCGCGCCACCATCTCCTCCTCGGTGGCCGTGGTCAAGAAGACGGTAATCGCCCCACGCAACTTGCCGGCCATCGTATCGGCCCCCTGTACATCCACGCGCATGATCACATCCTCGCCGCGGGCGAGGGGTTCGACGATCTCGCTTTTGGGCACGCCCTTGTAATCCCCATACACCAGGGCATATTCCAGCAATTCGTTGTTCTCGATCATCTGAGCAAAATGGCCCAGACTGACGAAGTGATAATCCCGGCCGTCCAACTCGCCCGCCCGCGGCGACCGGGTGGTGGCCGTGACCACGCGATGAAAACGCACATCCAGGGCTTCCAGGGCATCGAGGGCCGTATCCTTGCCCACGCCTGACGGCCCAGAGAGGATCATCACCACCGGTCGCGGTACGTCGAAACTGCCAAAGTCAAGGAAGGCGGGGTTTCGTTCGTTCACAGTCTGGCTGCTTGAGTGAGAATGGCGCCGAGTGTCAGATTTCCAGCCTGCCAGCGCCTTGCGTATACTTTGATGACTTATCCCGCCAAAACGAGAGCCACATGCCGATCTATGACTACTTTTGCCTCGACTGCCGCCGCCGCGCCAGCCTTTTCTACCGCACTCTGTCGGCCGCGACGGCGGCCACACCCACCTGTTCGCACTGCGGCAGCGCCAGGGTGCGCCGGCTGGTCAGCCGGGTGGCAGTGATAAAATCGGAGGACGCCCGCCTGGACGACCTGGCCAACCCGTCGATGTTGGATGGGTTGGACGAAGACGACCCGCGCGCGCTGGCGCGGATGATGCGGAAGATGGGCGATGAACTGGGTGAAGACATGGACCCAGAATTCGATGAGGTGCTCGACCGGCTGGAATCGGGGCAATCGCCGGAGGAAATCGAAAAGACGATGCCCGACCTGGCAGACGGCGGCGGGGGCGACGCCGATCTGGATTTCTGAGCCTTTGCAGTATACCCCTGCTCCCAACCGCCCACCAAGTCCCGCCCGCCTATTCGTATCGCCGCAGCACGCCCACCACGCTGCCATGCACCTTGACTTGGCTAGGATGGAGCACGAACGGTTTGTAGATCGGGTCAGGGTTGGCGGGGCGCAGTTCCACCGTGTCGCCATGATGGTAGAACCGTTTCAGAGTGGCGCCCGCCAGCTCGGCCGGTTCCAGCACCTCCACCACCGCCATCTGCCCGGTTTCGACGCCGGGCTGGCTGCGCACCACGATCAGATCGCCGTCATCCACCAGGGCGTCGATCATCGAATGCCCCTTGACCCGCAAGGCAAAGGCTTCGCCGCTGCGCGGGGTCAGCTCGGTGGGCACCGTGACCATTTCCATCACCGCTTCGGGGTCATCGGGGATGGGGATAGGGTTGCCGGCGGCGATGGCGCCGTAGAGCGGCAATGAGCGCATCCGGCCGGCCTCGCGGCGGCCTGCCGGCCTCGACCCCTCTTCCAGCAGCCGCAGCCCGCGCGAGACCTCGCGATTGCGTTCGATCCGCCCCTGTTCCTCCAGTTTTTCCAGATTGTAGTTCACCACCGAGGTGGAAGAGATGCCCACAGCGGCGCCGATCTCGCGGATGGTGGGCGGGTAGCCGTGCTCATCCTGGAAAACCTGGATGAAGTCGATCATTTGTTCCTGGCGAGGTCGTAGTTTCATTGGGGGGCGCTCCTGCGGCTGCTTGCTGGTCGATCAGAAAATATGTTCGATTGACACCCGCTATCTTATCGGAACAAATGTTCGTTGTCAAGTGTTTGATGGGCTTCTTTTCGTTTGATTTTTTGCCCTTGGCCGCGCGCCCGAACCAGGAACGCCGGCATGTCCCCCTCCCCACCCTCCACATCCGCCTGACGTTGCGCCGACCGGGCCAGCCCCACCTGAGGGCGAGGCAATGAACGCTTCGGCCTCAACGAGCGGGACCGGGCTGACCTGGCGCCATATTTGACACCCCCGCCCACCCTTGCGATAATAGCCCCAATCGAACATCCCCTATCAACAGCACTGACGGAGGAAAGTAAGCGGGCGGAATCGCCCAGAGAAGCCGGGCCACAGGCTGAAAGCCCGGCTGCGCCCAACCCCGCCGAAGTTCCCTCCCGAGCTGGTTCGGTGAATGCCCTGCGCTAGTAGTCGAACCCGGCCATCAACCGTTAAGATGATAGTTATTAGTAAATAGTAAGTAGGAACATAGATGCCTCCTACCAAGCAATTACTAATTACCAATTGCTAATAACACTGAGTGCCCCGTTTTGCGGGGAATCAGGGTGGCACCGCGAAGCCAAACGCTTCGTCCCTGCGTGGACGAGGCGTTTTTTTTGTTGGTTATTGGTTAGTAGTTATTGGTTACTAATGCTTATCAGGTGCAATCTCCAATAACCAATCTCCAATAACCAATCTCCAATAACCCACCATGCACAACCTCACCGATCTAAGCAACCAGGCTGAAACCGAACTGAACCAAAGCCCCGACGCCGGCGCCGTCGAAGCCTGGCGCCTGAAATGGCTGAGCCGGAAGGGGCTGGTGCAGCAGGCCGTCGATCAATTGGGCCTGCTCCCGCGCGCAGAGCGCGCCGACTACGGCAAAGCCGTCAACCAACTGAAACAGAGCGTCCAGGCCGCCTACGAAGCCCGCCTGCAGGCCCTGAAAGACGCCAGCCTAGCGGCGGAACTGGCCAGCGAAGGCATCGACGTCACCCTGCCCGGTCGCCAGCCCCAGGTCGGCCGCCTGCACCCCACCAGCCGCACCCTGCGCGAAATCTACGCCGTCTTCGCCCGCATGGGCTTCCAAATCTACACCGCCCGCGATGTCGAGACCGACGAATACAACTTCCAGCTGCTCAACTTCCCCGTTGGCCACCCCGCGCGCGAGATGCAAGACACCTTCCACACCACCATCCCCGATGTCATCCTGCGCACCCACACCAGCCCCGGCCAGATCCGGGCCATGCGCGACTACGCCCCGGAACCGATTCGCGTCATCCTACCCGGCCGCTGCCACCGCTACGAGCAGGTCACGGCCCGCTCCGAGCTGATGTTCTACCAGGTCGAGGGCCTGGCCGTAGGCAGACACATCACCTTCGGCGACCTCAAAGGCACCCTGGCCGCCTTCGCTAACCAAATGTTCGGCGAAGGCCGCAAGATGCGCTTCCGCTGCTCGCACTTCCCCTTCACCGAACCCAGCGCCGAAGTCGACATCGACTGCATCGTTTGCGGCGGCAAAGGCTGTCGCATCTGCAAATACACCGGCTGGCTCGAAATCTTGGGCTGTGGCATGGTCCATCCCACCGTCCTGCGCAACGGCGGCTACGACCCCGACCTCTACTCCGGCTACGCCTTTGGCATGGGGCCAGAACGCATCGCCATGCTCCGCCACGGCATCGACGACATCCGCTACTTCTACAGTAACGACACCCGCTTCTTGAGGCAGTTCTAGCTATTAGTTATTAGAGATTATCCGCTGGAAATAACCAATCTCCAATAACAAATAACCAATCTCCAATCTCTAAATTCGCAATTCGCAATGAAAGCCCCCCTCTCCTGGCTCAGAGACTACGTCGACATCACCCTGCCCCCGCACGAGCTGGCCGAAAAACTCACCCTGGCCGGGCTGGAAGTCGAACACATCGAATCCATCGGCATCCCCCTGCCCGCCTCGGTGCGCCGGCGCAAGGGCCTCTCGCCCGATGACCCCGCCACCGGCATGGGCCACATCGCCTGGGAGCCGGACAAACTCTTCGTCGGCCAGATCCTGGAGACCAGCCGCCATCCCAACGCCGACCGCCTCCTCTTGGCCACGGTCGATTTCGGCCACAACCAGCCGCTGACGATCATCACCGGCGCGCCCAACCTCGCGCCCGGCGATTCCGGCCTCAAGATCGCCTTCGCCACCCTCGGCGCCGCCCTGGTCGATCCCTACGCCGACGGCTTCAGAACCATGAAGCTCAAGCCCAACAGAATCCGGGGCATCGAATCCCAAGGCATGGCCTGCTCGGAAAAAGAACTGGGCCTCTCGGACGAGCATGAAGGCATCCTCCTCCTGCCCGCCGACGCCCCTGTGGGCGCGCCGCTGGTCGACTATCTGGGCGATGTCGTCTTCCACATCGCCGTCACCCCCAACCTCATCCGTATCGCCTCCATCATCGGCGTGGCGCGCGAGATCGCCGCCATCACCGGCGCCCCTCTCCACATCCCCATGCCAACCTGGCAGCCGCGCCCCATCCCCGCCAGCGACTTCTGCGCCGTGGAGATCGCCGACGCCGACCTCTGCTACCGCTTCACCGCCACCATCATCCGCGACCTCGAACTCAAACCCTCGCCCTTCTGGATGCAGCGCCGCCTGCGGCTGGCCGGCCAGCGCCCGATCAACAACCTGGTGGACGTGACCAACTACGTCATGTTCGAATGGGGCAAACCCCTGCACTCATTCGATTACGACAAGCTCCTGGCCCGCGCCCAAAGCCTGGGCGAGGACATCGTCCGCATCATCGTCCGCCGCGCCGGCGAAGGCGAGCCGTTCACCACGCTCGACAACCAGAAACGCGTCCTCGATAGCGAAACGCTCATGATCGGCGATGCGGTCGGGCCGGTCGCCATCGGCGGCGTCATGGGCGGGCAGGACACCGAGGTCTCGGCCAGCACGCGCAACGTCCTCCTCGAATCGGCCAGCTTCAACTTCATCAACATCCGCCGCACGGCCCTCAAACAGAAACTGCCTTCCGAGGCCGCCTATCGCTTCAGCCGCGGCGTGCCCTCCGAGCTAGACCCCATCGGCAACGTGCGCGGGGCGGCGCTGATGGCCGAGTTGGGCGGCGGCTGGATTGCCGCCGGCATCGTCGAGGACTACGCCCGGCCGCAGCCGCGGGTCGAGATCCCCATCACCACCGCCGAAGTCCGCCGCGTGCTGGGTCTCGACCTCAGCCTGGAGGAGATCGCCGCCATCCTCGGCCGCCTGGAGTTCGATCTGCGGGTCGAGGGCGCTACGATCTGGGCCACGCAGCCCTACTACCGGCTGGACTGCACCATCCCCGCCGATTTGCTGGAAGAAATCGCCCGCATCTACGGCTACGACGCCATCCCCGTCACCCTCCTGGCCGACGACCTGCCGCCGCAGCGCCACAACTGGCCGCTGGAGCAGGAGGAATTCGTGCGTGATGTGCTGAGCGGCGCTGGCCTGCAAGAGACGATCAACTACAGCCTGAGCACAGTCGAAAACCACGCCCGGCTGTATCCTGGTCGCCCCGACCTGACCCCGGCCGCCGATCGCTTCATCACCCTGAGCAACCCCATCACCCCCGAGCGTGTGGTCATGCGCCGTAGCCTGCTCGTCAGCGCCCTCGAAAACCTGGGCCGCAGCCTACGCCATGAGCAGCGCCTGGCTGCGTTCGAGATCGGCGCCGTCTACCTGCCCGAAGACGGGGAGGGCGAGCTGCCGTTGGAACAACGCCGCCTCTGCCTGAGCATGACCGGCCCCAGGCTCCCGACCGGCTGGCTGGGCGCTGATGCGCAGCCGCTCGATTTCTTCGATCTCAAAGGTGTGCTCGAAACGCTTTTCGACCGCCTCCACGCCGGCCCCATCGCCTACCAACCGGCGCTGGAAGCCGGCTTCGGCCCGCGCTGCGCCCGCATCCTGCTGGATGGGCGGGAAGTGGGCGTGGTGGGCGAACTGCACCCGCAAGTGCGCGCTGCCTTCGACCTGCCCGCCCAACCGGTCGTGGTCGCCGACCTGGCCCTCGACCCCCTGCTGCCCTTCTACCAGCGATCCGTCCGGCTGCGACCCTTCAGCGACTTCCCGCCCGTGAAGGAAGACATCGCCCTGCTGGTGGACGAAACCATCCCCGCCGCCCAGGTCGAATCGCTCATCCGCCAAACCGCCGGCGAGACGTTGGTGGACCTGGTTTTGTTCGATCTCTACCGCGGCAAACCGATCCCGCCCGGCAAGAAATCCCTGGCCTTCGCCCTCACCTTCCAGTCGCCTACCAAGACCCTGACCGACGACGACACCGCCAAGCTGCGCAAGAAGATCATCGGCCGGCTGGAGCGGGAGATCGGGGCGACGCTGCGGGCGGGCTGAACACAAGCGTGGGGCAGGGGCGAGCAAGCGCCCGCGGACGGAGTGGCCGCGGGCGCTCGCCCATTGTGCGCCGTGGCTTTCGTTTCACAAAGCCCAGAGCTATGATAGAATGGTAGGGTGGAATCCGATGGAAGTCATCCTCACGCACGAGAACGCCGATTTCGACGCCCTGGCCAGCCTCTTGGCTGCCAGCAAGCTCAACCCTGAAGCATTCGTCGTGCTGCCGCACGCCCTCAACCGTAACCTGCGCGATTTCCTCACCCTCTATCGCAGCAGCTTGCCCTTTCGCCGCGCCGACGAACTGCCCCGCCGTCCCATCGCACAGGCCATCCTCGTCGATACACAACAAGTGCAGGCCGTGCGAGGGATGACGCACGACACCCCCATCCGCGTCATCGACCACCACCCACGCGAGCGCCCGCTTTCGGCCAGCTTTCACTATTGGGGTGAGGAGGTGGGGGCCACCACAACCCTGCTGGTCGAGCAGATCATTAGCCGGGGCATCTCCCTCAGCCCCATCGAGGCCACGCTCCTCTTCCTGGGCATCTACGAGGACACCGGCAGCCTCTCCTACATCAGCACCACCCCGCGCGACATGCGCTGCGCCGCCTGGCTGCTGGAACAGGGCGCCAACCTCGAGGTCGTCAACACCTTCCTCCACCATCCCCTCAACTCGGCCCAGCAGCGCTTGCTCAAACAACTGCAAGAGAGCGCCCAAACGCTCGACATCGGCGGCCACACCATCGTCATCGCCGCTGCCGCCGTCGACGAACAGGTGGACGAGATCAGCATCCTGGCCCACAAGCTGCGCGACATCTTCGACCCCGACGGCCTCTTCCTCATCGTCGATCTGCGCGACCGCATCCACCTGATCGCCCGCTCCACCACCTCCTTCATCGACGTGGGCGACATCGCCGCCGCCTTTGGCGGTGGTGGACACGCCCGCGCTGCGGCCGCCCTCATCCGCCACCAAAGCCTGAGCGACGTCCAGGCCCGGCTAACGACAGTGCTGCAGGCGCATGTGCGGCCGCCGCTGACCGTGCGCCAGATTATGTCGTGGGGGGTCAGCACCCTCTCCCCCGACATCACTGTGGCCGAGGCAAGCGAACGCATGAAGCGATTGGGGCACGAAGGCTTTCCGGTGGTTCAAGACGGCCAGCTGCTCGGCTTGATGACCCGCCGCGAGCTGGACCGCGCCCTCCACCATCACCTCTACAAAGTGCCGGTGCACTACCGCATGCGGGCCGGCAACTTCACCATCGGCATCGACGATTCGGTGCAGACACTGCAAAAACGGATGATGGAATCGGGCTGGGGGCAGATGCCGGTGGTGGACGAACATGGCCAGATGGTGGGCATCGTCACCCGCACCGATCTCCTAAAGCTGTGGGGCGAGCGCGAACCGGCGCTGGCGACGCCCTCGGCCGGCGCCAAAATGGAACAGAGCCTGCCCCCGGCCCTGATCGAACTCATGCGCCAGGCGGGCGAGGCCGCAGCCACACTGGACTATCCGCTCTATGCCGTCGGCGGCTTTGTGCGCGACCTCCTGCTGCAGCACCCCAACCTCGATCTCGACCTGGTGGTAGAGGGCGAGGCCGACCGGCTGGCCCGCCGCTTGGCGGGGCGCTTTGGCGGTCGCGTCCGCGCCCACAAACGCTTCGGCACCGCCAAATGGATTCGGGACGATGCCGCCTTTGCTGCCGGCTCACTCTTGCCGGATGGCACACCGGCCAGCCTCGACTTCGCCGCCGCCCGCACCGAATTCTACGAAGAAGCCACTGCCTTACCGGTGGTCGAATCCGCCAACATCAAACTCGACCTTCATCGCCGCGACTTCACCATCAACACCC
Source organism: uncultured Caldilineales bacterium (assembly GCA_964460135.1). Lineage (GTDB taxonomy): Bacteria > Chloroflexota > Anaerolineae > J102 > J102 > SSF26. The sequence goes on along the minus strand of CAYWPZ010000028.1, from coordinate 13,131 downwards.
TGGCCATCCGCCTGGATGGACCGCACTGGGGCGAGATGTTGGACTTCTACCACGGCCAAAAAGACCTGGAAAACGGCGTCATCCGCGTCCTCCATTCACTCAGCTTCATCGAGGACCCCACCCGCATCCTCCGCGCCGTCCGCTTCGAGCAACGCTTTGGCTTTCGTATCGACCACCGCACCGAGCAACTCATCGTCGAGGCCATCGACCTCCTCCCGCGCCTGAGCGAGACTCGCCTCCGCCACGAGTTCGAACTCATCTTCCAGGAAAAACAGCCCGAAGACGCCCTGCGCCGCCTCGACCAGCTGGGCGTCTTGGCCGGTCTGCACCCCCAATTGGCCTGGCCCGACGCCCTCGCCGCTCGTTTCCAGGCCCTGCGTCTAACCCTAGCGCAGTTGCCGGCCCTGCCGGCCGATGTCGACCAACTCTACTTTGGCCTCTGGATGCACCATTGTCCGGCCGAGGTGCAGCACAGCTTCCTCGGCCGGCTGCGCGTGAGCGCCCGCACGCGCGAGCTGATCGAAGAAGGCATCCGCCTTGCCGCCTTGCAACCCAACCTGGCGCCCCCCGTCCTGACGCCGTCACAGATCGACCAGCTACTGGCGCCCTTCAGCGACGCCGCCCTGCTCATCGCCTACCATGCCAGCGACGACCCCTTGCTCAGACAGCGGCTAGACGACTACCAGCGCTGGATCCGTCCCGCCACCATCCACCTCACCGGCGACCGCCTGAAGGCTTTGGGCGTTCGTCCCGGCCCCATCTTTCGTCGCCTACTGCAAAGCGTGCGCGCCGCCCGGCTCGACGGCCGCTGCGCCACACCCGCCGAAGAAGAAGCGCTCGCCCTGGCGCTCATCGCTGAAGAGAAGGAAGGTGTCAACAGTCAACAGTCAACCGTCGCTAAACCAATCTCCAATCTCCAATAACCAATCCCCAATAACCATTTCACTCAAGAAGCGTGTGCTATGGCAAACAAACTTCGCCAAGACCTAAGACTCCTCTGGCGCGGCCTACTCTTGGAGACGACCGCCTACGACGAAGCCGGCGACGATGACCGCCCCTTTGTCGAAGGCTTCTTCCTTGTCGTGCTGGTCGGCGTCAGCCTCGGCCTGGCGGCCCTGCTCGGCAGTTTGCTCGACTGGGCCACCACCCCCAACCTGGACCAAATCAAGGACATCATCTTCGACGCCCTACGGGCCATGCCCTGGTTCGATGCCATCAGCAGCAGCCCCCAGGCCGTGGAGGAATTCACGCGGCAGTACAACCTGGGCTGGCAGATCTCCGACTGGTTGGCGCCCAGCGCCTCCACCGCCCTGGGAACGCTCATCACCACCCCCATCGGCCTGCTCGTCGGCTGGCTGTGGTTCGGCCTGGTAGCGCATGGCGTCGCCCGTCTGCTGGGCGGCAAAGCGGCCGCCCGGCAGACCCTGGGCGCCGCCGCCCTGGCCACGGCCCCGGCCCTACTCGGCGTCCTCAGCTTCCTGCCCGGCCTGGCTGTGGCCGGCGTTGGCTTCCTCACCCTCCTGGCCCGCTACACCGCCATCCGTCGCGTCCATCTCGAGCTGAGCTGGGGCCGCGCCCTGACGGCCACCCTGGCCCCCACCCTCGTCCTCTGGCTCCTTGTCGGCGCTCTGGGCTTGATCCTCATCCCCCTCGCCGTCGCCGCCATCGGAGGTATGATCCAATGAGCGCCACCCTCCCCCCCGCCGTCCCTTCGGCTTCACCGGTCTCGGCCTGGCTCCGCACTGCCGGCGACGCCATCACCCTCAAGCCAGAGCCATACCAGCGACTGGCAGCGCAACCATCGTTGCGCACGGCCTTGCTCATCGTCCTGGTCGTTGGCCTGATCATCGGCGCCGCTTCGGCCCTACTTGGCCTCCCTGGCCTCTTCCGCAGCCCTGAACAAGAGATCGAACGCGGCCTCTCCTCATTCGAGAACGCCCTCGACCAGGTGATGGCCTTCTCGGGCCAGAGCACGCCCGAAACCGAGATGGTCATCGACCTGATCAAGAGCAGCATCGAGACCTGGAAACCCTTCATCCAGCGTCTGGCTGCCGTCCCCGCGCCGCTGCCATCCTTCATCGGCCGCTTCTTCACCTGGATCGGCGGCTGGCTGTCATCGCCTTTCGGCCTGCTCAGCTCGTGGCTGGCCCTCTCTATCTGGGTCATGCTCTTTGCCCGTCTGTTGGGCGGCCGTGGCAGCCTCGTCTCTTACCTGTCGGCCTCCTCACTCTCGGTCATCCCCTCGCTGCTCAACATCTTCGGCTTCGTCCCCTGCCTGGGCGGGGTGCTGGCCCTGGCGGCGTGGGTTTGGGCGCTGCTGATCCAGGTCAAGGCCGTTCAGGTCAGCCATGACCTCAGTCAGGGGCGCTCGATCCTGGCCGTTCTCCTACCCTACATCCTCTTGGTCCTGGTCGTGACCCTGGTCGCCATCGCCTTCGCCGGCGTGCTGGCCTCATTGATCAACTCGCTGGCGGCTATGAGCAACTAACAGACCATCCTGCACAGGCAGGCGGCCGGCCCTCTCACGGCCGCCTGCCCGATGCCTGGCCTTGTACCGTGTCGCCCGAAATTTGGAAAAAAAGCAGACTCTGCTCATAATAGGGCTGGTGACTGTATACCGTGTGACGTTACGTCATGTCGGACGGCGTCGATGAGCAGCGAAGGTTTGTTGTGCGAAAGATCGGCAATCGGCAACCCGATGCCGGCGGTGTTGTCATTTGCACCTGGGCGTTAGCAGCAACCTCGCAAGAACAGCTTACGCGGTCACATCCCTTCCTGGCAAGTCTGCCATCAGCAGCCACCGTGGTCTTGCAGTTCGGGGCCGCCGTTGGGAACACGCTGGCTCGAAACGTCTCCTTGCAGCCGGTTCCGAGCGGCATCTCTGCACACTCCGTCTGAAACCACCATGCATCTGGTCTTGCACTTGCATTGGCGTCCTCCCGCTGGCGCAGACCAAGAACCCACCTTCTGGGCCTGGGCCGAAACACGCGCCGCCTCGGCCCCCATTCGCCGCCGCGGTGCACCTTCCAGCCGGCCCCGTCCCCACCCCTTCGCCCTACGCGACCTCAAAAGCGCCCTGGCCGCCCTGATGCTCGACTGCCGCGGCTCTGGCCCCCGGCCCCTCACCCTCCACCTGCCCACCACCCGCACCGGCCCCCTCCCCAGCAACGACCTGGCTCACAACTGGGACATCGACCGCGAAGCACCCTACCTGGCCCCGTGGGAAATCGCAGCCGTGCGACTTTCGCTGCCCCAGGCCGCCGCCCTCCTGGCCGCGCCGGCCGACCGGGCTTGGCCCGAACACCTCACGTTTGGCGCCGACCTGCGCTTCTGGCGCAAAGCCTTTGGCTTCGTCCTTTCTGTCCTCGCCCAACAGCACTACATCCCCACCCTCACCGTCTCCGGCGAGACCAACCCGAAATACCGGGCCATGTGGCGCCCGGTGCTGGATGGCGAGCAATTGGAGACCGACCTGGCCGCCATTGCCGCCGCCATGCCCGCCGTCTGCCGGGCCGAACTGAGCGGGACGGGAGCCGAGCCGATCCCGGCCGAGTTGCTGCACGATTTCATCTGCTACCTATCCGACCACCTCGTTCGCACCTGGGGTTTGGTTGCCCCCCACCGCTTGGGCTATCTCCCCCGCCGCGATGCGATGTCCATCTGGCTGCAAAGCCTGGTCTTGCCGGAGCCAACCCTCGACCTGCCCGATGACCAGATCGAGCGCTTTACAGCCGAATTGCGGGCCTGGCAACGCAACCTCGCCCCCATCAGCGAGGCCGGCTTTGCCGTCGCCCTGCGACTCGCGGCCCCACCCATTGCCCGGCAGCCGGCCCAGGGCGGGGCCTGGCATGTACCCGAGGGAGGATGGAAGATCGAGTACCTGCTGCAAGCGCGCGACGTCCCCGACCTGCTGGCCCCGGCCGAACTCGTCTGGCAGACCGCCAGCGAGAGCCTGGTCTACCGGCAACGGCGCTTCGACCGCCCCCAGGAAGTGCTCTTGGCCGGCCTGGGGCAGGCTGCGTCCATCTTCCCGCCCATCACCCGCAGCCTGCAGACGCCCGCTCCCACGCACGTTGACCTGAACACGACCGAAGTCTACCAATTCTTGCGCGAGGCGGCGCCGTTGCTGCGCCAAAGCGGCTTCAGCCTGCTCCTGCCGCCGTGGTGGGAGGCTGCCGGCGCCACCCTGGGCCTGGCCCACTACCTCACCCCCCTCACCCCACAGCCGCCAGATGTCGTGCGCGACCCTGCCAGCGCCGACCACCCCATCGCCTACCGCTGGGAGCTGATCCTGGGCGGGGCCGCCCTTACCCGCCAGGCCTTTGCCGACCTGGTGGCCCTGCGCTCGCCCCTAGTCCAGCGCGACGGCCAGTGGCTGCGGCTCGACCCCGAACAGATCGAGGCCGCCACCCGCTTCTGGGAGCGCCAGAGCTTCGAAGGCCGCATCAACCTCCAGCAAGCCCTGCGCGCCGCCCTCGGCCTGGACGACAGAGTCCACATCGCCGGCCTGCCCGTCCTCCAGCGCACGGTCGAAGGCTGGCTGCCCGCCCTCATCCGCCAGCTGAGCGAAGGCGACGACAGCTTGCGCCAGGCCGAGCAACCGGCCGGCCTGACCGGCATCCTGCGCCCCTACCAGCGTTTCGGCGTCGCCTGGTTGCAAGCGCACCGCCGCCTGGGCCTCAGCGCTTGCCTGGCCGACGACATGGGCCTGGGCAAGTCGATCCAGGCCATCGGCCTGCTGTTGCACGAACAAAACGAACACGGCCAGCCGCCCGAAACCAGCTTGCTCATCGCCCCCACCTCGCTGCTGGGCAACTGGCGCCGCGAGTTACGCCGTTTTGCGCCCAACTTGCGCGTCTTCGTCCACTACGGCCCCGAGCGGCCCCGGAACGAAACCTTCGCCGCCGTCGTCCGGCGCTTCGACCTGGTGATCAGCAGCTACACCCTGGCCCGACGCGACGCCGAACTCTTCCAGAACTACCCCTGGCACGGCCTCATCCTCGACGAAGCGCAGAAAATCAAAAACCCCGACATCCAGGTAACGCAAGCCATCGAACGCTTCCCATCTGCCTTTCGCCTGGCCCTGACCGGGACGCCGATCGAAAACCAGCTCACCGAGTTGTGGTCGATCTTCAACTTCCTCAACAAAGGCTATCTGGGCAGCCTGAGCAGCTTCCGCAAACACTTCGCCTATCCCATCGAACGCCATCAGGACCCCAACACCACTGCCCGCCTGCAGCGGCTGGTGCGCCCCTTCATTCTCCGCCGCCTGAAAACCGACCCAAACGTCCTCCAAGACCTGCCGGAACGGCTGGAGATGAAAGTCTATTGCACACTGAGCGACGAGCAGGCCGAACTCTATCAGGCGGTGGTGGCCGAGGGCCTGCCGCGGGTGCGCGACCTCCACGGCCGGGCGCGACGGCTACACATCTTCAACCTGCTGACGCGACTCAAGCAGATCCTCAACCACCCCGCCCAATATCTGGCCCCCGACCGCATCACCGCCAAATTCCACCCCGACCAGGCCCTGGAGCGACGCAGCGGCAAACTCGACCGCCTGACCGAAATGTTGGACGAAGTGCTGACCGTTGGCGATCGCGCTCTGGTCTACACCCAGTTTGCCGAGACCGGCCACATCCTGGCCTGGCACCTGCAACAGCAATTCGACCGCCCGGTTTTCTACCTCCACGGCGGCGTCTCGCTCAAACAGCGCCAGCAGATGGTGACCAGTTTTCAAGAAGACGCCCACGCCCCCCACATCTTCATCCTCACCCTCAAGGCCGGCGGCCTGGGCCTGAACCTGACCGCAGCCAACCACGTCTTTCATTACGACCGCTGGTGGAACCCCGCCGTCGAAGACCAGGCCAGCGACCGCATCTACCGCATCGGCCAGACGCGCGCCGTCCAGACGCACAAATTCATCACCGCCGGCACCCTGGAAGAAGGCATCGACGAAATGCTCGAACGCAAGCAGGGCCTGGCCGACCGCATCATTTCGGGCAGCGAAGAAGACTGGCTGACCGAACTTTCATTCGACGAACTCTCCCAGATGATCAGCCTGACCCAAGAGCGCATATGACCTCTGCCTCCTGGTCTATCGCCTGGCTCGACGCCCTGGCCGGCTTCTCCCACCCCGGCCGCATGCGCCGTGGGCGCGAATTCGCCGACCGTCGCTCGGTTCGCAACCTGGAGATCCGACCAGGCGAAATCACGGCCAATGTCCGCGAGGGCGCCCAGACCTACCGAGTGCGCCTGCAAATCCCCGTCCTCGACGCCGCCGCCTGGGCGCGCGTCGTCGCCCGGCTGGCCACACAAGCCCTTTATAGCGCCCGGCTGCTTGGGGGCGAACTGCCGCCCGAAGTGATGGATGTCTTTGGCGAAGAACAGGCCCCGCTGCTGCCCGAGGCAAGCGAACTCCAGGCGACGTGTTCGTGCCCCGACTGGGAGGCGCCCTGCAAACACACCGCCGGCGTCTACTATGCTCTGGCCGAGCGTTTCGACGAAGACCCCTTCCTGCTCTTCCTCTTGCGGGGGCGCAGCAAGGAACAGGTGCTGGACATGCTGCATCAGCAGCGACAGGCGGCCATCGCCAGAGAAGGCGCCTCCGAGCAGATGGCCAGCGCCGAAGCCCTGGTTACCATCCCCCCCCTCTCCGCCTGCCTGGATACCTTCTGGGATATCGGCCCCAGCCTGGATAACGTCGTCTTTCAATTCACGCCACCCTCCACCCCCCTCCCCCAACTCAAACGACTTGGCCCCTCCCCCTTCGCCGAGGCCAACCTGATCGACTACCTCACCCCCATCTACGACGCCGTCACCGACCAGGCCCTGACCTGGGCATTTGCAGCGCCCGAACAAGCACTATGACAGAACTCGCTGCCAAAGCCATCCAAGAACAACTTCTGCGCCATTTCACCCGCTTCGACGCCATCCCCCTGCGCGGCCTGCTAGAAATTGCCGGCCACCCCAGCGCCGCCACCCTGCGTCGCGACGAGGGCATCTTCTTCCTCATCGACCAGATGAGCACCAAGGCCACCCTGCGCAAGCTCTGGGAGCGCCTGGACCCCATCACCCAGCAAAGCCTGAGCCTGACCGTCCATGTCACCGGCGGCGTTTACCAGCCCGACACCATCCAACTGCGCTACGGCATCGTGCCCATCCTGCCGCAGCGCTATTGGAGCGGCTACAAACCCACCGGTCTCGACCTCTTCCTGGACGAAAATCAGACCATCCTCAGCGAGATCTACCCCTTGCTGCGAGTGGTGGCGCCCAAACCCGAACCCTGGAAAATACCCGTTCAGCAGGAGCCGCCCCCACGCTACGAGGCCTTCGGTTTCGAGCGCAGCCCCGGCGCCGAAGTCGGCCTGCAAGATTTGCAGGCCGTCATTGCCTTGATCGGGCAAGGGCGCATTCAGGTGAACGAGCGTCTTCTGCCCACCTTCGAATCGGCGCAGATCATCCTCGAAAACCTGGTCGAAGGCGACTTCTTCGCCCTCGCGCCCGGCCAGGACTTGAGCGAAACCATCCGGCCGGTGGGCCTGGTGCGTTTTCTCTTGGGCAGCGGGCTGGCCGAGTTGGGCGCGCGCAGCGGCTTCAACTACCAGGTTCAGCTCAAGGCCCTGGGATGGGAATGGCTGACCCGCCCCAGTTCCGACCTGCTGCTCGACGCCCTGGAAAGCTGGACCAAGACCGACCTTTTCGATGAGATCGAGCGACTGACGCACCTGCGCGGCGCTCAACGCAAAGCTAGCCCGCTCGAAGTCCCCCGCACCGACCCCCCGCGCCGTCGCGACAAAATCCTGGAGGCGCTCTCGTGGGCGCCGGCCAACGCCTGGCTCAGCCTGGAGGATTTCTTCAAGGCGATCAAGCTCTGGCAGTTCGATTTCGGCCTCGACCGCGAGGCAGAACTGACGGCCATCGACGACAGCGCCGGCCGCAAGTTGGAGGTGAGCAACCTGCGCGACCCCTGGCGGGCGGTGAAGGGCGCCTACACACTCATCGTCCTCTGCGAAACCCTGGCCAGCGTCGGCGCCATCGACATCGCCTACACCGAGCCGCACCATGCCCCGCCGTTGTTGGAAACCCCGACCGAAAGCTGGCAACGCCCCGCGCACCCCTATTCACGCTACGATGGCGTCACCTATTTCCGCATCAACGACCTCGGCGCCTATCTCTTCGGCCACACCAAGCGCTACACCATGCCGCGCAGTTGCACGGCGCCCTTTTTCTTCATCGACGAAAGCTACATCTTCCGACCCACCCGCGACAAACTCCTCCCCTACCAGCACCAGGTCTTGCCGCTGCTAGGGACGAAAGCAGGCGCTTCGGACAGCTATGAACTGAACAAGGCCGCCTGGCTGGCCGCCCAACAGGACGAAGGCACACTCAAAGAGCGCCGCGAGTTGTTGGTGGCCCGGCACGATGGCCCACTTGCTCCCTTGATCGAGGATTGGCTGGAACAAGCCGAGGCCGACACCACCGCCCTGCGCAAGGGCCGCACCATGCTCACCATCCAGGTGCGCAACAATGAGGTGCGCGACACCATCCTCAATGACCCCGAGCTGCGTCGCTACAGCCGGCTGATGGATGAGCGCACCTTGCTCATCCCCAGCTCGCGCGAACATGCCTTTTTGCGGCGGGTGATGGAACTGGGCTATGGCATGGTGGGCGGCCCGGCCAGCAACGGCAAAGGTGGATGAAACGATGACCGCCTCTCCACCATCGCCCCCCTGCGCCCGGATGCGGCCGAGATCATCGCCCCCAATCGACTTGACGATCAACAGGCTTGGCGCCGCACCACCAGCAGGGTCAGATCGTCGAAGGGGGGCGAGTCGGCTTCCCAGGCGTGCACGGCCGACACGATGGCATCGAGCATGGCATCGGCCGGGATGCCGAAGCGCCGCCGGACACAATCGACCAGGCGATCCTCGCCGAATTCCTCGAAGACAGGGTTGACGGCGTCGGTGACGCCATCGGTGTAGAGGATGAGATAATCGCCGGGGGCCAGGGCGACGGTTTCTTGAGCGATCTGGACGGCGTCGAAGATGCCCAGGGCGCTGCCGCGCCCGCGCAAAAAGCTGACGTCATCGCTGTGGGCGTGCAAGGCCAGCCCGTGCCCTGCCGAAGCATAAGTGACCTGATGGGTGGCCGGGTCGAGCAGGGCGTAGTAGATGGTCACGAACATGTCGGAGTAGGTCGTGTTCAGGATGGCGGTGTTGACGCGCCGGAGTGCGGCCGCCGGTGAAGACTGGCGCTCGACGCGCTCGGCCACGACCAGACGCATGGTGGTGCGCGAGAGGGCCATATAGAGGGCGGCGGGGATGCCTTTGTCGGCCACATCCGCCACCACCAATCCTAGCCGACCCCCCGGCAAGGGGATGACGTCGTAGAAGTCGCCGCCGATCTGCCGGGCGGGTTCCCAGAGGGCGGCGATCTCGTAGCCGGGGGCCTGAGGGAGCGATTCCGGCAGGAAGCCGCGCTGGATGTCGTGGGCCAGGGCCAGTTCGGTGGCCAGCCGTTGCTGGGCGATCTCGCTCTGCCGCAGTCGCGCCCGTTCGACGGCCACCATCGCCTGGTTGGCGATACCGCCCAGGATGTCCAACAAGCGCGGATGATGCGCCCGCTGCCGGGCCGCCTCGTCGACGACTAGGATGCCCACCCATTCGTTGTTGGCAACCAGGGGTACAGCCGCCAAGGCCGAGGTGGAGAGGGCGGCTGCCAGGTCGGGGGGGAGGAGGTCGTTCTGGCTCAGGTCGGTGAGGACGAGTGGGGACTGTTGGGCCAGCAGCCGGGCGAGGAAGGGGACATTGGCAGGTTGGAGCGGGTAGGGGAGGGCCAGGGGCGGCAGTCCCCGCCGCAGCGAGTGGCTGATGGCAACGACGAATTCATCGCCGGCGGCGCCAGGTGCCTCGCTGCGGCCGGCCAGAAGCGAGCGGCGGAGGAGGATGGTGCAGCGATCCAGCCCCGAAAGCGCCGCCGTCAGCCGGGCAACGATGTCGAGGGTCTCGGTCAGGTCATGCGCCCGGCCCACGGCTTCGGCCACCTGCAACAAGGCCGTGCTCACCCAGGCTTCCTCGCGCTGGGCGACGATGAGCTGGGCGTTTTGGATGGCTGAGGCGGACTGGTCGGCGATGCCCTTGAGCAGGGGGATGCGGGTCTCGCTGGGGGGGCCGGCGGTTTCGTCGATGCTCACGGCCAGGACGCCGATGGCTTCGCCTTTGGCCAGCAGGGGCAGGAGGATGACGGCGTCGGCCAGCAGGGTTTGGGCCACAATCGGGGCCAGGAGATCGTCTAGTTGCGGTTGGCGCAAGACGAGGGGTGTCTGTTCGCTCTCCAAGCGGACAAGGGCGGGGTTTTCGGCCAGGCGGAGCGGGGTCTTGAAGAAGAGGCGGACGATCTCATCGGGGATGCCCCACTGGCCGGCGGCGTGATAGGCGTCGGCGGCCGCCTCGTCGCGCAACCAGATGGCCGTGGCGGCAACGCCGCTGAGCAGGGGGGTGATGCGGGCGATGGTTTCGACGACTTCGGTCAGTTCGGTCAGGCGGTTGGTGGCTTCGGCCACGCTCAGGAGGGCGGCGGTGATCCAGGCGTCTTCTTGGACGCGGGCGTAGAGACGGGCGTTGGCGATGGCCAGGGCAACGGCGTCGGCCACGGCTGTGAGGATGAAGAGGTCGTCGGGGCCGAAGGCGTCGGCCTGCTCGCTCTGCACGTCGAGCACACCCAGGGTTTCGCTTTCGAGTCTGAGGGGGACGGCGATCTCGCTGCGGGTGTTGGGCAGCAGGCGCGGGTCATCGGGGATGTAGAGGGGATCGACCGAGACGTCGGGCGCGACCAGGGGTTCGCCGTGGGCGGCTACCCAGCCGATCATACCTTCGGCGCCGATGTGGACGGTGCGGCCGATTTTCAGCCAGCTTTCGTGCGTGGCGCGGTCGCTTGAGGCGCGGAAGATGGCGCGGTCGGCGCCGGGTTCGATGACGAAGACCTGGACGTGGTAGTAGTTCAGCGCCTCCTGGATGACATCGACGGTGTGGCTGAGAAGCTCGTCAAGGTTGAGGATGGAGACGACCGAGCGGGTGATGGCGGCCAGGGTCTGCAACTGGCTGGCGCGCCATTTTTCGCTGCGGAGCAGGCGGCCGGCCTGGATGGCGGCGGCGGCCTGGTTGCCCAGGATTTTGAGTTGCCAGAGATGGTCGGGCGAGTAGACGTCGGCTTCGTTGCTGCGCACCGAGAGGGTGCCCAGGGCTTCATCGCCCACCACCAGGGGGACGAAGATGGCCGAGCGGGGTGGGTCGGGGTTGTGGTAGGTGGGGCGGGCGGGGAGGTGCTCCCAGTCGCGCTGGAAGTCGCCGACAAGCAGGGATTCTTTGGTCTCGCGCATCCAGCCGGCGATGCCCTGACCGGCGGGGGTGTCGAAATAGCTGGGCGGGAAGGCTTCGCCGTGCCGATTCCAGGCGTAGAGCCGGGCTTCGGCGCCAAAGAAGAGGAGGACATGGACGCGGCTGGGCGGCAGCAGGCTGCGCACCTGTTCTTGCAGGCGCGCCAGGATTTCGTCTTCGTCCATCTGCGCCCGCGCCAGCATCTGGCTGGCGGTCTGCAACCCCACCAGCGGCGCCACCGACAGTTGCGGCGGCGCCTCCTCGCTTGTGTTCATGGCGCCACGCCGCGCTTGATCATCAGCAGCCGGTTGCCGCGTTCATCGCAACTGAATTCGATCTCATCCATCATCTGATGCATGAAGTGCAGGCCAAATCCACCCGCCCGCCGCCGGCGCAGGGGGCCTTGCGTGGTAGGCGGGGGGGCTTTGGCAGGTTGAAAGCGCCTGCCCTGGTCGCGTAGTTCGATAAAAAGGTCGCGTTCTTCAACCCAACAGCGCAGGTCGATCGGCCCGGCGATGCCGTTGTAGCCATGCTCGATGACATTGGTGGTGGCCTCATCGACAGCCAAGCCGATGGCAAAACTGGCTTCGGCATTGACGCCGAAGGTCCGGCAACACCCTGTCATGAAGTCATTGACGAGGGAGAGGACGCCGGCTTCGGCATCGATATGAAGTTCGTGAACGCCTGGCGTGGCGCCGTTGCTGTTCATCACCGGCTGCTTCAGAAGCTCCCAACCGCCTCAGCTTCGCTGGCGTACAGCTTGAAGAGTTCGATCAGGCCGGCCAGGTCAAGCACTTTCTGCACCCGATCGTTCACCTCGGCCAGGCGCACATCGCCGCGATTGAAGCGACGGCACTCGCGGGCGACGTTGATGAGGACGCGCAGGGCCGCCGAACTGGTGTAATCGACCCCTTTGAGGTTGAGGACGATCTTGTAGCGGCCGGCGCCGAGGACGGAGCGGAGTTCCTGTTCGAAGCTGGGCGCCGATTCGCTGTCGATGCGTCCGGCCACGCGGAAGAGATCGCAGCGTTTGAGTTGCTGGTGTTCGATGGTGAGGGGGCTGGTGGACATGGGCGTTCTCCTGCTAGGGATTGTGTGTTGTGTAGGGTGAAGAATGGGAGATGAGAAAGGAGGCGGCGGGCGAAACTGAAGTCACTTCACCCAGAACTCACTCCGCCTGGCGTACGGCGGCCATGCCGAGGCCGACGAGGAGCCAGAGCAGCGAGGTCATGTGCGGGTAGGTGAGGTTGAAGAGGTAATGATCGAGCACGCCAGCGGCCAGCAGGCCGATCATGGCCGCCAGCACACCCAGCAACAGGGATTCGAGCCAGGGGACAGGGCGACGGCGTAGCCCGCGGCTGAGGGCGTTGAGAAAGAGGAGCATGACGACGAGGAAGATGAGCACACCCACCAGCCCCATCGTCTCGGCCATGAGCAGATAGAGCGACGAGACGCCGATATAGAGGCCGATTTCGGGGGCGCCGGTGAAGCCGACGCCAAAGATGGGGTAGCGACTGATGAGGGCAAAGGCGTCGCGGTATTCACCGAAGCGCATTTGCGTGGAGCGATCCTGCCCGGCCAGCCCGGCGAGCAGGTTCTGGACGTAGTCTTGGGTGAAGGGCAGCAGGAAGAAGAGGACGCCGCCAATGAACAGCATCAGGAGGAGCCGGCGATGGCGCAGGACGCCGATGACGCTGGCGGCCAACACGAAGCCCAACATCGACCCACGCGAGATGGTGAAATAGAGGCAGCTCAC
>CAYWPZ010000027.1:0-27208 GCA_964460135.1 uncultured Caldilineales bacterium | reverse complement strand
CTGGCCCTCTGGCTGGCCGGCCGTCGCGTTCAGCCCGGCCTGCGCGCCTCGCCCCGGTTGGCCAGGCGGGGCCTGCTGGCCCAGGACTGGCGTTTTGGCCGTTTCGTCTTTGCCACCAGCCTCATCGCCCTGGCCTACACTGCCACCAACAAGGTGGCCCTGGCCCGTTGGACCGGCATGACCAGCGTCGCCTACTACGAACTGGCGGCGGTCGTCGCCGGTCAGCTCTTCATCCTTGCCCTGGCTGTGGCGCAAGCTCTCTACCCGGCCTTTGCCGCCGCCCAGTCCGAGGGCGGGGCCGAGGCTGTGCGGCGGCTGTTCGTGCGCTCGCTGCGTCTGTCGACGCTCATCGTCGCTCCCTTGGGCGCCGCCATCATCGCCTTGGCCGCCCCCTTCATCGGCGCCTGGTTCGGGCAGGCGCTGCTGCAGCCGGTGCAGGCGCTGCGATGGCTGACCCTGGCCTGGACGATTGTCAGCCTGGCGGCCGGGGCTTCGGTGGCGCTGCAGGCCACCGGCCGGCCGGCTTTGGCCTGGCTGCTTGCCGTCTACAACATGGCCCTGAACCTGATCCTGGTCATCCTTCTCATCCCGCGCTTCGGCTTCTCCGGTCTGATCGCCGCCAACGGCCTGGCTGTCGGCAGCAGCGGCGCGCTCACGCTGGCGGTGTTCGGTCGCGTCAGCCGTCTTGACCTGCGGGCCATGCTGGCAGCGCTTTCGCCGGGCGTCCTCGCCTGGATCGCGCTCCTGGCGGTGGGGCTTTCCTGGCTGGGTGCGCGCCTGCCCCGGCCTACGCTTGGCCAGGTCGCCATCTTGGGCTGCATCTACGCCCTGTGTTATGCTGCCGGTTTGATGATCCTTCTGCGTCCCGAAGAAAGCGCCTGGCTGCGGCAACACCTTCGTCCACGTGGCTTGTTGCAGGGGATGGCGCCATGACAGCTCCTGATCTGAGCGTGATCATCGTCAGTTGGAACGTCTGCGCCCGGCTCGAGCGCTGCCTGGCCGCCCTACCCGCGGCCATCACCCCGGCCTGCTCATCGGAGACCATCGTCATCGACAACGCTTCGGACGATGGCAGCCAGGCGATGCTGGAGCAACGAGGCCCGCAGATCAGGCTCATTGCCAACCCCCACAATCGGCTGTATACGGCCGCTGCCAACCAAGGGCTGGCGGCGGCTTGTGGCCGCCATCTGCTGCTCCTCAACCCTGACACCCTCCCCCATCCTGGCAGCCTGGCCCGCCTGATCGCCTACGCCGATGCTCACCCCTCCGCCGGGCTGCTCGGCCCCCGCATCCTCGACGCCCACGGGCGCGATGACCTCCGCACCGGCCGCCTCTATCCCACCCCTTTGTCCGAGGCGCTCGACTGGGTGGGCCTGACCCGGCGTTTTCCCCACCACCGCCTCATGGCCGCCAACCTCCGTCCTGATTTCGAGCGGGGGCAGATCGCCTCCGTCCCCCTCCTCTCTGGCGCCTGCCTGCTTCTCAACCAGTCGTTGCCGCCCGATCTTCGCCGTCTCGACCCTTCCTTTCCCATGTATGGCGAGGACGTCGACCTGAGCCGTCGCATCCAGGCCGCCGGCTACGAGACCGTCCTCGTCGGCGATGCCCTGATCGAGCACACCGGCGGTGAAAGCAGCCGTCTTGCTGCTCAGCGTTCGGCCCTGATGGCGGTTGCAGGCGTCCAGCGCTACTTTCGACGCTGGTCGGGTGCGGGCGCGGCCTATCGGCATCGGCTGGGCATGGCCGTCGTCGCCATCGTCAAGTGGGGCGCCTTCAGCCTCCTGGGGCTGTTGGGCCGCGAAAGCCAGCCCGCGTCCCAGCGTCGTCTCCACGCCGACCTCCTGCGTTGGGCGCTGAGGGAGCAGGGTGAGATCGCAGCCGGGCGGTTGGCCGGCGCCGGTTTCGAGCCTGCCGACGCTCCGGCCGCCCTTTTCTGAACCCTGATTGTTGATTTCATGACACGTCTTCGCGTCCTGCATTGTCGACAAGGTGATCGCGTTTGGGGTCCCGAACGCCAAATCCTGCAACTGGCGCAGCACCTGCCTGGCGTGGGCATCGAGATGGAGATCATCTTGCTGCGGCGCTGGGGATTGGATGCCGAACCCCACCCCCTTGCCGTTCAGGCCCGCGCCGCCGGCTGCCGCGTCTTCGAGGTGCCCGCCCGACCTCGCGACCTGCCTGCCACACTGTCGATCCTACGCCGGCGTCTGGCGCACTGCGACCTGTTGCATACCCACGAATTCAAGAGCGATCTCATCGGCTGGGTGGCGGCGCGGTCGCTCGGGCGGCCGTGGCTTGCCACCGACCACCATCTGGCCACCGACAACGACTGGCGCCTGCGTCTTTTTGCCGTGGCCGATCGTCTGGCTTTGCCCCATGCCCGCGCCGTCATCGTGCCATCGTACAGCCAGGCCCAACGTCTGGCGCGTCACATCCCCCAGCATAGAATCCACACCGTCTATCATGGCATCGACGCCGCCGCTTTTGCCGCCTCGGCCGCCACCGAACGCACGCGCCAGCGCAGCCGGCTGGATGTAGGCGAGCGACAGCCGGTGGTATCGCTTTTTGGCCGGCTGGAGCCGATCAAAGGGCACAGCGACCTGTTGCAGGCAGCCCAGATCATGTTGGCCTCACGTCCCGACTTGCAGTTCTGGATCGTGGGTGAAGGATCATTGGCGGCCAGTCTGCAAGCGCAGGCTCGGCAGCTTGGCATCGAAGGCGCCGTTCGTTTTCTGGGCTATCAACACGATGTGGCATCGTTGATGGCGGCCAGCGACGTCGTCGTGCTGCCTTCGCGCCACGAGTCCTTTGGCATCGTCCTGATCGAAGCCATGTCGCTGGGCAAACCGATCGTGGCGTCGACGGCAGGCAGCATCCCCGAAGTGATGCTCGATGGCGTCCACGGCTATCTGGTGCCGCCGCACCACATCGAAGCCCTCAGTCAGCGGGTGCTGCACCTGATTGCCAACCCACTCCTGGCCGAGCAGATGGGCCAGGCTGGCCGCGAGAGCGTGCGCCAGGTCTTCACCGTCCAGAAGATGGTCGAACGCCTGGCGGCGATCTATCGGCAGACAAGCGCCCGCGGGGGCGCGCTCGCCCTCGAAAGCGGCATCGAACCACCGCGCCTTTTCCCACTCTCCCATCTGTAAGGATTTGAGCTCCGGTGGGTGGCGCCATCACCCTCTGGGCCTGGGACCTCGTTTAGGCCCGCCCCTATGACTACGACCGTACCCTCTCTGCGCCTCCGGGCCAGCGTTGTCATCTCCGCCTACCAGGCGGCGGCCGACCTGCCTCGTTGTCTGGCAGCCCTCCAACATCAAACCCTGGGCGGCGATGAATTCGAGATCATCGTCGTCGACGACGGCAGCAGCGATGAAACGGCCGCCGTGGCCGAGGCGGCTGGGGTCAGGGTGCTGCGCCTGAAACACAGCGGGCCGGCGGCGGCTCGCAACGCCGGCGCCGCCATTGCCTTTGCGCCCATCATCGTCTTCACCGACGCCGACTGTGAACCGGTGCCTGAGTTCCTGGAGCGCCTGCTCGAGTCGTTTGCAGCGCCCGTCGTTAGCGGCGCCCGCGGGGTCTATCGCAGCCAGCAAAAGGGGCTGGTGGCGCGCTTTGTGCAATTGGAATACGAGGAACGCTACCAGCGGATCGCCCATTACGAGCAGGCGCATCACACCATCAACGCCCTCGACACCTCCTACTGCGCCTATCGTCGCGAAATCTTCCTGGCGGCGGGCGGTTTCGACACGCGTTTCTTGGGCGCCGCTGGCGAAGACCACGAGCTCTCCTACCGGCTGGCCGAGGCCGGGCATGTCTTCAGATTCAACCAGGAGGCAGCCGTCTATCATCGCCATGTCGATTCCTTCTCCGCCTATGCCCGCCGCAAGTTCCGTATCGGCTTCTGGAAATCATTCTTGACCCGACAGCATCCCGGCTATGCCGTTGCCGACGCCCACACCACCCAAAGCCTGAAATTGCAGATTGCCCTGACCGCAGCGATGTGGCTGGCGTTGGTGGCGTGGCCGCTGTGGCGGCCGCTGGGGTGGGTTTGCCTTTTCGTCACTCTGAGTTTCTTGGCGACGACCATCCCTTTTTTGATCGGCGTCTTGCGTCGCGACCCGGCCGTGTTGGTGGTGGCCCTGCCGCTATTGTTCATCCGCGCCGCCGCCTCGGGGCTTGGCTTTGCCTGGGGCTTGTTCAAGGCCCGGCCGCAGCCCAGAACCCGCGACATGAAGCTAGGCGCCGAAAGCAGTTGACCGCTCAAACTTGCCTCGCCGCGCCGATTGTGGCAAGATGGCAATCGTCGCCGTTCTGAAATGCTGAACGCCGGGCGACAAGCAGATGAAAGGTCAACGGTTTGGACTTTGTGCGGTGGGGGGTGGCCTGAGCCTGTCACGCTCCCCAGATCTGTCACTACGATCCCAGTATCGCTAGTGCACAGATGACACTTTGTTGTCGTTGATTCGTGCAATGAGCGCCGTTGCAGCGTTAGCTCCGGTTGCTTTTGACATAATGAAGACTCACGGCAAGCTGCTCGCTGACGCTTGCCGGGCGGAGCGCGGGAGCAGATGACGCCCTCGCCGCCTTCGCCCCCCACCTCCTCTCTATTTGTCTGGCCGGCGGTTGCGCCTCTGCACCAGCCAAACAAGCGTTTTCAAGGAAAGCCCTGTGCAAGAGAAGGCATTGACACATCCTCAGCGGCTGGCGGCGCCCACCGAGGCCGCCCCGCCCAAACTACATCGCATCGTCATCGAACCGCCCCGAGGGTGGATTCGCATCAACTGGCGCGAGCTTTATGCCTATCGCGACCTCTTCTTGCTGATGGTGAAGCGCGATGTGCAGGTTTTGTACCGGCAAACCGTGCTGGGGCTATCGTGGGCCATCCTGCGCCCATTCATCAGCATGATCCTGTTCACCTTCATCTTCGGCAGGGTGGCCAAGGTCAGCAGCGACGGCCTGCCCTATCCGCTTTTCAGCTACACCGCCCTGGTGCCGTGGACCTACTTCTCCACGGCCGTGCTCGCTTCGACCATGAACCTGGTGGCGAACAGTAGCATGCTGAGCAAAGTCTACTTCCCGCGGCTGGTGTTTCCGCTCACGCCCATCGCCTCCAAATTCGTCGATTTTGCCATCGCCTTCGCCTTCATCCCCATCTTCATGGTCTACTACCGGACGCCGCCGACCGCCAACATCATCTTTCTGCCCCTGTTGGTGCTGATCATGGCCCTGGCGTCGGCCGGGTTGGGGATGTTGTTTTCGGCGCTGGCCGTGCAGTATCGCGACATCAACTATGCCTCGCAATTTCTGATGCAAATCTTGATGTATGCGGCGCCGGTCGTCTGGTCCACCTCGGCCTTGACCGAGCGCATTGGCGAGAACATGCGCCTGGTGTACGGGCTTTACCCCATGGTCGGGGTGATCGAAGGCTTTCGCTCGGCCCTGCTGGGCGCCAGCCCCATGCCGTGGGATCTGATCCTGATGGGCGCGATCTCGTCCGTCCTGCTCTTCCTCGCCGGCGCCTACTACTTCCGGCAGATGGAAGCGCGTTTTGCCGATGTCGTCTGAGCCGAAATGAGCATACCAGCCATTCAAGTCGAATCGATCGCCAAGCGCTATCGCATCGGCGCCTTCGAGGAAGAAAAGCACGATACTTTTGGCGGTGCGGCCCTCGCCTGGCTCAGGGCGCCGGTGGACAACTTTCGCAAACTTCAGCGTCTGAGCAAATTCAACGACGGCGACGAAAGCGATGTCATCTGGGCTTTGCGCGACATTTCCTTCGTCATACCCGAAGGCGAAGCGGTCGGCATCATCGGCCGCAACGGCGCCGGCAAGAGCACCCTGCTCAAGATCCTCGCCCGGATCACGCCGCCCAGCAGCGGCCGCGCCCTGCTCAACGGCCGGGTAGCCAGCCTGCTGGAGGTGGGCACAGGTTTTCACCCCGACCTGACCGGGCGCGAGAACGTCTACCTGAATGGGGCGGTGTTGGGCATGACGAACGCCGAGATCGACCGCAAGTTCGATGAGATCCTTGATTTCTCAGGCATCGAGAAATTCATCGATACCCCGGTCAAGCGCTACTCTAGCGGCATGCGCGTGCGCCTGGCCTTTGCCGTCGCCGCCCACCTGGAGCCGGAGATCCTGCTGGTGGATGAAGTCCTGGCTGTGGGCGACGCCCAGTTCCAGCGCAAATGCCTGGGGAAGATGGGCGACATTGCCGGCGAGGGGCGCACGGTGCTGCTGGTGAGCCACAACATGGCCTCGATCGAGGCTCTGTGCCGGCGGGCGGTGGTCTTGGAGGGCGGCCGATTGGCTTTCGATGGCGATTCCCGAGAGGCCGTGAACCAGTACCTGAGCCATCAGGTGCTCAGCCTGGCCAGCGGCGTCGATCTGCTCCACCATCCTGACCGTATCGACGCCGAAACGACGCCCATCTTCCAGTCCATCCGCTTGCTGAACAAGGATGGCCTCGAGACCAGCGCCTTCGAGATGGGCGAGACGGTCGTTTTCGAGATCGTGCTGGATACGGGTGAGAACCCGTTGGATTCGCCTCTGGTGTCGATGGGTATCGAACGTCGCGGCGCGCCGCTGTGCACACTCTCGACTCGTTACATGGTGGCCGAGCACTTCACCTTGTCGGGGCGGATGGTGGTGCGATGCAGCTGGAACCCCGGCTGGCTGGTTCCGGGTGACTACGCCGTGGTCAATTTGACCCTGAAAGCCGGCCTGAAAAGCGAGCGGCTGGATCACATCGGTGATGTCCTGGCGTTCGAGATCGTCGCCCGCGATGTCTATGGCACCGGCAAGATCGCTCGTCCCGGCTCCGTTCTCGTTCCTGATGGCAAGTGGCAGTTCTCGGCAGTCGATCAGTGATCGGTGTGCGACGGTTTATGACCATGTTCGGATCGCTTGCCCTTTGCCTTGAATCGGCGCTCGTCTTGGGCGCCGCCCTGTGGTTTGGTTCACTCTCTGAGGTCGCCAAGGCGGCCGCCGCCGATCAGCGATCCCTGGTGACTGGCCCCGGCGCGACATCCGTCGTCGCCATCGACGGCCCCTATCTCTTCATCGACGAATCATTGATCGATGCTGCGAAGTCCTCGACCTTCGTTCTGAAGCCGCACCCGCCCGAGATCCGGGGCCGGGTAATCGAGCCGGATGCCCCTTGGGAGGCAATGGGCTATCATTACTGGAGCCAAATTTTCGAGCTGGATCGCGGTTATCGGCTTTATTACCGCCGTGTGCCCGTCGATGAGGCCGATGCGGCCGGCATCTACTGTGTGGCGCATTCGCCGGACGGCGTGAACTGGGAGAAGACCCTGGTGGAAGGTGTCAGGTTCCGCGGCCAGCAAACGAACTGCACCGAGAACGGTTATCAGTTCGTTCTCCTCGATCCCAACAGCAAGACATCGACGCCGTTCAAGAAGCTCGGTCAACTCGATGATGGCGCTTTTGGCATCACCGGCTCCAGCATCGATGGCCTTGATTTCGACCGCAAACAAATCCTTCTGCTGCCGTTTTTTATCGATACGCAGAATGTCGTCCTTTGGGATGACACCCTCGACCGCTATGTTTTCTTCTTGCGGGGACGGATCGATGAGGCCAGGACGGTGGTGCGGGGCGAAGCCGCCACCCTGAAGGGCATGGTGAATGTCACGCCCGAACCCGGCAACGTGGCCGCACCCGGCCGCGATTACCCGCCCATCCGCACCGAACTGCCGTTGGCCCTGGCGGCCGACGCCGAAGACTGGCAGGGGTGGCAGGACCCCCGCCCGGGCATGGTGGACATCTATCACAGCGCCGCGTTCAAATACCCGTGGGCGCGCAACGTCTATCTGGCCTTTCCCAACATCTATTACCACTATTCGACCCGCACCACCCCGCCGGCCATCGGTCTCAATGACGGCGAATTCGAGGTTCAGCTTGGCGCCAGTCGCGATGGCCGCAGTTGGACGCGCTACCGAACACCCTACGTGGCCCGAGGTGTGTTGGATGGCGTGCAGATGTACATGATGAGCATGGGTCAGAGCATGGTTCGTCGCGGCAACGAGCTCTTTCAGTATTTCATCGCCTTGCCGCGCACGCACGGCTTTGGCGCCAATCTGGGCGGCGAGTGGCGTCCGATACTGGAGAATGAGCAGACGAGGACGGCATGGATGAACGGTGACCGCGGGGGCGTCTATCTGGCGGTCAGCCAATTGCATCGTTTCGTCTCGCTGCACGCCGACGAGGGCGAACACCTGGTCACGACCAGGCCCTTTCGCTTTCAGGGCGGCCGCCTGACCCTCAACTTCAGAACCGAGGCCGAAGGCTGGGTGTGCGCTTCGCTGCTCGACAAAGCCGGCCGCGAGCTGGCCAGTTATGGCCGGGGGCAGTGCGACCTCTTGCAGGGCGATGCGTTCGAGCAGGTGGTCAGCTGGCAGGGACGGAGCGACCTGAGCGCCTTCAGCGGCCAGGAGATACGATTGGGCCTGCGGCTGCAAGGAGCCGACATCTTTGCCTTCGAGTTCGTGGGCGACGCCATTGGCGAAGCGACCTGGCTGGAGCAATGGCGCGAAGATTTCGACACCGGTTACGGTCGCCTGGTCGAAACAGAAGGCCGCGACCTTTGGCAGGTGG
Source organism: uncultured Caldilineales bacterium (assembly GCA_964460135.1). Classification (GTDB taxonomy): domain Bacteria; phylum Chloroflexota; class Anaerolineae; order J102; family J102; genus SSF26. The sequence goes on along the minus strand of CAYWPZ010000027.1, from coordinate 18,592 downwards.
AGTCGGGCAGGCTGGTTGGGGTCTTCGACCGCGATGGCAATATCAATGCCCGAACAAGGTTGCTCGACCGACCTTTGACCGAAGATGACGCTTTCGCCTGGGAATTCGATTTCCGCTTGACGGCCAACACGCGTACGTCGGGCGCCGGCGCGCTGGTGGGTTTGATGGCCGACGGCGCCGCCGGGCGAAACCCCTTGCTGGCGGTGTGGTTGGATGATGGCGGCAAGCGCTGGGGCGTGTTGGCGGGCGCTGACGGCGCCGACCAGCGGCTGGGCCAGAACTCTCGCATTGGCCCCGACCTGGCCCTGTGGCCGCACGAGGGCGACTGGTTGCGCGCCCGGCTGGTGTGGCATCCCGCCACCAGCACTGCCGTAACGACGCTTTACAACCTGAGCGAGAACTGGCGCCTCGGCAGCGCCGTCGCCGCCCTGCCCGGCATCGTCTTCACGCTCGATCGGGCCGGGGTGCGGATGGACATGCCGGCCCTTGACCCCGACCTGGGGATGGAGATGGACAACTTTCGGCTCTATCTGGCCGAGTCGGCGCCGCCGGCGACGCAGACACCCACTGTCACCCCTTCGGCCACGCTCTCTCCAACCGCCACGGCCATGCCCACCGTCACGGCCACGCCGACTGCCACCATGACCCCCAGGCCCTCCTCGACGCCAACCGCCACGCCGACGGTGACGCCAACCGCCGCTCTGGTTCACTACTTGCCGTTGCTACTGGTTTCGGGCCAGGCGTCGCGCACGCCAGACGGCGCCGGCGCGATCTTCTCACTTCCTACGGAGTAATCGCTTCCCATGCAATACCTGATTTCGACGCACGCCTATCTGTTTCTTTACGATTTCGATGAATACTGGCGCATCAAGGCCAGAACAACGATCAATACCGATCATCACTATGGTATAGCCCTGATTTCCAGTGATCCATTGCATTTTGTCGCCAAAAGCCATAAATCAGAACTGACCGAATATAGAATGAACGGCAGTGATACAGTCGATAATCAGGTGTTCCTACACAAGGACAATGATCATGTTCATCAGATGACCTACGCCAACGGCGGCATCTATGTTGCCAATACCTTCTATAATTCGGTGACATATCAAACACTGGATGGCAGCGTGCGGCAGGAATACCATTTCTACAACTCGAACACCGACACCAATCATGTCAACTCCGTCTTTCCTTGCGGCGACCTGGTGCTGGTGATGCTGCACAACCACAAGCAGAAGAGTCAGGTTTGGGTGCTGGAGCATGATCTCCGGCGTGGCTTTACGCCCCGGCATGTGATCCATCTCGCCGATCCAAGTTGCCATAATGTTTTTGTGGATGACCGGCATCTCTACTACTGCGCCTCCGGCAGCCGTCGTTTTATCGTCGTCGACTATCGCAAACACCGCATCGTCAAGGACATCCTTGCCAGCGGCCACACCAAGGGCCTCTCGGTGACAGACAACCATCTTGTCATCGGCGTATCGGAGCATGCCGAGCGCGAGGCCCGGCGCACCTCGCGCGGGCAACTGCTGGTGCTCGATCGCCGCAAGTTTGGGATTGTGGCCATGGTCGATCTCAACGAGGACGGGAATGTTGGCAATGTCAACGAGATCCGCAGCATCACCGCGCCCGAACTGGCCCGCGCGGGCGAGCGCAGCATTGCCCAAAACTTGCGCTCCTTCACCCTGGCGCGTGGCGGCGGCCTGGGCGAGCGTCTCATCGGCGCCGCCGGCACGATCAGGTCTCGCCTGACGGCGTCAAGAGTCTCGGTGCAGCGCCAAACGATAGCTGACTGACGCCTCATGCCAACACAGCCGCCGCTCTACGTCGTCTTGCATCTCTACAAGACCGCCGGCAAGACGTTGCTGCGCCATTTCGAGAACAACATGCGGGGGCGCGGCTTCGTGCGCATGTACAGCAGCAGGATTGGCCTGGACAAAGCCGACACCGGCGCCAACCCCGGTTGGGATGAAACGCGCGTGCTCGAGTACCTGAACGTCAAACTCAGGCCCGATACGCGCTGTCTGTTTGGCCACATGGCCTTCTATGGCGTCCACGAACTGCCGCAGGCGGCCGGGCGCGATGTGCGCTACATCGTCTTTCTGCGCGAGCCGGCGGCCCGCATCATCTCGCTCTACAACTACCTGCGCGGCCACTCGACGAACGCCTGGCATCAGGAGATCGTCGAGCATCAGTGGTCGCTGGCAGAATGGTTTCGCCATAGCAGCGGCCTCTGGCTGCGCAACGGCCAACTGCGCCAGTTGCTGCTCTGGAGCCACAAAGAGGTGCTTCACGAGCGCCATCTGACCAGAGAGCACCTGGAAGCGGGCAAGAAGGCGCTGGAGGCGATGTGGTTCATCGGCACGACCGAGACCTTCGCCGCCGACCTGGTCTATCTGTCGCAGGCGATGGCTTTCCAGGATGTCGCCTTCGATGCAGTCGCCAACGCCTCGAGCGGCGAAAAGCAGATCGATCCACACCTCCTGACCCAGATCAGAGAAGAAAACGCTCTCGACATCGAACTGTATGATTATGGCTGTGCACTTCGTCGCCAGCGGTTGGAAATGCGCCCCGTGCGGGGCCAGGTGGCCGGTGCGGGCCAAACCATTGGCGCCAGGCTGCGCGCTGTTCTGGGCCGCTGAGTGGGCAAGGGTGAGCCGATGGCCGGGTTAGCGCAGGGCCTGAGCAGCCGCGTGCGGGGCCGGGTTCGCCGCTGGCGCCGTCTGATCCCCACGACCCGGCAGCGGCTACGCCAGCGCCTGATCGATGCGCTGTGCAGTCTCGGCTTCATCAACATCGGCCGTTGCGTGGTGCATGGCCCGCGCGACCGCTTGCATTTGGGCAGGGGGGTGGGGTGCACCAACAATGTCTTTTTCAACACCCGTTCGGGCCATATCACCATCGGCGATGATTCGGTGCTGAGCTTTTATTGCATGTTTCTCACCGGTCGCCATGAATTCGAGAACGGCCAACTCAAGCAGCCGCGTGCGCGGCAGGTGCCTGATTCTGGCTATGACATTCACATCGGCAAGGGCTGCTGGATTGCCTCCGGCGCCATCATTCTGGGCGGCGTGACCATTGGCGATAACTGCCTGGTGGCGGCGGGCGCGGTCGTCAGCAAAGACGTGCCGCCGGGTGCCATCGTCGGCGGTGTGCCGGCCAAGATCATCGGCAGCGTCCACATGCTCGACCAGGACGGCCCCCCTTCGTCGCTTGCCGACTCGTCGTCCTGATCCCATTCGTTTTGCAGAGGTAAGGAGCCATGAACCGCAGTCTCACCATCGATAACTTCGAAATCAATGATGACAGCAATTGCTACATTATCGCAGAAATCGGCCATAACCACCAGGGTGAGGTAGAAAAGGCTAAGGCCCTGTTTCATGCGGCCAAAGAGTGCGGCGCCGATGCGGTCAAGCTGCAAAAACGCGACAATCGTACGCTTTTCACCCGTGAGGCCTATAACAAACCTTACGAACATCGCAACAGTTTTGGCCGCACCTACGGCGAACATCGCGAATATCTGGAATTCGGCCTGGCGGAGTATCTGGAATTGAAGGCTTACGCCCACGAAATCGGCATCACCTTCTTCTCCACCGCCTTCGACATGCCCAGCGTCGATTTCCTGGCCGAGCTTGACGCTCCTGCCATCAAGCTGGCTTCGGGCGACCTCAGGAACATCCCACTGCTGAAGTATGCCGCCAGCGTCCAGAAACCGCTCTTGCTCAGCACCGGCGGCGGGACATGGGAAGACATCCAGCGCGCCTACGACGCCATCATGCCCATCAACCCGCAATTGTGTCTGCTCCAATGCACGGCCATCTATCCCGCCGCAGCCGAGGAAATGAACCTGCGCGTCATCACCAGCTTCCGCCAGCGTTACCCCGACCTGGTGATCGGCCTCTCGGACCACTACAACGGCATCGCCATGGCGGTGGTAGCCTATCTGCTCGGCGCCCGCGTGATCGAGAAGCATTTCACGCTCAACCACACCTGGAAAGGCTCGGACCACGCCATGTCGCTGGAGCCGATCGGGATGAGCAAGATGACGCGCGACCTGCATCGCGCCCGCGCCGCCCTGGGCGATGGTGACAAGCGCGTGCTGCCAGCAGAAGAAGACGCCCTGCGCAAGATGTCCAAATCGCTCGTCGCCGCCCATGACTTGCCCGCCGGCCATATCCTCACCGCCCACGATGTTGCGATCAAATCGCCGAGCGGCGGGCTGCCGCCCTACCATTTGGCTGACATCCTCGGCCGCCGCACCCTGCGCCCCCTGGCCACGGATGCGACCATCGCCTATTCCGACCTCGACCTCGCACCCTGACCCCCCCCGAATACTGCCCCCTACCCATGCCATCCCCCGCTCCCACCCTGACCGACCGCATTCGTCGCCTCCGCCTGGTGGCGTTCGATTTCGATGGCGTTTTCACCGATAACGCCGTCTATGTGTTCGAGGACGGGCGCGAGGCAGTGCGCTGCTGGCGGGGAGATGGCATCGGCCTCCGCCGGCTCGAGGCCCTGGGCATCGAACCGGTCATTATCTCGTCCGAGTCAAACCCGGTCGTGCTCGAGCGCAGCCGCAAATTGAAGGTCGCCTGCATCCACAACTGCCGCGACAAGGCCCAGGCCCTGACCCGCCTGGCCAACGAGAGGGGCATTGGCCTCGATCAGACAGCCTTCGTTGGCAACGATATCAACGATCTCCCTGTGCTGGCCGTGACCGGCCTGCCCATCGTCGTCGCCGATGCCCATCCCGATGTGTTGCCGGCGGCCGCCCATCGCACCCAGCGTCCGGGCGGCTACGGCGCCGTGCGCGAAATCTGCGATCTCTTCAGCCGGAGCCTTGTTGACCAGTAAGCGCTGACCATGAATCCAGACCTTTTCCGTCTCGAAGGCAAGATCGCCATCGTCACCGGCGGCTTGGGCCAACTCGGCCGTCAATTCACGCTGGCGCTGGCCGGGCAAGGCGCGCGTGTGGCCGTGCTGGATGTGCGCACCGATGCCGATCTTGTTGCGGCTCGCTTTGGCGCCGGCGCCGGCGACCTGCTGTTTTGTCAGGTGGATGTCACCGATCGGGCGTCGTTGGCGGCCGGGCTGAGGCAGATCGAGGCAACCTGGGGGACGCCCCACATCCTGGTGAACAACGCCGGTCTCGATTCGCCGCCCAATGCCCCGGCCGAGGAAAACGGCCCCTTCGAAACCTACCCCACCGCCTCGCTCGACCGTGTGCTCGCTGTCAATCTCAAGGGCGTGGTGCTGTGCTGCCAGGTGTTTGGCGGGGCGATGGCAGCCGCCGGCCGCGGCTCGATCATCAACATCTCCTCCATCTATGGCCTGGTCTCGCCCGACCAGCGCCTCTACACCTACCGCGCCCAGAACGGCGCCCCTTTCTTCAAGCCGGTGGCCTACTCGGTCTCGAAATCGGGCTTGCTCAACCTCAGCCGCTATCTGGCCACCTATTGGGCCGAAAAGGGCGTGCGGGTCAACACCCTCACCTTTGGCGGCGTCTTCAACCACCAGGACGAGACCTTCCTGCGCAATTACACCGCCCGCGTGCCTTTGGGCCGGATGGCGCGCGAGGATGAATACAACGGCGCCGTCATCTTCCTCGCCTCCGAGGCCTCGTCCTACATGACCGGGGCGAACGTCGTTTTGGATGGCGGCTGGACGGCGTGGTGATTGGGGGGGGCGGTAACTGATGATTGGTGATTGGTAATTGCTTTCGACTGAACACAAACACAGAGTACGGAACCCGCAACCCGCAACCCCCATGCCTACCTGCGTCGCCCTCATCCCTGCTCGCGCCGGCTCCAAACGTGTGGTTGGCAAGAATGTGCGCTTGCTGGCCGGGCATCCGCTGCTGGCCTACACCATCGCCGCTGCCCGGCAGAGCGGCGTCTTTGCCGACGTCATCCTCTCCACCGATGCCGAGGAGTACGCCGAGATCGGCCGGCGCTATGGGGCCGAGGCGCCTTTCTTGCGCCCGGCCGAGATGGCAGGCGAGCTTTCGCCGGACATCGAGTGGGTGGCCTACACCCTGGAACGGCTGGCCGAACAGGGCCGGCGCTACGACTGCTTTAGCATCCTCCGCCCCACCAGCCCCTTTCGCCAGCCCGAAACCATCCTCCGGGCCTGGGAACAGTTCAGTCAGGCCGAAGGCGTCGACTCGTTGCGGGCGGTGGAGAAGTGTAAACAGCACCCCGGCAAGATGTGGGTGATCAGGGAGGGAAGGCTCCTGCCCCTGCTGCCTTTTGGCCCGGCCGCACAGCCCTGGCACAGCACGCCCTACCAGGCCCTGCCCGAGATCTTCAGCCAGAACGCCAGCCTGGAGATCGCCTGGAGCCGGGTCGTGGCTGAGTCGCACACCATTGCCGGCGTCGCCATCACGCCCTTTCTGACCACCGGATTCGAGGGGCTGGACATCAACGATGAAAAGGATTGGTGGTACGCCGAATACCTGATCGAACGCGCTCAGGCGCGTTTACCGTCCATCACTTAGCTGATCGTCTTCACCCAATGCGGAATCATCTTTCACCACGCCCTATTGCCTTCACCCTGATCGAAAAGGAGCTTTGCACGACCATGAAACGCTCGCCAACAGGCGCCCGCCGCTATGCAACCTTCTTTGTTGTCTTGCTTGTGGTTCTCGGCCTCATGATCTCGACGGCAGCGGCTTTGCCTGCCGCCGGCCCCAACCCTCAGCCGGCCCAGGCGCTGGCTGCGTCCCTGGCCCCCTCCCTGGCCTGTCCCTTGCGGGTGATGCCGTTCGGCGACTCGGTAACGCGCGGCGCGGCCAGCGCCGTAGGCCCTGGCTACCGCTTCTTCCTCTGGAATCGCGCCCAGGCCGAGCGGGTGCAGTTCACTTATGTGGGCACCTACGGCACTGAGCCATACAAGCACGAGGGGCTTGGCGGCTTTCGGATCGTGGACCTCGATTCCTATGCCAACTACGCCATGACCAGCAACACCCCCGACATCATCCTGCTCATGGCGGGCACGGCCACCATCAACCAGGAATACACCTTCACCACCCCCAGCGTCATGGCCGGGCAACTCAACACCCTGGTCGATCGCATCCTCAACGGCTATCCCAACACCTACATCGTCCTGTCTTCAATCCCGCCGATCGACACCACCAAACGCGGCGAGACGCCCGCCGAGGCGCAGGCCAAGGACAATCTGGCCAAAGCGTTCAACCCGCTGGTCAAGAGCATTGCCAACAGCAAGGGCAGCCGCGTCCGTTTTGTTGAAATCTATCCTCTGTTCGACAAGGCCGCCGACCTGGCCGCGGGTGATGGCCTGCACCCCGATGACTCTGGCTATCTCAAGATCGCCAATGCAGTGTATCCCCAACTCAAGGCCTTCATCGACAACCTCTGCAATGTTTGGCGCTTCCGCGGCAACACCTATCTTGGGCCTGATGGCAATACCACGCAGCCGCTTGGCAACGTCACTTTGCGGCTGTATGGCTACACCGATGCCCAGACCCCACCGGGAACCTTGCTCGACACCCGCATCACCGACGCCGCCGGTTTCTTCAACTTCTTCGTACCGGAAGTCAACTACCGCGACAACTTCCTGCTCATTGCCGAGCCGCCGGCCGGGCTGTCAGTGTCGGGGACATGGTCGGAGGACGGCCAGATCCTGGGGCCGGGCCAGGTCTACTGGCGCAAAACCGCGCCCGAAGTGCACGAAAACCGCTTCCACTTCCTGGCCGCCACCCCCACCCCCACGGCCACCCCCACCGCCACCAATACCCCCACGCCAACGGCCACGCCGCTGCCCACCGACACCCCCACCCCGACACCCACCGACACCCCCACGCCGCTGCCCACTGACACCCCGACCCCAACCGAGACGGCGACTCCGACCGAGACGGCGACCCCGACCGAGACGGCAGCCCCAACCGAGACGGCAACCCCGACCGACACCCCCACCCCCACCGAAACCCCTGCCGAGCCGCCGACCTCGACCCCAACCGCCACTGTCACGCCCACCGCCACCCCCACCGTCCTCATCTTGGGCCACGACCTCTGGCTGCCGCGCCTTCTCCGTCCCTGATCCCATCCCCGTCCTGCCCCTGCCTCCTGCCCCCTGCCCTCTGACCCCTGCCCTGTGCTCGACATCCACCTCATCCCCCAATCCGAATTCGCCCGCCTGAACCAGGCCGCCCTGTCGCCACAGCAGCGCCTGCCCCTGCTGGCCGACATGTGCCGGGCCAACGCCCTTGCTGCCGTCAAACGGGCCGGTTCTGGGCACCTCGGCTCCAGCTTCAGCGCCATGGACATCGTCGTCTGCTTGTACTACCAGGAGATGAACACCATCGCCCTGGGCTACGACGATCCCAACCGCGACATCTACTTCTCGTCCAAAGGCCACGATGTCCCCGGCCTCTATGCCGTCCTCTACTCGCTTGGCGTCCTGCCCGCAGAAAAACTGCTCATGTTACGCCGCTTCGGCGGGTTGGATGGGCACCCCGATGTGGGCGTGCGCGGCATCGAGGCCAACTCTGGCTCGTTGGGCATGGGCATCTCCAAGGGCCGGGGCATGGCCTGGGCCAAACGGATGGCCGGGTATGGTGGGCGGGTGTTCGTGATGTTGGGCGATGGCGAGTTGCAGGAGGGCCAGAACTACGAAGCCCTGCAATCGACGGTTCACCAGGGCATCGGCAACCTGACCGTGATCGTCGACCATAACAAGGTGCAATCCGATAAACAGGTGGTGGAAATCGTCGATTTGGGCGACATCGAGCGCAAATTCAGCGATTTTGGCTGGCAGGTGCGACGCTGCAACGGCCATGACTTCAGCCAGATCGCCGCCGCCCTGGCCGAGTTCCGCCAGATCAGCGACCGGCCCACCGCCCTGATCGCCGACACGATCAAGGGCCGGGGCGTCTCGTTCATGGAGCACCCGCAGGCGCTGAAGGACGCCGGCGGCTACTATCGCTGGCACGCCGGCGCGCCCGACGACGCCTCGTTTGCAGCCGGGCACGCCGAGATCATCGCCCGCATCGATGCGCGCCTGCACAGCCTGGGCCTGGCTCCCGTCGCGCTGCAGACCATCGCCTCCGAGTCAGCGGCTGCGCCCGTGGCCCGCAACGCGTTGGGCGAGCCGATCAGCAAAGGCGCCGAGGCGGGTCAATCGCTCAAGGCCGCGGCTGAGTATGTGGTCGAAGCCTATGGCAAGGCCCTGGTCAAGCTGGCCGGCGAGCGTCCCGACCTGGTCGTGCTCGACGCCGATCTGGCCGCCGACTGCCGGGTGCGCGAGTTCGAATTGACCTATCCCGACCGCTTCATCCAGAACGGCATCGCCGAGCAGGACATGGTGAGCATGGCGGGCGGGCTGGCCAGAATGGGATTGCTGCCGGTGGTCAATTCCTTCGCCAGCTTCCTGGCCTCGCGCGCCAACGAGCAGATCTACAACAACGCCAGCGAGAAGACGAAGATCATCTACGCCCTGCACTACGCCGGGCTGATCCCCGCCGGCCCCGGCAAGTCGCATCAGAGCCTGCGCGACATCTCGCTGCTGGCGGCCCTGCCCAACATGACCATCTTACAGCCGTGCAACCCGGCCGAGACGGCGATGGCGGTTGAGTATTGCGTCAACCAGGCCAGCGAGAACTGCGCCATCCGTCTGGCCATCGGCCCCTCGCCCCGCCACATCGACCTCCCTCCTGGCTACCGTCTGACCCCAGGCCGCGGCGTGGCCCTGACCTACGGCCAGGACGCCCTCCTCTTTGCTTATGGCCCGGTGATGCTGCACGAGGCCCTGAGCGCCGCCGAACTGCTGGCCGGCCAGGGCTTTGGGCTGAAAGTGATCGACATGCCCTGGCTGAACCGGGTCGATCCCGACTGGTTGCACGAGATTCTGGCCCCCTACCCCCGCCTGTTCGTGCTCGAAGACCACGCCCCGGTGGGCGGGCTGGCCGACAGCTTACTGGGCGCGCTGGCGGCCGGCGGCGACTCAAGCCGGCCGTTGGTCAAACGGCCGCTGGTCAAACTGGCCGTAGAAGGCTACCCAGCCTGCGGCACGCCCGCCGAGGCCCTGAGCCACCACCGGCTGGATGGCGCCTCCCTGGCAGCGCGCATCCCCAACCCCACCAACACATAACCCCGACTGATCACTGATTGCTGATCCTGATCACTGATTACTGCCCCGTGCCAGAACCGCTCATCATCTTCATCCACATCCCCAAGACGGCCGGACGAACTCTGCGCACGGTCATCCGCGGTCAATACCGTCGCCAGCAAATCTGCATCGCCAGCCAGACGCCAGGTGATCCCTTCCGCGATTACCTGAGCCTGCCAGCAGAGCAGCAGGCCCAGATTCGCATCGTGCAGGGGCATTTTCCCTATGGCCTGCACGAGCACATCGATCGCCAGGCGGTCTATGCGACGATGCTGCGGGAGCCGATCGCCCGCGTGATCTCTTACTACCGTTTCGTGCGCGACCATCCCGAACACAAGAACCACGCCACGGTGATGGCGAAAGGATTGGCGGGCTTCATCCGCGAAACTCAATCCCGACAACTGGACAACGCCCAATTGCGTTACCTGGCTGCGGCCCAAGACGCCCCCTTCGGCGCCTGCACCGAGGCCATGCTCGACGAGGCCATCTGGCGTCTGGACGAACGCTTCGCCGCCGTGGGCCTGGTCGAAGCCTTCGACGACTCGCTTCTGCTCATGAGTCGCGCCCTGGGGTGGCGGCTGCCGTTCTACCGTTCGATCAATGTCAGCAAACATCGTCTCGGCGACGCCGAACTGAGCGCTGACCTCCTCGATCTGTTGCGTGAATACAACCGTCTCGACCAGCGACTCTACGATTACGCACGGCAACGGTTCGAGCAGACCGTGCGGGCGCAGGGCGCTCGTCTGGCCTGGGACCGGCGGCGGCTGCGGGTCATGAATCGTTTGCGCACCTGGCAGGTGCGCGCTTGACAGGCGTCGATCAGAGCGTTGGCCTCTTCCTCTGCCTGCTGGTGCTGTTCGGCGGCGGTTGGGGCCCGGCCTTGGCCTTGCTGCGCGGCGTCCGCCGGCGATCCCTCCTGGCCGTGGCGCTTGCTCCGGCCACGGCCCTGGCCCTCGCCTCTGTCTTGGGGCTGCCGCTGGTCATGTTCATCGGCCCCGCCAGCCGTTGGGCCTTGCCGCTGGCGGCGTCGTTGTTGGCCTTGAGCGCCGCTCTGGTCATCTGGGAGCGCCGCTGGGACCAGGCGTTGCTAAGCGACATCCGGCTCCCCACCCTTTTCAAGTGGGTCGGCGTCTTTCTGGTTGGCGTCGCCATCTTGTGGGCGCCGGCTCTGGCCATGGGCGGGCAATACACGGCCTTTCGCTCCAACCCCGGCGACTCGTTCACCTACATATCGCTGGCCGAGACGGTACGCAAGGTCGACTGGGAGGTGATCCGGGGCGGGGCCGCCTTCACTGCGGCCAATCTCGACAACATCGCCCGGCTTGCCAGCGAATCGCCCACTGCCCTCTACTCGGCCCGCTTGCTTGGTCGCAGCTTTCCGATCAACCATGTCGCCAACCTGGCCTGGCTGGCGCAGCTGGCGGGTGTCTCCACTCACCGTTTCTACTACCCGTTTCACATCATTCTCGCTGTGACCATGCTGCCAACCCTGGTCGCTCTTGGCTTTCAAGTCAACATGCGGCGCTGGTTGTTGGCTCTGACGGCGCTGGGGGCTACGGTTGGCTTCTGGGTGCGGCTGGTGATCGAGACCGATGCCAGCGCCGAGCTTGGCGCCGCGCCGCTGCTTGCCCTGGCGGTGTTTGGGTGGATGTTGGCGGCGCAGGCAGATGGTCGCGAGAGCGGCCAGCAGTGGGCCGAGAATCGCTGGCGCTGGCGTTTCTTGTTGGCGCTGGCCTGGGCGGCGCTGGCGGTGGTGTATCGGCCGTTTGGCATCATCATCGTGGGGGCCTTGTTTCTTCACCTGGTCTATGACCTGGTCGTCCTGCGCGATGGGAGGGGTTGGCTGGCGCGCTATGCTTCGGTAGCCATCATCGCCCTGCTTCTACTCGTCCTCACGGGCCAGGCTGGCTACTATCTGCCCGGCTTCCTGAACGCGGCCGGCAGCGTGGAGGCAGAAATGAAGCATGAAGCGGTGACTTTCAATGTGCTTCTGGCCGACAAGCTCGGCAGCGTGACCAACCTGCCGGTTTACCAGCTCTGGCGAGGCGCTCCGCCCGCCGTCTCGCTGCTCCTGACGCTCATTCTCCAGCTGGTGGGGCTTGGCCTTGCCTTCCTCTGGCTCTACGGTCTGCTTTCCTCTCTGCGCGACCGCAGCCAAAGCCGGCAGCGCGCCCTCTTCTTCGTGGGGCTGGCCGGCGTCTTGACATTTCTGGCCCTGTGGTTGGTGCAGAACCCGAAGGCCGCCGGCAAAGCCTACACCTCGGTCTTCTCCTTCATCTTTCTGGGCATGGCCGTCGGCGCCGACCGCCTGGCCGCCCGTCTGCAAGTGCAGCGCCAGCGGCTTCTCTTGGCGGCGCTGGCGGTGTGGCTGACGCTTGTGATCGGTGTTGGCCTCTTGCTTCCCTTCGATCCCGTTGCGGGCGGGCGCTTTGCCCGCGCCCGCGCCAATCGGGCCGGTTATGCGCTCGATCTGAAACCGATCACCGCCGCCCTCGATCGCGCCAACCCGGGCCTGGTCCTGGTCAACGTGCCACAGGAGGATCCCTTCTTCTTTGCTTTCTATGTCATGTTGGCCATGTCGCAGTATCCCACCTACTATCAGTCCGGGCTGATCATCGATGGCGGCGCCAGTTTCCAGAACCTCTGGTTGGCCGAGCTAGACCGGGTTCCTGACTTCGTCTTGACGGCGAAAGCGGCCGACTACCTGGACGGGGCGGGCCTGGGCCAGGTTGTGGCCGAGACGGAGAACCTGCGACTCTATGCCATCTCGATGGCCGATCCTGCGGCGGGGCTTGACTGGCTGCGCCAGCAGGAGGCGCTTGTCCGGCAGCAGGAGGCCAGCAAGCCGATATTCCCGTCCCTGATGCCGTAAAACAGACACCGAGTTCTGCCCCTGGAACGCATGGAATCCCTCTCGATCGTCATCCCCGTCTACAACAGCGAAGGCTCGCTGCCGCTCCTGATCGAGCGTCTGCAACCTGTGCTGCGCGGCCTCGGCCGGCCCTACGAGATCATCCTGGTCAACGATGGCAGCCGGGATCGCTCCTGGCAAGCGGTCGAGTTGCAGGCTCAGACGCATCCCCAGGTGCGGGGCATCAACCTGATGCGCAACTACGGCCAGCATAACGCGTTGCTTTGCGGCATTCGCGCTGCACGCCACGACATCGTGCTCACACTCGATGACGACCTGCAAAACCCGCCCGAAGAAATCCCCCGCCTGCTGGACAAACTGGCCGAAGGCTTCGATGTGGTCTATGGCGCGCCGCAAATGCAGCAGCACGGCCTCTGGCGCAACCTGGCCTCTAGCATCACCAAGCTGGCGCTGCAAGGGGCCATGGGCGCCGAGACGGCCCGCAAAGTCAGCCCCTTTCGAGCGTTTCGCACTGAACTGCGCCAGGCGTTCGCCTCCTACCGGGGCGCTTTCGCCTCAATCGATGTGCTGCTGACCTGGGGCACCACCCGTTTCGCCGCTATCCCGGTTCGACACGACCCGCGGCGCTTGGGCGTCTCCAACTACACCTTTGGCCGGCTCGTCACCCTGGCGCTCAACATGATGACCGGGTTCAGCACCTGGCCGTTGCAGCTTGCCAGCCTGATTGGCTTTGGCTTTACCCTCTTTGGCATCGCCATCCTGGTCTACGTCATCGGCCGTTATTTGCTGCTTGGCTACAGCGTGCCGGGCTTTCCGTTCCTGGCTTCTGTCATCGCCGTCTTTGCCGGAGCGCAACTCTTCGCCCTCGGCATCATTGGCGAGTATCTGGCGCGCATGCATTTTCGAATGATGGATCGACCCGTCTACGTCATCCGTACAACGACTGAACCAGAGGAGGGGCCATGAGTTCGATCGCGATCTCATCCTGTCCGCGCGACCAGCTTGACTTGGCGCGCCCGCTTCTCGCCCAGGCCAGCCAGAAACCCTACCGCTTTCTGGCCCCGGAATTGGGCGCCAGCCTTGATGACTACTGGTTCCAGGACATTGCCGACACTGTTCAGGATGGAGGCGGCGAGCTGTTTCTCGCCAGCCAGGGGGGACAGCTTGTCGGCATGGTCGCCCTGGCGCCTTTGCCCTGGGAGACGAGGGTTCTGGGCAAGCCCATGGCGGCGCTTAAGCACCTCGGTCTAGGGCCAGGAACCGCGGACGCGCTGGCGACGCGCGCCAGCTTGCTCAACGCCGCCACCCAGGCCGCCCTCGAACGGGGCATCCACGGCCTGCTCTGCAAGACCTACACCGATGACATGCCCACCATCCACGCCCTGGAGACGAATGGCTTTCTGCTCGTGGATACGCTCCTCGATTTCATCTTCGATTATCGCCGCAACCCCCTCACGCCCGAGTGGCCGGCGGCGCCCACCGCCCGCCCAGCGCCGGGTCGGCCACAGCCGGCGAGCGATGTTCAGGTTCGCCTTGCCGGCAGCGATGATGAACCGGAACTGATCGAGCTGGCGCGAATCTCTTTTGGCAACCATTTTGGCCGTTTTCATGCCGATCCCAATATTTCACACCAAGACGCGGTCAACGTCTATGTGGAGTGGATTCGCTCGTGTGTGCGCGGCTACGCCGACTGGATCATCGTCGCCGAGATCGACGGCAAACTGGCGGGCTACTCGGCCTGGAAGAAACCTTCTCCGCTGGAAGCCAGTTTGAAAGCTCGGGTTGCTCACTACAGCATCGCCGGCATCCATCCTCATTTTTCGGGCCGAGGCTTGTTCTCGCTTCTCACCGTGCACGGGATGCGACAACTCGATGGCCTGGCCGAACTGATCGAAGGGCCTACCCACATCAACAACTACCCTGTGCAACGGGGCTATGCCAACCTGCGCTGGCGGATCGGCGATGCTCGCCATTCGTTTCACAAATGGTTGACCGTATGAGCTATCTCATTCCTTTCAATCAGCCTGCCATGGCCGGCAACGAGACGGTCTACATGCAGCAGGCCATTGCTTCCGGTCATGCCTCGGGCGATGGGCCATTCACCAAACGCTGCCATTCGCTGCTCGAAGCGCAAATGGGCATCGCCAAAGCGCTGCTCACGACCTCCTGCACCCATGCTTTGGAGATGACCGCCCTCCTGCTCGACATCGAGCCTGGCGATGAGGTCATCCTCCCCGATTTCACCTTCGTCTCCACCGTCAACGCCTTCGTGCTGCGCGGCGCCCGACCTGTCTTCGCCGACATCCGGCCGGATACGCTCAACCTCGACGAGAGCCGATTGGAGAGCCTGATCACCCCCCGCACCAAAGCCATTGTCGTCGTCCATTACGCTGGCGTCGGCTGCGAGATGGATGCGATCATGGACATTGCCCGCAGACACGGCCTGCCGGTGGTCGAGGACAATGCTCACGGCCTGTTCGGGAAGTACAAGGGCCGCTACCTGGGCGCCTTTGGCGCCCTGGCCACCCAGAGCTTTCACGAAACCAAGAACTTCACCTGCGGCGAGGGCGGCGCCTTGCTGATCAACGACTCGCGCCACATCGAACGGGCCGAAATCATCCGCGAAAAGGGCACGAACCGCAGCCGTTTCTTTCGCGGGCAGGTGGACAAATACACCTGGGTAGACATTGGTTCCAGCTACCTGCCTTCCGATCTGCTGGCGGCCTTCCTGCTGGCGCAATTGGAGCAACGCGAGGCAATCCAGGCCCGGCGCCGCCAGATCTGGGAATGCTACGACGAGTGTCTGGAAGGGTGGGCCGCGCAGCAGGGCGTCAGACGGCCCATCGTCCCGGCTGACCGTGAACAGGCCTATCACATGTTCTACTTGCTGCTGCCGTCGCTCGACGCACGCCAACGCTTGATCGACCATCTCAAGGCCCAGAGCATCCTCAGCGTCTTCCATTACCTGCCCTTGCATCTTTCCGATATGGGCCGGCGCTTCGGCGGCCAGCCTGGCGACTGCCCTGTGACCGAGGATGTCAGCGACCGCCTGCTGCGCCTGCCTTTCTACAATTCCCTGACCAACGCCGACCAGATGCGAGTGATCGAGACGGTCGCCGCCTTTGCCGTCGCCTAAACTGAAGTCACTTCGGGAACGGCCGCACCCACCCACCACAGACCATGCTCGTCTATTTATTCATCGGCGGCACGATTCTATTCACCGTGGCCGGGCAATTGTTGCTCAAGGCCGGCATGATCGAGGTCGGCGCCATCCCCGCCGATTTGGCCGCTCTCCCCACCTTTCTCAAGGCGGCTTTCACCAATTGGAAGGTCGTCAGCGGACTGGCATCTGCGGTCATGGCCTCCATTTCCTGGATGGGCGCTGTCTCGCGCAGCGACATCAGCTTTGCCTACCCTTTCATGGCCCTGGCCATCGTCCTGGTGTTGGTGTTGTCGGGCGTTGTCTTTGCCGAGCAGGTCTCATGGGGCCGTTGGCTGGGCGTGCTGATCGTCAGCCTGGGGTTGATCATTGCCGCCCGCTCCTGAGAATGGCGCCTCCTCTCCTCCTCAAAGGACTCACATCTTGATCCAGACTGCCCGGCGGGCCATCAAGCAGACGCTGGCGCGTTTGCTTTCGCCGGCGCAACCGGCGCCGCCTCCATCGGCTGACACGGCCGTTGTCCTGGCGCCCTGGGAGCGGCTGCTGGAGACAGAGCGGGCGGCATGGGACGATGCCAGGCTCAAGGCCCGAGGCGGCCCTAAAGTCCTCGTCGCCACCAGCATCGGCGGCCACGAAGCCCTGACCCCCGTCGAAACCTTGCTGGGCATCGCCCTCACCCTGCGCGGGGCCGAGGTCCATTTCCTGCTTTGCGATGCTTTTCTGCCGGCCTGCATGCACGCCACGCTCAAGCGGCCGCAACAGCACGCCAAGTTCGTCGCCGGGGGGCCGCAGACGCATCTGTGCGCCCGCTGCTGGGGCGACGGGCAGGCGATCTACGGGCCGCTGGCTCTCCCGGTTCATCGCTACGGCGATCTGGCAGACCCGGCCGCGCGCGAGGAAGCGCGCCAACTGGCCCAGATGATGGCCGCCGCCGACATCCCCGCCTTCCACCTCGATGATTTGGCCGTCGGCGAGCACGCCCTGGCCGGCGCCCTGCGCTACTTTGCCCGCGGCGACCTGCTGGCCGAACCCGATGGCGAGGCCGTGCTGCGCCGCTATTTCGAGGCCTCGATCCTCGCCACCAGGGCCACGCAGCGCCTGCTCGATCAGGTCGCTTTCGAGTCGTCTTGCTTCAACCATGGCATCTATGTCCCCCAGGGGCTGATCGGCGAAGTCCTCCGCCAGCGCGGGGTGCGGGTCGTCAACTGGAACACGGCCTATCGCAAGCGTTGCTTCATCTTCAGCCATGACGACACTTACCACCACACCCTGATGAACGAGCCGGTCTCGGCCTGGGAGAACCTGCCCTGGACGCCGGAAATGGAGCGGCAAACCATGGATTACCTGGTCAGCCGCTGGTACGGAACCCATGACTGGGTGTGGTTCCACGAGCACCCGCAGGAAGACCTGAGCGCGATCGTGGCCGAACTGGGGCTGGACCTGAACAAGCCGATCATCGGCCTGCTCACGAACGTGATGTGGGATGCGCAACTGCACTACCCGGCCAACGCCTTCCCCAACATGTTGGATTGGGTGCTGCGCACCATCGCCTATTTCGCCGCCCGGCCCGACCTGCAACTGGTCATCCGCGTCCATCCGGCCGAGATTCGCGGCACCGTACCCTCGCGCCAGAAGATCGCCGACGAGATCGCCCGCGCCTTCCCGTCCCTACCCCCGAACGTCTTCGTCATCCCGCCCGAAAGCCAGATCAGCACCTACGCCGTCATGCTCAAGTGCGACACAGCCATCATCTACGGCACCAAGACCGGCGTGGAACTGACCAGCTTCGGCATCCCCGTCATCGTCGCCGGCGAAGCCTGGATCCGCAACAAGGGCGTGACCATGGACGCCGCCGACGCCGCCGGATACTTCAAGCTCCTTGATGCCCTACCGCGGGGGGCGCGGCTGGAAGAAGCCGTTATGCAGCGGGCGCGCAGCTATGCCTTTCATTTCTTCTTCCGGCGGATGATCCCGATCTCGGTGATGGAGCCGCTTTCGGGCTGGCCGCCCTACCGGGTCAGCGCCGACTCGCTCGCCCCCCTGCAGCCGGGCGCCGACCCCGGCCTGGACATCATCTGCGATGGCATCCTGCACGGCCGACCCTTCATCTATCCGGCCGAGCGGTACACCGGCGACGAGGCCGGGCTGGCATGAGGCTGGTCGTCGATGGCGAGATCTGGCAGCGGCAGGCCGCCGGCGGCATCTCGCGCCTCTACAACGAAGTGCTGCCGCGGCTGTGCGACCTGGCCCCCGATCTCGAGATCACGCTGATCACCAACGGCGCCCTCAAGCAAGCGCCCCCAGCCCATGCTGCGATCACCCATCGCGCCCTGCCCCCCTACCACAAGCTGCTGCGCCCAGGGCGGCTGTGGCAGGGGCCAACGGCGCGCCTGAAGCGAGCAACCCGCAACTGGTGGACGAAACCGACCCCGAACAGC
>CAYWPZ010000026.1:0-27338 GCA_964460135.1 uncultured Caldilineales bacterium | reverse complement strand
AAGGCCGGCCGTCGATGACCGGCCAAGCCAGACCGCCTCCATACGCTTGGCACAACGAAGTGCACCTCCGCGGAGAGGGAGCCGGGGTCCTCGGGACCGGCTCCCTCTCTTCGTTTTCAGACGAGGATTGGCCTATGCAAGCGCCGCCAACCGTTCCTTTTGGCCGTCTTTCTGACGCACAATGCAGCCGCGTCTATGCCGCCTGCCTGCAAGTGTTGGAACGCACGGGCGTGTTGATGGTCGAACCGGAGGCGGTGGCGATCCTGCGCAAGGCCGGGGCGCAGGTGGAGGGCAACAGGGTGCGCATCCCTGCCCGGCTGGTGGAGTGGGCGCGCTCGACGGCGCCAAAACAGGTGACGCTTTTCAATCGGCAGGGGCAGCCGGCCATGCCGGTCGCCGGCCGGGTGAGTTTCTTCGGGCCGGGATCGGATTGCCTACACATCATCGACCACCGCACAGGCCAGCGTCGCGAGGCGGTCTTGCAGGACGTGGTCGAGGGCATGATCGTGGCCGATGCTCTGCCCAACATCGACTTTGTGATGTGCATGTTCCTGCCGCACGATGTCGATCAGGTTGCTGCCGACCGCTATCAGATGGCGGCCATGCTCCAACACACGAGCAAGCCCATCGTCTATGTCACGACCGAGTTCGGCGGCTGCCTGGATGCGGTGGCCATGGCCGAGGCGGTGGTTGGCGGGGCCGAGGCGCTGCGCGAGAGACCGCAGGCCGCCTGCTATATCAACGTCACCACCGGGCTGGTGCACAACCAGGAAGCGCTGCAAAAGCTGCTTTATCTGGCGAAGAAGGGCCTGCCGTTCACCTATGTGCCCTCGGCCCAGGGCGGGATGACGGCGCCGGTGACGCTGGCCGGGGGCCTGGCCGTGAAGATGGCCGGGGTCATGGCGGGGCTGGCGCTCTCGCAACTGGTGCGCGAGGGGACGCCGTTCATCATGCCCGGCTGGAGCGCCGGCGCCCTGGACATGCGCACCACTGTCCTGCCCTACGCCGACCCCGACAAACGTCTGCTCGGCCCCGATTTCGGCCATTGGTTTGGGCTGCCCATGTTTGCCCTGGCCGGCTGCTCCGACTCGAAAGCCGTCGATCAGCAGGCGGCCATCGAAGCGGCGCTGACTTTGATGACCGACGCCCTGGCCGGCGCGCACATCGTCCACGACCTGGGCTATCTCGAATCGGGACTCACCGGCTCGCTGGCCCAGCTTGTCATCTGCGACGAGATCCTGAATTGGCTCGGCCACCTGCTGCGCCCGGTCGAGGTCAATGACGAGACCCTGGCCCTCGACCTGATCGACGCTGTTGGTCCTGAAGGCCATTTTCTCGAAACCGACCACACCTTCGCCCACTTCCGCGATCGCTGGTATCCCGACCTGATCGAGCGCGACAACTACGAGAACTGGTGGGCGGCGGGCGGGCGGACGCTGGCCGAGCGCGCCGCCGAGCGGGTCGAGAACATCCTGGCCGAGCACCGGCCGCCGTCGCTTCCCCCCACCGTACTCACTCAGCTTCAGGGCATCATCGCCGCCGCGCGTTTGAATCACGAATGACACGAAATTCGTGTCATTCGTTTCGATGACTCTCTCTTGAGGCAAAAATGATATCCAATCTCACAACGATTCTCTCATCTCCCAGCCAAACTGTCGAAATCAATCGTTCTCTGCCCACCGTCATCATTGGCGAGCGCATCAACCCCACCGGGCGCAAGCAAGTGCTCGAGGCGCTGCAAAAGGGCAACTTCGACCTGATCCGCAAGGACGCGCTCGATCAGGTGGCGGCGGGGGCGGCCGTGCTGGATGTGAATGCCGGTGTGCCGGGCGCCGACGAGCCGAAGCTGATCCAGCAGCTCATCCAGACGGTGATGGCGGTGACCGATGTACCGCTTTGCATCGACACCGCCGACCCCGAAGCCCTGGCTGCGGCCCTGGCCATGTACCCCGGCAAGGCGCTGGTGAACTCGTGCAACGGCGAGGAACGCTCGCTGAAGGCCGTGCTGCCGCTGGTGAAGGAGCACAACGCCGCCGTCATCGCCCTCTGCATGGACGACGACGGCATCCCCGAGACGCCCGCCGACCGGCTGCGGGTGGGGTCGAAGATCATCGAGCGGGCGGCGAAGATGGGCATCCCACTCGAAAACCTGGTCGTCGACCCGCTGGCCCTGACCATGGGCGCCGATAGCAACGCCGGGCGCGTGGCCCTGGACACCATCGGCCTGCTGGTGAAGGAGTTCGGGGTCAACATCACGATGGGGGCCAGCAATATCTCGTTTGGCATGCCCGACCGCAAGTACATCAACTCGACCTTCGTCGCCATGGCCATCCACGCCGGCATGACCTGCCCGATCACCAACCCCCTCGTGCCCGAAGTCAACATCGCCATCCTCGCCGCCGACCTGGCCATGGGGCGGGATGAGTATGGGATGCGCTGGATTCAGGCCTTTCGCGCGAGACAGGGGTGATGGAGATTGGAGATTGGTTATTGGTTATTGTGCACCAATCTCCAATCTCCAATAACCAATCTCTAATAACCAATTACGACCCAAAAGGAGCAAACCATGAGTGAAGTTCTTTCTGAACTCTCCGCCGCCGTCATTGGCGGCAAGTTCGATGAGGCCCACGGGCTGACGCAGCAGGCGTTGGACGAGGGCATCGAGGCGCAGGTCGTGTTGAATCAGGGCCTGATGCCCGGCATGGATCATGTCGGCGTCGAGTTCAAGGCCGGGCGCATGTTCGTGCCCGAAGTCCTGCGCTCGGCCCGGGCCATGCAATCGGGTATGGACCTCCTCAAGCCGTTGCTGGCCGCAGTCGGGGCGAGCATGAAGGGCAAGGTCGTGCTCGGCACCGTCAAGGGCGACCTGCACGACATCGGCAAGAATTTGGTGGCGATGATGTGCGAGGGCGCCGGGTTCGAAGTCAAAGACCTGGGCAAGAATGTCGAGCCGGAGAGCTTCGTGGCCGAGGTGAAGGCGTTCGGGCCAGATGTGTTGGGCATGTCGGCGCTGCTGACCACGACGATGCGGGCAATGGAGCACACCATTCGGGCGCTGGAAGAAGCCGGTGTGCGCGACCGGGTGAAGGTCATGGTCGGCGGCGCCCCCGTCAACCAGGCTTTCGCCGACAAGATCGGCGCCGATGGCTACGCCGCCAATGCTGTGGCCGCCGCCGAAATGGCGAAGCGATTTGTCGAGGGGAAGTAGTTTTTGGTTACTGGTCATTGGTAACTGGTGATTCGTCAATATCCAATTACCAATTGCCAGTTACCAGTTACAAATGACCAATCACGGAGTTATCCATGCGAACGAACTACACAGTCAATTCCGGGGTTCGCTTCGAAGTGCTCTCGCAAGACCAGTTGCAGGAGCTTTTCGATGGCGTGCTCCATGTTCTGCAAAACACCGGTCTGGATGTCTATCATGCTGAAGCGCGCGACATCCTGGCCGAGGCCGGCGCCTGGGTCGATGGCATCCGCGTGCGCATCCCGGCCTATGTGGTGAAGCGGGCGCTGAGCCTGTCCCCGCGCAGCTTCACCATCTTTGCCCGCGATGGCAACCCCAAGCACGACATCCATATCGGCCCCGGCCGCGCTCACTTCGGCCCCGGCCCCACCCCGCCCAACTTCCGCGACATCGAGACGCTGGAACGGCGGCCTTATCTCAAGAGCGACGCCGAGATCGTGGCCACGGTCTGCGACGCGCTCGACAACATCGACTTCTGCGAATCGCTGGGCACAGTCAGCGATGTGCATCCCGACCTGGCCGCCACCCACGAATTCGCCGCCATGTTCCCCCGCACTTCCAAGCCCATCGTGGCCTGGAGCTATGGCAAGGACGACGCCGAGGACATCCACAAGATCGCCATCGCCGAGGCCGGTGGACAGGCGGCGTTCGAGAAGCGGCCCAACTATGTGCATTACTGCGAGCCGTTGTCGCCGTTGGTCAGCACCTTCGAGGCCATGGACAAGCTCATCTTCTCGGCCCGGCGCGGCGTCCCCGTCATTTTCACGCCCTGCCCGCTGGCCGGAGGCACCGGCCCGGTCACGGCGGCCGGCATCATCATCCAGGCAGCGGCGGAATCGTGGATGGGACTGGTGGTGGCGCAGGCCATCCGGCCGGGGCTGCCGTTCTTCATGGGCGGCGTGCTCTCGGTGCTGGATATGAGCGCCATGGTGCTGGCCTACGGCGCGCCGGAACTTTCGCTATTCATGGCCGGGATCACCGAGCTGGCGCACTTCGCCGGGCTGCCGCTGTGGCAGACGGGCGGCTGCACCGACTCGAAGACGCTGGACGAGCAGGCGTCGCTGGAAGGCTCGCTTTCGGTCTTCTTCTCGGCCCTCAGCGGCGGTGATCTCTGCCACGACGTGGGCTACACCGAGGGCGGACTGACCGGCTCGATCTTCCAGACGGTGATGATGGACGAAGCCATCGGCTACGCCCGCCGCATCGCCCGCGGCATCGAGGTCAACGAGGACACCCTGGCGGTCGATGTCATCCACGATGTTGGCCCCAACGGCCACTATCTCTATCATCCGCATACCCACCGCCATTACCGGACCGAGTTCTACTATCCTAAGCTGGTCGACCGGCACAACTTCGAAGAATGGCAGGACTGGGGCGGCACGCGTATGCGTGAGCGTGTGGTCGAGCGCACGCGCGAGCTGGCGGCCACACACCAGCCCTCGCCGATCAAGCCGGAGACCGAGCAGGCCATCGGCGCTGTCCTTGCCGCTGCTGAAGCGCGTGTGCGGGCGGAGAATTGATCGATCACGAATGACTCGAATGGACGAATGAGACGAATGATGCTGAAAAAAATTCGTGACCTTCGTCCATTCGCGAAATTCGTGATGAAAACAAGCAGTGATTCAGCAACAACTTCTGCATTGAGGAGTATCGAATTATGACTACAGCCTATGAACAACTTTCGACCATCGTCCTCAAAGGACAGGTGGACAAGGCGGCGCCGCTCGTCCGCTCGGCGCTCGGCCAGGGTCTGGCCCCCAAAGACATCCTCGACAACGGCCTGATCGTGGGCATGAACGAGGTGGGGGTGCGGTTCAAGCGCGGGGACATGTTCGTGCCCGAGGTGCTGATGGCGGCCAAGACCATGCAGGCCGGGATGGAAGTCCTGCGGCCATTGCTGGCAGCCGCCGGCGCCAAAATGGCGGGCAAGATCGTCATGGCCACGGTCAAGGGCGACCTGCACGACATCGGCAAGAATTTGGTGGCGATGATGTGCGAAGGCGCCGGCTTCGAGCTCATCGACCTGGGCTTCAATGTCGCGCCTGAGGCGATCATCGACGCCGTCAAGACCCAAAAGCCTGACATCGTTGGCATGTCCGCCCTGCTCACCACCACCATGCGGGCGATGGGGCACACGATCAAGGCTCTGGAAGAAGCCGGGCTGCGCGAAAGCGTCAAGGTCATGGTCGGCGGCGCGCCCGTGGATGCCGCCTTCGCCGAACGCATCGGCGCCGACGGTTACGGCTCCAATGCCGTGGCCGGAGCCGAGACGGCAAAGCGGTTCATGGGGATGGCGTGATGCCCATCGTCATCATCGCCTGTCAAGTCATGCAGAGCATGTTCGAGAAGCTGCTGCCCCCGGCTCTGGCGCAGCAGGTCGCGTACATGGATTACGGCCTGCATCGCGTCCCCGGCAAGATGACCTGGACACTGCAAGACGCCATCGACGCCGTCGAGCAGCCGAGCCTGATCGTGCTGGGCTACGGGCTGTGCGGCAACGGGCTGCACGGCATCCACGCCGGCCCGCACACCCTGCTCATCCCCCGCGCCGATGACTGCATCGCCATCCTGCTCGGCTCGCGCGAACGCTATTACCGGGAATTCGAGGCCGTCCCCGGCACCTACTATCTCAGCAAAGGCTGGCTAGAATCGGGCAGTCACCCGCTGAAGGAATACCACGAATACATCGCAAAGTACGGGGCGGACGATGCCGAATGGCTGATGGACACGCAATATCAGCACTACGAGCGCCTGGCCCTGGTGGCGCACAGCCCCGAAGACCTGGAAAGCTACCGCCCGCAGGCCCAGGCCGTGGCCGCGTTCTGCCAGCGGTGGGGCATGCGCTACGAAGAAATCCTCGGCTCGGATCGATTCGTCCGCCGCCTGATCGAGGTGGCCGCCGCGCCTGATCGCGCAGACGCCGATTTCGTCGTCATCCCGCCCGGCGGAGAAATCCGCCAGGAGATGTTCTTGAGGAAGTAAGGAGCAATCCCCATGCACGTCAGCAAAACCAACTCACGCGTCAACGCCACCCCTCGCCTGCAAATCCTAAGCGAGGATCAGATCGAAGCCATCTATTTTGCCGCCCTGCGCGTGTTGCACGAGACGGGCGTGCGCGTCTACGAACCGGAGGGCGTCGAATTGGCCTATTCCGGCGGCGCCATCGTCGAAGACACCACCAGCGATAGCAGCCTGGTCAAAATCCCGCCCTGGATGGTGGACAAAGCCCGCGCCACCCTCCCGCGCAAGGTCACGGTGGTCGGCCCAGACCGCAAATACCGGATGGAACTATTCAAGAACCAGATCTACTTCGGCGCCGGCTCCGATACGCCCTTCACGCTCGATCCCTATACCGGCGAGAGACGTCGCGCCACCTACAAGGATGTCAAGAACTTCGCCCGCATCGCCCAGGCCCTGCCCAACATCGACTTCCACATGTCGCTAGGCATTACGCAGGATACCGCCGTCGGCACCTACGACCGCTGGCAATACCTGGCCATGCTCGAAGGCACCAGCAAACCGATCAACATCACCGCGGTCGATCTGGAAGGGCTGCGGGATCAGTTGGAAATGGCCTATATCCGGCTGGGCGGCAAGGCGGAATGGGACAAAGGCCCGGCCTTCTCGCTCTACATCGAGCCGGTCTCGCCCCTCAGCCATTCGCAGGAGGTGGTGCAAAAGCTGCTGTTCGCCACCGACCACAACATCCCCTTCGTCTACACCCCCTGCCCCCTGGCCGGAGCCACCGCCCCCACCACTCTGGCCGGGCTGCTCGTCCAGGCCCTGACCGAGAGCCTGTTCGGCATCGTCCTCAGCCAGTTGCGCAAACCGGGCGCCTCGCTGATCATCGGCGGCCTCATGTCCAACATGGACATGCTCACCACCGTCTACTGCTATGGCTCGCCCGAAATGGCCCTGCTCAGCGCCGGCTATACCGACATCACCAAATGGCTGGGCGTGCCCGAATACGAGACCGCCGGCTGCTCCGACACCAAAATCTTCGACGAGCAGGCGGCGATGGAAGCGGCGATCAACATCGCCACCTCGGCCCTTGTCGGCGGCAACATGATTCACGACGTGGGCTACATCGAGCAGGGTCTGACCAGCAGCCCCGACATGATGGTGGCCTCGAACGAGATCATCGACATGGTCAAACGGGTGCTGGCCGGCATCCCCGTCACCGACGAAAGCAAGGCACTGGATGTGATGAACGACGTGGGGCCAGGCGGCCATTATCTGGAGCACGACCACACCTACCATCGCTTCAAGACCGAAATCTGGCGCCCCGACCTGATCGACCGCTCTGGCTGGGAGGATTGGAACTTGATGGGGGCCAAGACCTTCGGCGAGCGCGTCCACGAGCGAGTCATCGAAATCCTGGAGACCGAGACCGAGCCGCTGCTGGATGAGGGCATGTACAAAGAACTCCGCCGCATCTGCGAGCTGGCCGACGCCCGCCATCGCGATGAAGAGCTGGATGTGAAGATGTTTGTGTGAGTGACAAGTGGCAGGCGGCAAGTGGCACGTCGTTCATGCTGCTTGCCGTTTGTTGCTTTTCCCCGCACCAGCGCTTCAGTCGATTTGCATCATCAGTCCGTTCAAGTCGTCATCCTGGTAGGGCGGACGTTTGCGCACGCCGACCACGTACACCTGTTTCATGTCCCGGTCGATGACATAGATCACAGGCCAAGAACCAAATTTGAGGCGCCGTACTTCCCCATCCGACTTCACGACATAGTCGAGGCGTTTGCTGTCCGGAGGTTCCGGATTGAACGGCAACTGGCGCACGGCTCGGCGAACCTGCTGCCGCACATGGCCTGGCAAGTTGTCGATCTCTTTCAGCACACGCAGCAACAGGTAGAGACTATAGCTCGTCATCGCTGTCCCACGTAGCCTCGGCATCCTTGAGAAGCACCCAACCGGCGCGCTTCGGGTCGCCGCCGGCGCTTTCCAACTCGGCCAACGCTGCTCGCGCAAGGCCGATGTCTTCGGCGTCTTGAAGGGCGGCGACAATCTGCTGCCAAAGGCGCATGTCCACCTGCACGGCGGCGGCCTGACCGTTGGCTTCGACCACGAATTTCACTGCATCCAACGCTATCATCGTCGCAAAACTCCTTGCAAGGGGTGTATTTCCGGTTCGTCTGGCAAAAGTATAGCATAAGCCACCCGCCACCCGACACTTGCCACCCGCCACCTGCCACTTGTCACCTGCCCCCTCCCCCCTCGCCCTCGGCATCGACACCGGCGGCACCTTCACCGATGCCGTGCTGCTGGATTACGACTCGCGCACGGTGCTGGCCGCGCACAAGAGCCTGACCACCAAACATGATTTCTCGCTCGGGATCGAGAACGTCATCGCCGGCATCCGTATCGACGAACCCGACGCCATCAAGATGGTCTCGATCAGCACCACGCTGGCGACCAATGCCATCGCCGAGGGCAAGGGCAAGCGGGTGGCGCTGTTTCTGATCGGTTACGACCCCGAACTGATCGCCAACTTCCAACTGGCCGGGCGCTTCGCTACGCCGCATTTCTTCTACTTTCAGGGTGGGCACGATCTCTATGGCCGCCAGCAGGCCCCGCTCGACCTGGCCGGTATCCTGGGCAAGATCGACGAGCTCCGGGATCAGGTGGACGCCGTCGCCATCTCCGGCTACTTCAGCCCCCTCAATCCAGAGCACGAAAACCGGGCCTACCAGGCCGTGGCCGGGGCCTGCGACCTGCCCATCGTCCTCGGCCACCAGCTTTCGACCAAACTCGGCTCGGTAGAGCGGGCGACTACGGCCGCCCTCAATGCTTCGCTGCTGGCAGTGCTGCGCGACTTCGTCGTGGCCGTGGGCCGGGCCATGACCCGTCGCCGCATCGAGGCGCCGCTGATGGTGGTGCGCGGAGACGGCACCTTGATGAGCGCTGAATTCGCCGCCCGCACCCCCGTCGAGACCATCCACTCCGGCCCGGCCGCCAGCGCCATCGGCGGGCGCTTCCTCACCGGCCTCGACGACGCCCTGGTGATCGACATCGGCGGCACCACCACCGACCTGGCCCTGCTCCAGGCCGGGCAGGTGACGGTGAACGAGGAAGGCGCCTCGGTCGGCACTTACAAAACGGCAGTCAAGGCCGCCAATTTGCTCTCGATTGCCCTCGGCGGCGACAGTCACATCACCCTGAACCGCGAGCGCGAACTGGCCATCGGCCCGGAGCGGGTGACGCCGCTGGCCTATCTGGCGGCGCAGTTCGGCGAGGTCAAGAGCCGGCTGAAGGGTCTGAGCCGGGCCGGTTGGGCGCAGGCCACGCCCGAGGCGCTAGAATTCTGGTATCTCTTGCGCGAGCCGCCCGCCGGCCCGCGCGCTTGGCTCAGCTCGCACGAACAAGCCCTGGTGGCGCTGCTGCGCTTCGGCCCGCAACCACTGACCGAGATCCTCAAGCGTCTGCATGTGCTGCACCACTTGCAACTCGACGCCCGCAATTTGCTGCGGCTGGAAGTGATCGGCAAGGCCGGGCTGACTCCCACCGACCTGCTGCACACCGATGGCCGCTTCGCGCCGTGGGATGTCGAGGCCGCCGCCGCCGCCTTGGCGTCCTTCGCCCGGCTGCTGGGGCGGGATCAGGCGGATCTGCGGGCGCAGATCTGGACCAGGATGACCGCCGCCATCGCCCAGGCCGTCGTCGCCTTCATCACCGGCCGCCGGCTCCCCCCGCCCAGCCTGCCCAAAGACGCCGACCTGGGCCGCTGGTTCTTCTCTAACAGTCTGCTCGGCAGCCACCCCATCCTCGAAACCAGCTTTCGCCTGCGTCGCCCGATCATCGGCATTGGCGCGCCGGCGGGCATTCTCTTGCCGGACGTGGCCGGCATTTTTCATACCGACCTGGTGCTGCCCCAGCATTTCGAGGTGGCGAATGCGGTCGGGGCCATCGCCGGCAGCGTGGTCGTGAACGAAGAAATCCTGGTCTATCCGCAGCTTTCGCACGAAGGGCTGGAGGTGCTGGGCTATTTTGCACAAACCGATGGCCAACGCCAGGTCTTCGCCGACGCCGATAGTGCTCTGGGCCACGCCCGCCGCCTGGCCCAGGAACGCGCCCTGTCCGCCGCCCTCCGCTCCGGCGCCGACAACCCGCAGGTCACGGTCGAGGAAGCCAGCGAAGGGCTGGATACGTACCGCATCCGGGCGCGGGCCATCGGCAATCCTCGGCTCTCGCATTGAGGCGTTCTAGCGCAAACCCGCGATTTGTGCTACAAATGGCCCTATGCTCATCCTTCCCCAGGGCGAAGGCGATAGACGACGCACCGCCCCGCCCCACCTTGACAGCGCCGCTGGCAACAGGCGCTATTTCAACGCCATGACGCTCTCGCCCGCCTGCTTCGTATGAAGGATGTGAACAAAACAGTCGACAGTCGCACAGGGCCACTGCTCATGGTGATCGCGGCCGCGGGTTTGTGGGCCAGTTCAGGGCTTTGGATCGGCATGGCAGTGGCTCGCAGCGGCCTCTCGCCAGCCGCGTTGGCGTTTTGGCGGGATGCGGCCACTTTCGCCGTACTCTTGACCGGCCTGACGGTATGGCGTCCCCAATTGCTGCGTGTGCAGCGCCGTGATCTACCGGCCCTGGCGGGGATGGGCGTCTTCAGCATCGGCATCTTCCACGTCTTGTGGAACCTGAGCGTGCTGGCCGACGGCATCGCCCTTGCCACCGTCTTGCAATATCTTTCCACCGTGCTCGTGCCCCTGGCAGCCTGGGCGCTCTGGCGCGAGCCTCTCACCCGGCGCCTGGTCATCGCTGCCTTGCTGGCGTTGGCCGGGATCCTGCTCATGGCAGGGCTGAGCGGGCCTGAATCGGGCGGCAATGTACAATTGACGACGCCGGGCATCCTCATTGGCATTGTTTCCGCTTGCGGCTACGGCTCGATGAGTCTATTCGGCAAATCACTCACCAGTCGCTACAATCCGTGGACGGTCTTGACCTATGCCTTCGGCTTTGGCGCCCTCACCTTGCTGATCTGGCAATTGGCCACAGGCGGGCCGGCGCCCCTGCCCCCGCCCGCCTGGCCGCCCTTCGCTGCCCTTGTCTTTCTGCCCACAGTCACCGGCTTTGGGCTGTACACCATCGCCTTGCGCCGGCTGCGGGCAGGCGTCGCTGCCATCGCCGCCGCCACCGAGATGTTGTTCGCCGCCCTGCTGGCCTACGCCTTCGCCGGCGAGCGCCTGGGCGCCGGGCAAATCGCCGGCGCCCTCCTCATCGTCGGCGGTGTGGTCTTGCTGGCCCTGGCCGGCAATGGACAGGTTCGAACGCCCAGCGCCGGCCCAAGCCAACGCCCCTGGCATCGCCAGCCCACCCTCAGCCGCGAACCCGACTGATCCCCCCCGCCTCCCGCCCCCCGCCCGCCCCCCCCACCTCCCGCCATGAGCCTCCAAGCCTACCAAACTCCCACCGCCTTCAAACACGGCCTGGGCGCCCTCGCCCGCCTGGCCGACGAAGCCAAAACTCTCGGCCTCAAACGGCCGCTGTTCGTCACCGACAAGGGCCTCGTCGCCACCGGCATGGTGGACGAGGCCCTCAACGTCCTCAGGGCCGGCGGCATCGACTTCGTCCGTTTCGACGAAGTCATCCCCAACCCCCCCGTCGCCCTGGTTGACCGCGGGGCTGCCCTCTACCGGCAGGAAAGCTGCGACGGCTTGATCGGCTTCGGCGGCGGCAGTTCGATGGATACGGCCAAGGCTATCGGTGTGGTCGCTGCGCACGGCGGCTCGGCCCAGGCCTATGAATGGGCCGACCCCAACCCCGTCTCCCGCCCCATACCGCCCCTCATCGCCGTCCCCACCACCGCCGGCACCGGCTCCGAGGCCACCCTTTGGGCTGTGATCACCGACCCCGTGCGCCATATCAAGTTCAATATCGGCGGCACGCCCAACATCGCCGCCGCCGTCGCCCTCATCGACCCCCTCTTGACGCTCAACCTGCCGGGGCAAGTCACGGCCGGCACCGGCATGGACGCCCTGGCCCACGCCATCGAATGCTACACCATGGCCTATGCCCAGCCCTTCACCGACGCCGTCGCCCTGCTGGCGATGGAGTATGTGGGCCAATATCTGCGGGTAGCCTTTGCCCAGGGCCACAACCAGGAAGCGCGCTACAAGATGAGCATGGCCGCCATGCTGGGCGGGCTGGCCTACGGCACCGATAGCGCCGGCGCCGCCCATGCCATGAGCCAGACGGCCGGCGGCGTGGTGGACTGCCCGCACGGCGCCCTCACGGCCCGGCTGCTGGGACCGGTGATGGAGTACAACTATCTGGGCGAACCGCAGCGTTTTGCCCGCATCGCCCAGGCTTTGGGCGAGGATACGCGCGGGCTAAGCGTGTGGCAGGCGGCCGAGAAAGCGGTGGAGGCCGTCTATCGCCTCACTGAAGACGTCGAAATCCCCACCCTCCAACAGCTTGGCTTCAGCGAAGACCAGATCCCCCTCCTGGCCGAGATCGCCGCCAAGGACCCGCAAACCATCGGCAACCCCCGCGATGTAAATTACAACGGTTATGTCAAAATTTACAAGCGGGCGTTCGAATTGGGAAAATGAACAAGAAAGCCCTGACCGGGGTGCAAACCCCTGTCAGGGCTAGATCCTTCCCCGCCGGCTGCTGACAAGACCAATGGGGAGAGGACGACAACCCAACATCAACCAGGCTCTCAACGACGACATCGCTATGCCAAACGGTTATCACGGCGCCATCCTCCATGTCGATCTCACCCAAGAGCGGGTGTGGGTCGAGCATCCCGACGAGGCTTTCTACCGCACCTACATGGGCGGCAGCAATTTCGGTCTTTATTATGTCCTGCGGCACACGCCGCCTGGCGCTGACCCTCTCGGCCCCGACAACGTCTTGGCGATGATGACCAGCCCGCTCACCGGTCTACCGTTCTCGGGCCAGAGCCGGGCCGCCGTCAACGCCAAGTCGCCGCTCACCGGCGCCATCGGCGACTCACAGGCGGGCGGCTTCTTCCCAGTCGAACTGAAGGCGACCGGCTTCGATGGCCTGGTCGTCTACGGCAAGGCGAATCGCCCCGTCTATCTGTGGCTGCACGATGGCAAGGCCGAGATCAGAGACGCGGGCGGGCTGTGGGGCAGGGGCACGGCCGAGACCGAGGCCCTGATCCGGGCCGAGTTGGGCGATGACAAGATCGAGGTCGCCTGCATCGGCCCGGCCGGCGAGAACCTGGTGCGCTTCGCCGCCATCATCAACATGGCCAACCGCGCCTGGGGACGCACCGGCATGGGCGCAGTGATGGGGTCGAAGAACCTGAAGGCCATCGCCGTGCGCGGTCGCCAGCGCGCCAAAGCAGCCGACGCCAAGACGATCAAACGCATTGCCGGGCTGGGCGCCAAAGCCATGGCCGAGGACGTGAACGCCGACATCTGGTTCACGGGCGTCCTCGGCACGGCCAGCGTCGTCTTGCCGCAGAACACAGTCGGCGGCCTGCCGACGCGCAACTACACTTGCGGCGAATTCGCCGGCGCCGACGCTATCTCGGGCGAGCGCATGTCCGAGACCATCCTCGCCGACCGCGACACCTGCTATGCCTGCGTGGTGCGCTGCAAACGTGTGGTCGAGGTGGAAGACGAGCGCGGCTTTCGCGTGGAAAAGAAACAGGGCGGACCGGAGTACGAAACTCTCTCCACTTTTGGCTCTTATTGCGGCGTGGATGACCTCAACGCCATCGCCCTGGCCAACGCCTATTGCAACGACCTCGGCCTCGACACCATCTCTTGCGGGGCCACGGTGGCTTGGGCGATGGAGTGCTTCGAAGCCGGCCTGCTCTCGCCCGAGCTGAGCGATGGTCTCGACCTGTGTTTCGGCAACGGCCTGGCCATGGCCGAGGCCGTGCGGCGGCTGGCCCACCGGCAGGGTCGCCTGGGCGACTTGCTGGCCGAGGGATCGGCGCGGGCGGCACGGCGGCTGGGGCCAGAAGCGGAGGCGCGCGTCGTCGCTGTCAAGGGCAGCGAATTGCCGGCCCACATGCCCCAGGTCAAGCGCAGCCTGGCCCTGATCTACGCCGTCCATCCCTTCGGGGCCGACCACCAGTCCAGCGAGCACGACCCCTATTACGAGCCGGGCGCGACGCCGCTCTATCTCGACCGTCTGGCCGCCGTCGGGCTGACCAACCCTGTACTTTCGGACGACCTGGGCGATGAAAAAGTGCGTTTCGCCCTGACCACCCAAACCATCTACAGCCTGCTGGACGTGCTCTGCCTGTGCCAGTTCGACTGGGGGCCTTCGTGGCAGCTCTATGGCAGCGAACTGATCCCCGAGCTGGTTCAGGCTGCCACCGGCTGGGACGTCACCCTGGACGAGATCATCACGGTGGGGGCGCGGCGTCTGAACATGCTGGCCGCTTTCAACGCCCGTGAGGGCTTCACCCGCGCCGACGACAAGCTCCCCCCGCGCTTGTTCGAGCCGTTGGTGGGCGGGCTGACGGGTGGGCTGGTCATCGACAAGGCTGAGCTTGAACGTGCGATGGATTCGTACTATGCTATGGCTGGCTGGGATGTCGCCAGCGGCCGGCCCAAACCCGAAAGGTTGCAGGAACTGGGATTGGGCTGGACGGAGGCTCCCGCAATCGCCTGATCCATCACTGCTGTCCAGAGGAAACAGCCATGAACAACGCCTCGCAGTACTCAGCGCCGCCCACCAAAATCGCCTGCCACGGCCTATGGAAGATCTTCGGCCCGGCGCCGGAGAAGGTCAAGGCCCAGTTGGACCCGGCCTGGACGAAAAACGATGTTCTGGAAAAGACCGGACACGTGCTGGCGGTGAAAAACGTCGATTTCGAGGTGGGAGAGGGCGAAACCTTCGTGGTGATGGGGCTGTCGGGCAGCGGCAAGTCCACCCTGGTGCGCTGCCTCACCCGGCTGATCGAGCCGACCACCGGTCAACTGCTCATCGACGGCCACGACTTTCTGAGGGTGGATGACAAACAACTGCGCGAGATGCGGCGGCGGCAGATCAGCATGGTCTTCCAGAACTTCGGCCTCTTCCCGCACCGCAAAGTGATCGACAACGTGGCCTACGGGCTGGAAATCCAAGGGGTAGAGAAGGCAGCCCGGCGCCAGCGGGCGCGCGAGGTGATCGAGATCGTGGGGCTGGCCGGATGGGAAGAGCGCTATCCTGGCGAACTGAGCGGGGGGATGAAACAGCGCGTGGGTCTGGCAAGGGCGCTGGCCGTGGACCCGGAAATCCTCTTCTTCGACGAGCCGTTCAGCGCCCTCGACCCGCTTATCCGCCGTGAGATGCAGGACGAACTGATCCGCCTGCAGTCGGTGATGCACAAGACCATCGTCTTCATCACCCATGACTTTCTGGAGGCGATCAAGCTCGGCAACCATATCGCCATCATGAAGGACGGCGAGATCATGCAGCAGGGCACGGCCCAAGAGGTGGTGCTGCGCCCGGCCAACGACTATGTGCGGGATTTCACCGAGGAGGTGCCCCGCTCGCACGTCGTCACCGCGCGGGCGATCATGACCCCGCCCGACCCCACCGATACGCCCGATCGCTATGCCTCGGTGTCGCCCGACGCCACCCTGCATGACCTGACGGCCATGGCCGCCGAACGCGATGCCCGCCTGTCGGTGCGCGACGCCGACGGTGTTTTGCTGGGCATCGTGGTTCGCAGCACCCTGATGCGGGCGTTGGCCGGCCTGGAGGTGAGCACCCCATGAGCGAACAAGCCCTCCCCCTACCCCAGCCACGCCCCAGCTTGCTCGCCCTCTTCCGCCGCTACCGCCTGGCCGTGATCGGCGTCTTTCTGCTTGCCTTCTTCCTGGCCCTGCGTTGGTCGCCGTGGGATGCCAACACCTTTCCCGAAGCCTGGAACCTGGGCCTGCGCGCACCCCTCGACGACTTTCGCTCCTGGGTGATCGGCAACCAGAGCACACACTGGCTGTTCGTTTATTTCTTCGACCCGCTTAGCGCCGGCATCGATTGGGGCATCCGCGGGGTCGAAAACATCTTCCTCTGGCTACCCTGGCCGCTGACCATCCTTCTGTTCACCTTGCTCGGCTACAAGCTGGGCGGGACGCGGCTGGCGGTTTTGTCGGCGGTCTGTTTGCTGATCATGGGATTGCTGGGGTTGTGGGTCGAGAGTATGCAGACTCTGGCCCTGATGGTCATTTCGGTGCTGATCGCCCTCATCATCGGCATCCCCCTGGGCATCCTCTCAGCCCGTAACGAGCGCGTCGAAGCGGCCCTGCGCCCACTGCTGGATGCGATGCAGACCATGCCCGCCTTTGTCTACCTGATCCCGGTCTTGCTGTTCTTCGGCATCGGTCGTGTGCCGGCGGTGATCGCCACCGTCATCTACGCCTTGCCGCCCGCCATCCGCCTCACCGCCGCCGGCATCCGCCAGGTTCCCGCCGAGACGGTGGAGGCGGCCGTCTCGTTTGGCTCGACCGAGAGCCAGAAGCTGACCAAAGTACAATTGCCGCTGGCCTTGCCCAGCATCCTGGCCGGGGTCAACCAGACGATCATGATGGCCCTGGGCATCGTTGTGATCGCCGCTCTGGTGGGCGCAGGCGGATTGGGCCGCGAGGTGCTCAACGGCTTGCAGCGCTTACAGGTGGGGCAAGCCTTCGAGGCCGGGCTGGCCATCGTCTTCCTGGCCGTGCTGCTCGACCGCCTGAGCGCCGCCCTGGTGACGTATCGGCAGGACTATCTGAAGGGCCGCCCCACCCAGCCCCAGCGCCCCCCCGCCTGGCAGACGCGGCTCCCGACTTTTCTACAACGCTATGGCTTCCTGCTCCTGTTGGGGGGGCTGTTCGCCGGCCTCATCTTCCTCGACCAGTTCGTACTCGACCTGCAAGCCTTCCCCGATGTCCTGCGCCTCTCGCTACGGGCGCCGGTGGATGCAGCCGTAGCCTGGATGCGCGACAACTTGTATGAGATCGGCGACACGGGGCTGGGCGCCGGCCCGCTGAGCGATTTCATCACCCTCTATTTGCTGTCGCCGTTGCGCAACTTGTTCGAGAAGTGGTTGCCGTGGCCGCTGTTGATCGCCATCGTTGGCGTCATCGCCGGGCTGATCGGCGGCCTGCGGCTGGGTATCCTGTCGGCGCTGGGAATGTTGGCGCTGGGGCTGCTGAGCATGTGGCCGCAGAGCATGGACACCCTTAGCCAGACGCTTGTGGCAGTGCTGCTGTCGGTGGTCATCGCCGTGCCGCTGGGCATCCTGGCCGCCAAACGCCCGCGCGTCGATGTGGCGCTGCGCCCGATCCTCGATTTCCTGCAGACAATTCCGCCCTTCGTCTATTTGGTGCCGGTGATTATGTTGTTCAACGTTGGCCGCGTGCCGGGGATCATCGCTTCGGTGCTCTATGCCCTGCCCCCGGCCATCCGCCTGACCACGCTCGGCCTCCGCCAGGTCAGCGCCGAGGCCATCGAGGCGGCCACGGCCTTTGGCTCCACCCCCCGCCAGATGTTGTTCAAGGTGGAGCTGCCCCTGGCCAAACCGACGATCATGCTGGGCGTCAACCAGGCGGTGATGATGGTGTTGTCGATGGTGATCATCGCCGGGCTGGTGGGTGGGGCCGGGCTGGGGCTGGAGTCGATCATCGGCCTGGCCAAGAACGAGACCGGGCGGGGGGTGGAGGCGGGCATTGCCATCGTCATCCTGGCGATGATCCTGGACCGGATGACGCAGGGGCTGGCGAAGTCGCGGCAATAACGGCGAGACCATTGCCGTGCCCGTTTCCTTCGCGTCCCTTCGCGCCCTTCGCGGATCACCCTCCCACGCAAACTCGACAAAACTTCAAGCCATGCCTGTTTCCTTCGCGTCCCTTCGCGCCCTTCGCGGATCACCCCCCGCGCGGGTCGGCGGCATCGCGCAGGCTATCGCCCAGAACGTAAAGCGCCAGCATGGTAAGCGCGATGGCCAGACCCGGGAAGAGGGCGATGTGAGGGGCGCTACGCAGAGTGGTGAAGCCATCGCTGAGCATCAGTCCCCAACTGGGCGCCGGCGGCAGCAGCCCCAAACCCAGAAAGCTGAGTCCGGCCTCAGCCAGGATGGCGGCGGGGATGCCCAAAGAAACGGCAACCACGAGCACGCCGGTCAGGTTGGGCAGGAGATGTCGCCAAATGATGCGCCAATCCGACGCGCCCAGACAGCGGGCGGCGGTGATGAACTCGGCCTGGCGCAATTGCAGGACCTGCCCGCGCACGAGTCGCGCCAGGCTGGCCCAGGCGGTAATGGTGAGCGCTAACAGCAATGAACCAAAACCCCGCCCCAGAACGGCCATCAGTATGATCAAGAACAAGAGCGTGGGAAAGGCATAGAAGACATCGACCGTGCGCATGATGACCGCATCCGTCCGGCCGCCGTAATATCCAGCCGCGCAACCGGCGGCAACGCCGATGAGCAATACCGGTAACTGGCTGAGAAAGCCCACCGCCAGCGAGATGCGAGCGCCAAAGAGCAGACGGCTGAGGATGTCGCGGCCCTGTTTGTCGGTTCCCAGCCAGTGCAGTGCGCTCGGCGGCTGGCGAATGTGCTCGAAATCGGTGGCGAGGGGATGGTAGGGAGCCAGTATGGGTGCGAGCAGGGCGGCGGCGATGAGAATGACAAGAAAGAGAAGCGCCGGCCAACTTGTAGTAACGACGGATTGGCTACGCTCAGCGCAGGCTTCAGTCGTTATTGCCGGCGAAGAACGACTGAAGTCGTTACTACGAGCAAGTTGGCGCGCCATCACAGCCGCATCCGGGGGTCGAGCAGGCCATAGGCCAGATCGACCGCCAAATTGAGCACAATGATCAGCCCGCCCGAAAGCACGGCCCCGGCCATGATCAGGGGATAGTCGCGGTCGGCGGCGGCGAAGACGAAGGTCGCGCCCAGGCCGGGGATGTTGAACATGGTCTCGACAAAGAATGAACCAGCCAGCAAAGCTGCTGCCAACGGGCCGGCCAGGGTGAGGACAGGCAAAAGGGCGTTTTTGAGCACATGCCGGGCGATGATCTGGCGAGGCGGCAGGCCTTTGGCCCGGGCGGTGCGCACATAATCGGCGCCGAGGGTCTCGATGACGGCGGCGCGGGTGAAACGGATGATGGCGGCCAGCGGAGCCAGGGCCAGCACCCCGGCCGGGAGCAGCACCCGGGCCGGGCCGCCCCAACCGGTGAGCGGGAGGACGCGCAGTCGCACGGCAAACAGGAGGATAGTCAGCGTGGCCAGCACATAGACCGGCGTTGCCGCGCCCAGAACCGCCACAGCCCGACTCAAGCGATCGAGATGCGACCGACGGCGAACAGCCGCGCCCACCCCCAACGGGATGCCCAGCCCCAGCGCCAGCACGAGCGCAGTCAGGCCGATCTGCAAGGTGGGAGGCCAGGCCCGGCGCAGCACGGATAGCACGGTCTCGTTGCGATAGGTGTAAGAGACGCCGAAATCGCCTTGCAGCAGGCGTCCCAGCCAGCTCAGGTATTGCAGGGGCAGCGGCCGGTCGAGGCCATAAAGTTGCCGATAGCGGTCGCGCATCTCTTGGGGCACGCGCACGGCCACATCAGGGTCATCCAGGCCGAACGGGCTGCCGGGCGTGACCTGGGCAATGACGAAGGTCAGCACCGTGATCAGCAGCAGGGTGAGCAGAGACTGGCGCAGGCGAGAGAGGAGGTAGGGTGACAAGGCGGCAAGTGGTAGGCGGCAAGTTTACGTTAACCGTTGATTGTTGATTGTTGACTGTTGACTGTTCGATCACTCAGGTCGCAAGACTGACGCGGCGGAAGCTGGGGGCGCCCATGCCATTGATGATCAAACCCTTGACCGCAGGGTTGATCAGTCGGTGGCGGACGGGATGGTAGAGCGGGATGATGGCGGGGTCGTCGAGGATGAGGATGTGCTCGCACCGGCGGTAGAGTTCAGCCCGTTGCGCCGGGTCCATCTCGCGGGCGGCTTGCTGCACCAGGGCATCGAAGGCGGGGTTGCTGTAGATCAATTCCGGCGCCGTTTTCCAGAGATCGGCCTGGGGCGGCGGCGTGGCGTACAGTACGGCCATGAAGTTGTGGGGGTCGGGGTAATCAGCGCCCCAGAGTTGGCGGTAGAAATGGGGCCGCAGGGGTC
Organism: uncultured Caldilineales bacterium; assembly: GCA_964460135.1. Lineage (GTDB taxonomy): Bacteria > Chloroflexota > Anaerolineae > J102 > J102 > SSF26. The sequence goes on along the minus strand of CAYWPZ010000026.1, from coordinate 7,002 downwards.
GCTGCGTACGCCAGGCCACGCGGGCGCCGGCCTCGGTAGGGGCGAGCTCGGTGCGCACACCCAGATTCTCCAACAACATCGCTTGCAGCGCCTCGAACATGGTCTGATAGGTTTCGTTCTGGTCGTATTGCCAGTAAATCAGAGGCATCCCCTTGCCGCCGGCATAGCCGGCCGCAGACAGCAACGCCCGCGCCTGCTCAGGGTCGAAAGCCAGCTCGCGTCCAATCTGACCATCGTGGCCGAGCAAATTTGGCGGCAGGAACTGGTAAGCCGGTTGGCCGATACCATGCAACACTTTTTCGACCAGCGTTTCGCGGTCGATGGCCAGGGCGAAGGCATGGCGCACGCGCACATCATCGAAAGGTTTGAGTTGGACACTCAACCGCAGATGCATGGTGCTCAGTTCCGGGTTCGATTGCAACTGCGGGCCGAGGCGGGGGTCGGAGCGGATGCGAGCCAGTTCGGCGGGCGGGACCTCGACCATATCCAGCTCGCCCGCTTCGTACGCGGCCAGGGCTGTGCTCTCCTGGCGGATCATGTTCACTACCAGCTTATAGACGCCGGGCGGCCCAAGGTGATAGGTGGGGTTTGGCTCGAAGACCATCTGTTGTTCAGGCGTCCACTCGACCAGACGGAAGGGGCCGTCGCCGACAACGTTCTGCGGGCGAGTCCAGTCCTGGTCGCCGGCCTGGGCGATGGTCTTCTGCGGCAGGGCCATGAAGCTGGGCAGGGAGGCCAGGTTGAGGAAGTAGGCAGAGGGATTCTCCAGCCTGACTTCGAGGGTGAGGTCGTCGAGGGCGCTGACGCCGACCGTCTCGGCGTCCTTTTCCTCGCCAGTGTAGAAGGCCCGCGCCCCTTTCAAGTCCACCAATTGCCAGTACTGGCCGCCGCAATAGAGGTCCGGAGCGAGGTTGCGTTTGACCGCCCAGGCGAAATCGTGGGCGGTGACGGGGGCGCCGTCGCTCCAGCGCACATCGGGGCGCAGGACGAAGCGCCAGACCGCGCCTTCGGCGTCCGGCTGCCAGGAGGCGGCGATATCGGGCGTGGGCTGTAGCTTCTCGTCCAGGGCGATGAGGGCGCTGAACATGAGCGAGTTGATGAAGTAGCTGTGGTAGGCGCCGGAGCAGCCAGGGTCGGCGGCGGCGCCGATATCGCCGCGGTTGAGCGGCATGTTGAGGCGAAGGATGCGGGGGGGAGGCGGGCCGGCGAGCGGGGCCCGATCAGCCACCGGGATGGGCGGCGCACAATCGGCGAGAAGGGCCGCAAGGGCGCCGATGGCCGAGAGGCGCAAGAAGTCGCGACGGGTCATGGCAGAGAGAGGCATGGGATCAGTTCCTGAAGCCGATTGCAGAGCTGAGATGGCAAATTGCGCCAGGAGGGTTGGGGGTATTCATCTGGTCAGGCGTTCAATCGGCGGGTTTCCAGGTCTTGCAGCCGTTGCAGGGCGATGCGCTCGGCAGGAGTGTTGCCATGATGCCGGAAGGCGCGCACAGCACCTTCGAGGATGGCGGCGGCCTCCTGCCAGCGACCAAGCTCGGTCAGCGCCCGGCCGATGTTGCTCTGGACGGTGGCGCGACCGACCTCATCGCCATAGGATGTCACCAAGGCCAGCGCTGCTTCGAAACGCGCTAACGCTGCTTGCCATTGTTGGCGATGACAGGCAACATGGCCGAGGAAGATGTGCGCTTTGGCCTCATAAACCGGCAAGCCGGCGGCAACGGCCAGAGCATGTCCCTGCCACAGCCGTTGTTCGGCCTCTTCCGGCCTGTTCATCGCGCCCAAGGCCCGCGCTGCATTGATGTGGGCGTCAGCCTCTTGCCAGCGGACGCCGAGGCGGGCGGCCAGGACGGCCAATTCTTCGGCGTAGGCCAACGCCTGGTCGGCGGCGCCGGCGTTCAGGTGGGCTTCGGCCAGGTTGAGGGCGGCGCGGGCCTGGTGGGCGATGGCGCCAGCCGCTCTGGCCCGATCGTAGTTCTCGCCGCTGAGGGCGATACTTTCATCGAGCCGATGTTGCCGAAAACATAACGCACTGAGAGCTTCGCGCAGGGCAAAATGGCGGTCGGCGGCAGCGCTCGCGCTCACCTTGCCGGACAGGAACCGCAGCACTTCCTCCCAGTCGCGCCACACCCCCCGCCAGGTCATGTGCTCGCTCATGGCTATCGCCAGGTCGATGGCCAGGTCGAGCAGGGTAGCTTCTTCGGCGCACCACTTCAGCGCCTTCAGGCTGTGACGCCGAGCATCGTCCAGCCGCTCCGCTTCGCGAGACGGCGCCGCCCAAAAATCCAGCCAGTGCTGGGCAGCGCGCGTTTTGCCGGCTGTGAAGGTGGGGGCGGCCTCGGCAGGGTGCATGGTGGGGGATCAGCGCAGCGGCGAGCTATCAGGCGCTTCTGCCTGGACGAGATCAGAGAGGATGAAGTTTTCGGTCAGGCGATGGATGCTGTAGAGCAGATGGCCCTGCATCCAGCCAACGTTGACGAGTGAGAAATCGACCAGTTCCTGGAGGGCGTCACGGAAGTGGCCATCGAGGGCGACGCCGCTGACGGCGGCCAGGTCGTCCCAACTGGCGCCGCGGGCATCCAGCAGCGGCATGTGCAGCAGCAGGTGTTGGGCGGGGGCGGAGAGGCGTTCCCAGGAGTAGCGGAAGAGGAAGCGGTAGAAGTCGTGGGCGTCGGGCCGAACCGAGGCGAGGTCGTCGAGAATGCGGGTCAGCGGCAGGGTCTGGGCCTGGCCGGCCACCAGTTTGATGGCCAGGGGGTTGCCGTCAGTCACATGGACGATGCGCAGCAGGTCATCTTCTGTAGCGCCGAGCAGGGCGGGGATGTTGCGCTCGTGGCTGTGGTGGCGCAGGAAGGCAATGGCCGCGGTCGGCAGCAACTCACGCACGGTAATCGAGGCGACCGGGTCAAAGCTGCTGAGGCGATGGCGAGTGGTGAGCAGGACTTTGCTGGGCCGGGCCAGGCGGTTCAGCCCCTCGGCCAGGGCGTGGAGGTCGGCGGCGGTCTCCAGGTTGTCCACCACCAGCAGGGTGGGGCAGGCGGCCAGGGTCTGGCGCAGGCGCTGTTCCTGGTCGTGCTCGCTCAGATTCATACGGGCATCGAGATGCAGGGCCTGAGTCAACTGGTCGAGGAAAGCAGTGTAGGTCAGGGCCGGGCGATCGGGTTCTTCCAGCCGTCCCCAGTCGAAGCTGTGTTGCTGGGCGGTGATCCAGGCGAGGCGCTGAAAGGGGCCGTCGAGCACCGTTCCCTCGGCGGCGGCGCGGGCGAGGGCGGTCTTGCCGATGCCGCCCATGCCATCCACAGCCACCAGCCACGGCGCCGCCTCGGCGGCCAGAAAAGCCATCAGTTGCGCCAGCTTGTCTTCCACCCCAAAGAGGCGCGAGAAAGTGGGCGGAGGGAGGGCGTCGAGGGCCGTGCGCTGGGCTTCCCCCACCGGCCCACGCCGCCCCAGCTGTTCTTCGGCCTCGAGCATGAGCTGAGCCAGGCGCGAGGCGGCCTCGCGCAGATGCTGAAAGATCGAGCTTTCGGAGTAGCCCAGGCTGAGGCTGAGTTGGATGGTTGGCTCGTCGTGCAGGTAGTGTCGCCGCAGGAGGTCAGCGGCCCGATGGTCGCTGGCGGCCAGGCGCTGGAGGGCGTCATCGAGCGCAACCCGGATGGCGCCGGCCCATCCCTGCGCCGGCCGGCGGCGGTGGGCTGCCTGGACGAGGCGCAGCCCGCGCACATCCTCCATCGCCGCCAGGGCTTCATCGCGGCGATAGGCCCGCAAGGCAGCCTGGATGCGCTTGGTAAAGGCTTTGCCGGTGCCGGTGTCGTCGTAAGCCACTTCTTTGCTTCCTCGACCCTAAACCCTGGTCACTCTGGAAACATCGGGTTGTTTCTGACGATGGAAGATGGCGAGTCCTTTCTCCAAGCAGACCGATTCGTCCATCGTCTCTGGTCTATCAGCCATCGTCAAAGGATGTGGCGATCTGTAGTTTTGGTGCAGTTTTGATGCAGTTTTTGGTTGGGGAAGTCGGCTACACTAGGTGCAGGATTGTGAGGCTGCTCACGGATAAAGTATACGCTCACGCTTCTGAATGTCAAATGACGCGGTACTCTGTACACCCCTTGCACAAGGCGAACGATGATGCGGTTGGCGCATTGGCAACGACGGCAATGGCGACCGGCCCGATGGCGAAGGCTGGCCTTGATGTGTCGTTGGGCGCGGGCGCGGCGGCGGGCGCGGACCTGGTGGCGCCATCGCCCGGCGGATACGGCGCGTTGCGATCTGTGCTGCGCCCGCCTGGGCCGCGGGGAGGGGTGGCTGCTGAGTTCGGCGCAGGCGGTGGGGCTGGGGGGTGTGGAGGGGGAGGAGGGGGATGGGAGTTCGTGGTTGGTGTGTGGGGGGTGTTTGCGAGGGTGGAGGGAGGGGGAGGTCAGGGTTCGTGCAAGCGGGAGGTGAGGGGAGGGGCTCTTTTAGTAGTGGATCTGACCGCCCCTTTCTACTCCTGGAGGTCATGATGATTTCTCAATCACGCCCCAAAGTTTTCCGAGATGCCCTGACGCCAGTTCTTTTGGCTTTGTTCATCCAATCTCAACCACGGATCGCCGCAATGACCCCCGCCCCCCCACCCTGATCGCCAACCTCACCAGCGCCGATTACGACGTGTACCGCCAAGCCCGCGACCAGGTGGTGGGCATGGGCAGCCGCGCGGCGCTGCCGCTGGCCGAGCAAGGTGTGGTCCGGCTAGTCGGTTGCTCCAGACTCAGCTTTCACAAACCACGCGGCTTCCTGGTGTGCTCAGCCAGCGCCAGCGAGCAGGCTTATCAAGAGATCATTCGGCTGGCGGATGCGGGTCAGATGCTTGCCGACCCTGCGGCCATGCAGAGATCTTTTGTCATCGTCGGCCAGCAGATATGCCGATCCCCCGCTTACCCCATCAATCGCTCGGCCGACCCAGCTCAAGACGCTCGTACAGGTCAGGCGTTTTCGGGCCAACATACCCGATCTCGACCGTCTGCTCATCATCGAACACTTGCCAGACCAGACGGTAATCCGCACCCAGCCACAAACGGAAGTAATCAGGATGCCCCGCCAGTTCCTTGCTCCCAGGCGGTCGTGGATCGAGGCTCAGTGCTGCGATCTCTTGCTTGGCCACGGCTTTGACATAGCCCGGCAAGCCTGCAATCTGTCGCCGCACTGCCCGAGAAAATGCAATCCGGTAGGCCATCAAAGATCCTTTACAGCTTCAAGAAAAGCATCCCCGGTCTCGTAGATTTCCAGGCCTTCGTCAGGGTGCAAGCGTTTGAATTCCAGGTTGGCTTGGACCGCCGTCCATAGCGCCGCATCTTCATCAACATCGACGCCCGCCATATTGATCTTATATTCCAGGAACTCGATGTAACGCAACACTTCGGCCAGATAGTTGGCTGGAAGCTTATGCAGTGCAGCAAGAACAGCGCCCTCGGTAGGAGTGGCGGTCTTGACTTCCTTGCTCATGCGGGCGCTGATTGTCATGGTTGTACTCTCCATCGATCGGCTGTCAGAAGTCGACGTCATCCCTGTCGCAAGGGACGACCAACACCTTTTCAGGGCGACCTCCTGGCAAGCATTCTAGCCATTCACAAGTTACAAGTCAAGGAGGTTTGGCATGAACTGGCTTTCTCGTTGGTTCGGAACCCGCAAAGCAAACACCCCCGACACCCATAGGTGGGTATCGAGAATGGGGCGCATTGCTTTCACTGGCTACGACGTTGCCACCCCAGCGCAGGCCCGATCGCGTTGAATTGGCTCAGCGAAGGCGGTTCGCCCTCCGGCGCTTCGGCCACCAATTCCGTGGGCGAGGGGGCGAACATTCGCTTCAGGTGCAAGGTATCGCCTTCCATCCAGACAACGAAACGATCGGCCGGGCGAAAGCGATGGGCGATAGCGGGCGGCAGCGTCAAGGTGTTCGGCGCCTCGAATTCGACAGTGTCAACTGAATACATGTTTTTTTCCTCACGAAGCCATCGTAAGCGTGATGCTACATCGATCTCAACGTCACGCTTCAATCCTGAGTATATCTGACGATGAGAGGAGAGTCAATCAGGTGATCTTCCAACCATCCAATGCAGACAGCCCAAATACTGCGCCATCCTCCGCCGCCCGACAACGGCTCAGCGCCGCCCACGCCCGCGTCGCCGACCTCGTCCGTCGCATCGAGGCCGAATGCGCCCAGGCGGGGCCGGACGGCGCCAGCGCCGTGATTGACCGGCGCCGCCCGGCCATGCTGGCCGCCATGCACGCGCTGGGCGGCGCCATCGACGAATTTCTCGGCGGCCAACCGGCTCAGGCCGAGATCGAGGCCGTGCGCCGGCAAGTCGTCCCGCCCATCCGCGACTGGTCGGCCGGCGGTCCGTTCTTCGACCACGCCTTCCGCAAGCCGCGCGGCTATGCCGGCGACTTCGAGACCATCGAGATCATCTATGACTGCCGCCCGACTGGGAACGATCTGCCCAGCCTGATCTTCGACGACTACTACCTGCACGCCCGTCCCGCCCAGGCCGTGCGCAACCGTCTGCTCTGGTTGGTGGACAAGCTGGAGCTCGAGATCAGGGAGCGGGCGAGGGGGCGGCCGCTGCGAGTGCTCAGCCTGGGCAGCGGGCCGGCGCGGGAGTTGGCACTGCTGGCCGCGCAGCCCGGGTTATTCGATCTGGTCGAGGCGACCTGCCTCGACCTCGACCCCGCCGCGCTCTCTCATGCCCGGCAGCAACTGGCCCGGCTGGACGGCCGCGTGCAGTTCGTGCGCGACAACGCCCTGCGCTTTGCCGCCGGCCCCAACCGCCCGGCCCAACCCTACGACCTCATCTACGCTGCCGGGCTGTTCGACTATCTGAACGCCGAACAAGCCGCCCGACTGATCGAGGATTGCCACGGCCTACTGGCCCCGGGCGGTCTGCTGATCATCGGCAACTTCAGCCAGGAAACCCATCCCAGCGACCGCGTCCTCATGGATTGGCTGCTGGAGTGGCGGTTGATCTACCGCAA
>CAYWPZ010000025.1:0-28169 GCA_964460135.1 uncultured Caldilineales bacterium | reverse complement strand
CAGGAGATGACACCCTACGCCGACGCCGGCCTGTTGGAACCGGTCGATTTTCTGTTTGCGCAATACGGGTGGTCAGAGGCGCTGCCATCGCAGCTGCTGCCGCTGCTCAGACGCGGGGGCAACCTCTACGCCGCGCCGCTCGCCATCCATCGCACCAATGTGCTGTGGTACCACCCGCGGCCGTTGGCCCAGAACGGCATCGCCCCGCCCACCACCCAGGCCGAATTCCTGGCTGCACTCGCGGCCCTAAAAGCGGCGGGGATGGAGGCGCCGCTGGCCCTGGCCGAGCCGTGGACCGCCACCCATCTCTTCGAGACCCTCCTCCTGGCCGCGCTTGGCCCTGCCGCCTACGCCGGGCTGTGGACCGGCGCCACCGACTGGAACGCCCCCGAAGTGACGGCCGCCATCGAGCAGTTCGCCGCCCTGCTGACCTTCAGCAACGCCGACGCCGCCGGCCTGACCTGGGAGCAAGCGGCCCAGCGCCTGAGCGACGGCCAGGCCGCCTTCCTGGTCATGGGCGATTGGGCCGACGGCTTCTTCCGCCGCCAGGGTCTGAGGCCGGGCGAAGACTACGCCTGGCGGCCGGCGCCAGGCACAGATGGCGCCTTCCAGTTCCTGGTCGACGGCTTCGTCCTGCCTGTGGGCGCTCCCCATCGCGCCGCCGCCGTGGCCTGGCTGAGGCTCGCCGGCTCCAAAGCCGGGCAGGATGCCTACAACTCGATCGCCGGTTCGATCCCGGCCCGCCGCGACGCCGACCGCCGCCGTTACAGCCCCTACCAGCAGGAGGCCATGTCGGACTGGGCCGCCGATGCGCTGGTGGGCAGCCTGACGCACGGCGTCGTCACCACCGCCAACTGGCAGGCCGAGATCACCCACGCCCTGGAGCAATTCCAGCTTTCGCAAGATGTCGCCATCTTGCAGGCGACCCTGGCAGGCGCATGTAGCCATGCCGGCGCCTGCCCTTGACACGCTCTCCGCCGGGGACGCTTTCGCTCTGACCCGCTTCGCGCTTACAATAGCCCTTGTCCGTTCGCCACGCTTGCGGCCGATCAGCCGCACCTGGGCGCGCTCACCCCGCCCAACACCCACCCCGCCCAACGCCTACCCCGCGGCCGCGGGCGCAGCGCCTGCCGTTCGCACCTGGACGACTCACCCCACGTATAGTTCACCCGCCATGAAACCCCTCTCCAACCTGCTCCTCGGCATCCCCGCCTCTGCCACCATCGCCATCAACGACAAAGCCAAGGCCCTCAAGGCTGCCGGACGAGACGTGATCTCGCTGGCGGGCGGCGACCCCGATTTCGAGACGCCCCACCACATCACCCAGGCCGCCCTGGACGCCATCGACGCCGGCGACACCCACTACCCCGCCTCGCGTGGGACGCCCGCCCTGCGCAAGGCCATCGCCGCCAAACTGGCCAGGGATAACTGCCTGAGCGTCGATGCCAACACCCAGGTCTTGGCCGGGCCGGGCGGCAAGTTCCTCATCTACGCCGTCCTGGCCAGTATTGCCAACCCGGGCGATGAAATCATCATCTTCGAGCCCTACTGGGTCTCGTATGTGCCCATGACCGTCCTCGTGGGCGCGGTTCCCGTCACCGTCCCCCTATCGGCTGCCGACGGCTTTGCGATCAGGCCCGAAATCATCGCCGCCCACATCACCGCTCGCACCAAAGCCATCCTCGTCAACTCGCCCAACAACCCCACCGGCCGGGTCATCACCCGCGCCGAAGCCGAGGCCATCCGCCAGGCCGCCATCGCCCACGACCTCTACGTACTCTCAGACGAGATGTACGAGAAACTGATCTTCGAGGGCGAGCACATCTGCCTGGCGGCGCTGCCCGGCATGGCCGAACGCACCATCACCCTCAACGGCCACTCCAAAGCCTTTGCCATGACCGGCTGGCGCCTAGGCTGGGCGGCCGGCCCCAAAAAAATCATCGATCTGGCCGCCAACCTGCAGAGCCAGACCGTCACCTCGGCGGCCTCGTTCACCATGGCCGCCGGCGCCGCCGCCCTGAGCGGCCCGCAGGACGAGGTGGAGGCGATGCGCCTGGCCTACAAACAGCGGCGGGATTTCATGGTGTCGGCGCTCAACGCCATCCCTGGCGTCGAATGCGACCCACCGCAGGGCGCCTTCTATCTCTTCGTCCGCTTCCCCGGCCTGGGGCAAGATTCGATGACCATCGCCGACATCCTGCTGGAAAAAGCCGACATTGCCTGCACACCCGGCGTCGAGTTCGGACGCTCGGGCGAGGGGCATGTCCGCTTCTCCATCGCCACCGCCATGTCCGACCTGGCGCGGGCCGTGGAACGTATCGAGCGACTGATGCGCGGGCTGTGAGGGTTCCGGGTGCCGGGTTCCGGGCGCCGGGCGCCACCGCCTCACACCTGCCAATCACCAATAACCACTAACCAAACACGCATGCCCACGCACCTCCTCCTCGTCCGTCATGGCGAAAACGACTTCATCCGCGCCCGACGGCTGGCCGGACGGCTCGCCGGCATTCATCTCAACGAGACCGGACGGGAGCAGGCAAAGCGCCTGGCCCAACGGCTGGCCGGCTGGCCGATCGCGGCCGTCTACAGTTCCCCGCTCGACCGCTGCCATGAAACCGCCGTCCTCCTGGCCGAAGCGTTCCGGCTGCCGGTCATCGCCCATGAGGGCCTGCTGGAAAGCGACTACGGCGAGTGGCAGGGCCGGCTAGTCGATGAACTGGTCGAGACCGACCTCTGGAAGCTGGTTCGGGCCGCGCCCAGCCTGGTTCGGTTCCCCGGCGGCGGCACCCTGCGCGAGATGCAACAACGCGCGGTCGAGACCCTGCACGAGATCGCCGCCGCCCACCCGGATCAGAGCATCCTCGTCTGTTCCCATGCCGACCCCATCCGCGCCGCCCTGAGCGCCTTTCTGGGCGCCCCGCTCGACCTTTTCCAGCGGCTGGAAATCGGCCCTGGCTCGGTCAGCATCGTTCGCTTCGACCCCCGCGCCCCGCGCATCTTGCGGATCAACGACACCGGCGACCTGGAGCCGCCGCCGGCGCCGCCCGCCTAGGAGCAAAGCCGCTGGCGCCCCTTCACCGCCGCCAGCAGCAGAGTCCATCCTTTTCCTCTCGCCCCCCCACCCCACCTATGGCAACCTTCACCTTCGATTTCGACCCTGCCGATCACTTCACCGTCGCCGCCATCGGCGATCCGGGCCAACGCACCTTTTTCTTGCAGGCAGGTCGCGGGATCGAGTTCGTCTCGATGATCTGCGAAAAGGAACAGATGGGTGCGCTGAGCGAGGGGCTGTTGGGGCTGCTCGACCAGATCGCCGAGGCCTTCGAGCGGCCCACCGGCGACCCCGAAGATGACATCGCCTTCGACCTCATCCAGCCAGTGATCCCGGTCTGGCGGATCGCGCAGATGGGCGTGGGGTACGACGATGACGAAGATCGCATCATCATCGTCGTGCAGGAGCTGGTCGAGCCGGGCGAAACAGCCGAGGTCGGACGCTTCACTATCGAGCGCGAACACGCGCGGGCCTTTGCCCTCCATGCCCTCGATGTCATCGCCGGCGGGCGTCCGACCTGCCCGCTGTGCGGCCAGCCGCTGGACCCGGCCGGCCATTTCTGCCCCAAATCCAACGGCCACGGCAAGCAATATCGGCAATGAACGGCGACGACGAGGGACAGGCAAGCGAGGCCATCGCCATCCCCCAGGCCCTGCAACTGCTGCGCCAGGGTGAGATGAAGCCGCTCGGCGCCATTCCCTGGAGCTCGAACTACGCCCTCCTGTTCGAGGTCGGCCAGCCCGCCGCCCACATACTCGCCATCTACAAACCACGGCGCGGGGAGCGACCGCTGTGGGATTTCCCGGCCGGCAGCCTCTATCGGCGCGAATATGCCGCCTGGCTGGTGTCCGAGGCCCTGGGCTGGCAACTCGTCCCGCCCACCGTGCTGCGTGACGGGCCTTACGGCCCCGGCAGCCTGCAGGTCTTCATCGATAGCGACCCGGAACTGCACTACTTCAACGTCTTCCCCGACCACGCCGACGATTACCGGCGCATCGCCCTCTTCGATGCCGTGATCAACAACGCCGACCGCAAAGCCGGCCACTGCCTGGTGGACGCCCACGAGCACGTGTGGTCGATCGACCACGGCATCTGTTTTCATGCCGAACCCAAACTGCGCACCGTGATCTGGGACTTCGCCGGCGAGCCGATCCCTGCCGTCTTGGGCGATGACCTTTGCGCCCTGGAATCACAGCTGGCAGCGGGCCGGCGTCTGCACGACAACCTGGCGCTGCTGCTCAGCCCCGAAGAGATGAAAGCCCTCGGCCAGCGGCTACGCCGGCTCTTGAGCGAGCGCCGCTTCCCCCGGCCCGACCCCGCCCGTCGCAACCACCCCTGGCCGCCGATCTAGCCCCCGGCCCGCCATTCCCACCAGCGCCAGAAAGCGTGGCGGAGGCCGGGCGCAATCATGAACTCGGCCTCCAGCATCCGTCGCGCTTCCTCCGGCCGGCACAGAAAAGCCCCCGCCAGCTCGCCATCGCCAAAATGGAGATGGCTCAGGCCCCAGTCGGTCAGCTGGCCGCCGAAGATCTGGTTGACTTGGCGGTTGCGCATCATCAGAGCGCTGCCCTGGTGAACCTGGCCGACGCCATAGCGTTCGTAGGCTGGGCCGGCCTCGACCAGCCGACCGTCCTTCAGCCAGCGTTCGGGGGCGCTTGCCGGCAGCCCGATCTCCTCTTCGATCTCGTTGAGGGCGCCCTGGCGCCAGCCCTGCCCGGCCTTGACATGGCCGCCTACGGTGGTGTCGAATAACGACGGCCATTCGGCCTTGTCGTGGCTGCGCAGTTGCAGCAGCAGCAGATTCTGCGGGGTGGTGAGAAAACAATGGACGACGCGATGCCGCAGCCCGGTCAGGTGGCAGAACCAGCGCGGCGCCGCCCGCCCCAGCGGCTCGCCCGCGGCCGAGACCACATCCAGCCATTCCTCGCCCGGCTGTTCGGGCCGACCCAGCCGCTGCCGCCAGTGGCTCAGCTGGGCCAGGACGTCGTCGGCCCCGGCGCCGTCGCCGCCCGACCAGGCGGCATCCAACGCCGCCAGTTCGTCGGGCCAGGTGGATGGTGGGGCGGCGAGGGAGGGGGAGGTCATGGCAGGCGGCGGGATGAGCGCGCCGGCGTGCGAACGGCTGCTGGTGGAGCGATCAACCGAGGGCCTCGCCGATCTGCCGCATGGCGTCTGCTTCGGCCTCGCTGACGCGTACGCCGCCGATGCCCAGGAAATCGCCTTCTTTGGCGGCCCCGGCCACCTTGTCGGCGATGGCCCGAAGCCACTGTTTGAAGTGGGCGCTCTCCTCGGCGCTGGCTTTGGCGGCCAATAGTTCTGCCACCTGGCGGCAACGGTCGAGGGCGGCGGGGAGGAACTGGTCGGGGGCGGTGTTCTCGAAGGGATTCATCAGGCGTTGGGCCGCCGCCCGGTCCGCTTTGACCTGAGCTTCCAGGGATGAGATCAGGGTCTGGATGAGGGCGTCGTTGGCGTAGGTCTGGCGTCCGGCCAGGACCGAGGTAGTCACGGCGGCAGCTTCTTTGACCGTACCCAGCCCGCTCCTGCCGGCCGCCATCACCGCCATGCCGACGGCAAAGGGTGTTTCGGTGAGTAGTTGGGCTTGTTCGGTCGAGAAATCGGCAAGGGTGGTCATGGGGATGGAGGTCTCCTGAAGGTTTGGGATGGGGCGGGAGGGCGCTCAGCCGGCGCGGTCGAGTTGCTTGCTGCGCACGGGCACGGGTTTGAGCTGGGCCACGTCATCCTCGCTGAGCAGCGGTTCGACGGGCGCAGCCGGGGCGGGCGGGGGGGCGGGGGAGGCGGTGGGGGACGCCGCCGGCGGGGGAGCGGCGGCCCGGCGACCCTCTGGCGCCGCTGCTGGCGGGCGACGCTGCATCTCCACCTCGAATTCCTGCTCGTTGCCCGGCCCGAATTTGGCATTGACCTGGGCCGAGGTGTCGCCGGCGGGGATGTTGAGCGGCGGCGGCTGCAATTGTTCGGCCACCGCCAGCATGTGAGCCTGCAGGTGGGGCGGCATCTCGCCGATGTAGGTGAGCATGTCCTGCCAGATGCGCTTGCGCCGTTCGTAGTCCACGCGGTCGGCGCGGGCGCGGTCGAGGGCCTCGACCAGGCGTTCGGGCAGGCGTTCGATGGTCAGGTAGAGCGGGGCATCAAGGTTGACGCGAAAGCCGAGTTTGCGCAGCTCGGCCGCCAGGTTGGTGCGGATGACGGCCATGACTTCGACGTTGGCCTCGGAGCCGGGGAGGATGTGCGCCAATTTGGTCAGGAAGTCGGCCTCGGCCGGGACGGGGTGGGCGCGTTCATAGGCCTTGACCGCCTGCACGACGACATGGAAGGCGCTATCGTCGCGCTGCTGCTCGCGTTGCCAATCGTCCAGCGCCACCAGTCGGGCCTGTTCGTCGCGGCTGGCGACGCACCAGCGGATGTCGAGCGAAGCGCGGTAGTGCAAGCCCAGGTCGAGGGGGACGCCGTTGGTGTTGACCTTGACCGAGATCTGGCGTTGCTGCTCACGCGTGTCCAGGGTGTGGTGCATGCGGTCGAGCTTGGGGGCCAGACTGACCAGACCAGGGCCGGCGATGCGGTGGAAGCGGCCCAATTGGTAGATGACGACTTGCTCGCCTTCGGGGATGATGTGAAACATGGGCGGAAGCAGAGAGCTTGGTGTTATGGCAGATCGTGCACAAAGCGTTCGAGCACCGGGCTGAAACACTGGTTTCTGGCCCCGACCAGCAGGCCGCGCTTTTGCAGCATGGTCATGGCGGGGGCGTCGGCGGGGGCCAAGGGCCGGCCGCGGGTCAATTTTCGCAGCACATCTTGTTCGTGTGTGTGCAGTGAACGAAACACGCGCCGGCAGACGTCGGCGATGTCGGGATGGCCGACGACTGCCGCCAGGACGCCCTCCTCGGTTGGCGGTTGCTCCAGCCACAACTCGTGCAGGTGTTTGAGCAACATGGCATGGCCGCCGGCAAGGAAGAGGATGGTGGCCAGCGCTGATGCTCGCAGGGGGCGATCGCTGACGCCGTTGAGATAGAGCAGCATCTGGCGGGCTTCGGTCTGCTGGTAGGGGCGCAGGGCGTAGATGCGGCTGCTGAAAAGTTCGTAGAATTTGCTGTCGGTGCGCAGGTTGAGCGCTACGCCCAAACGATGCGGCAGTTTCTTGGTGAAGAGCAGGTAGCTGAAGCTGTCTCGGTTCTCGTCGCGCAGGGTACGCAGTTGGCCCAGGAGGTCGAGCGGGCCATTCTGGAGCAAGCGGTCGGCGTCGTCGAGCACGAACAGCAGGCGCTGCTGCGCCTGGCGGCTGGCATTGCCCACCAGGCTGCGCACGATGAGGTTGTTGCGGTCGCCGGGGTCGGTGGCCAGGGGGAGGATGTTGGCGCTGACGCCCAGGCTTTGTTCGGTTTCTTGCCGGGCGAGCCGCCAGAACCCGGCCGGAGTGCCATCCCAGTTGTTGCCGTCGAGGACGATGAGGCGCAGGCTGAGCGAGCCGGCCGGCGAAGGCAGGGCGGCGTGACGTAGACGGAGGGCGCTGAGCAGGTTGGATTTGCCGATGCCGGCCACGCCCACAAAGGCCATCGACAGGCCGCGGCGGGCCAGGTCGGTGATCAACGCCAGTTCATCGGCCCGAAAATCGGCGGTGAAACGCTCGCTCGTGGTCATGGCATCATCCCAGCGTTTGGCGCAGGCAGGCGGCGGCGAGGGTGAAGGCGCCGTCGAGGTCAGAGGGAAGTTCGACTCTGGACTGCAAAGCCCCAGAGCGGTGAGGTCTGACATCGGGGGCGATGGCCTTCAGGAGGTCGGGGGCGGCGGTGAGGGACAGTCGCCAGACGCGTTCGATGGTCATGAGGACGGCGCAGAGCTGAGCATCGGCGGCGCGGAATTCGTAACGCTGCCCGGTCGGGCGGATGGTCAGGGCCGGGAAGGCTTGTTGCAGCAGTTGCACCAATTTGGCCTCGCGCTCGCTATGGGTCGAATCAAGGGCGGCGGGGCTGTCGCCGGCGTCGGTGACAGCGCCAAAGAGAAGCCGAGGCAACGGCTCGCTGCGGACCAGGCTGGCGCAGAGGGTGTCGAGCAGCCGGGCGGCCTCGGCGTAGAGGACGACGGCCGTGTGCAGATCGGCGACGACGGCGGCCAGCCCCACCAGGCGGACGGCTGTGGCCAGCCACAGCCGTGGCCGCCAGTTGTCGTCGCCGTGCATGGTTTGGGCAAAGCCAGAAAGGTGGCCGAGCAGCGATTGCTGAAAACGATGGACGAACGGCTCGGGAAGCAGTATGCGGCCGAGGCGCCAGCCGGCGCCAGGCTGATGCGACACGTCGCCGTTGCGCAGCACGCTGTTGCCCTTGCCGTCGTTGAGGTAACGAAAAACGCAGACATCTTCGAGCAGGAGGGCGAAATCGTCGATATAGTCGCCCGAGCGGCTGCTGCGATCGAGGTCGATGAACATGACCCGGCCGCTGAGACGATCGAGCATGATGTTGCGCGAGTGGCAATCGCCATGCACCAGGCCAAGACAGGTGGGGTTGAGCCGGTTGGCGCGGCTCTGGAGGACGTCCATGTAGTAGTGCAGCGACCTGAAGCTGCGCCCGTTGAACCTCAGCCCGCGTAGTTCAGGTTTGAGCCGCGGGTACTGCTTGCCAAGCAGGATGGTTTTTTCTTCGAGCGGGGCCAGATAGAGGCGGGCGATTTGGTCGCCGGCATAGTCGTCGCCGACGATCCGCTCCTCGCGATGGATGCGATGCAACGACTCGGCCACGTATGAGACGACCGAGGTCAGCGAGCGTTCCTGGGGCGCCGTCAATTTCGAGGCATCGAGGTCGTCCAGCACCGCCGCCAGGGTCGGCATGTGCAAGAGGTCCTGCATGATCAAGTAGCCGGCCGTCCCGCGCCTGGTCTCGACGATGTAGGGTTCGTGCGCCTGGGCGGCGAAGAGCGAGCGGATGCCGGGCGGCAGGGAGCGATATTGGTCGATGGAGCGCTGCAGGTCTTCGTAGGGCGCCGTCTTGACCACCAACTTCTGGCCATCCGACCAGACGGGGGCGGCGTCCTGACGTTCATCAGGCAGGCTCAGGGCCACCTCGAACTCGACGGCGTAGACCTTCTCTGCCTTCATGCCGCCGCCCAGTTCCTGCAAGCCTTTGATGTCCACCGCCACCAGGTACTGTTTGAGAAGCTGGCGCAAGTCGGCCTTGATCTCGGCATCGCGAGCCTGTTGCACCGAGCGCGATTGTTCGGTGTAGGTGCGGATGAGTTGGTTGAAGATGGCGCTGTTCAGGCGAACATCGTGATGGGCGACGAGCAGGCGCAGGACGAGGGCGTGAAAGGGGAATTCCTGCATGGCCACACCCTGGCTTCCGCTCTGGTAGCCGCGCAGAAGGGTTGTGCGCAGCCGCCCTAGCAGGCGTTGGGTGTCGGGGTGCTGGCCGAAATGCCGGCTGAGTTGGATGCAGCAGTAGAGGGCCTCCTCTTTCAGGAGCTTGCTTTCGTCGTTGATGTCGAGTTCGGCCACCAGGCTGCGGCGGATCTCTTCGACCAGGGCATCGCTCAGCGAGAGGTCGCCGTAGGCCAGGAGGACGTCCAGGGCATAGCTGAGTTCCTGAGCCGAGACAAACGGTTCGGCCGTGCTGGGGTTTTCGCGCCAGACAGCCAGCTCGCGGCGGATGGCGCCCAGGGCGCGCTCCTGGGCCTGGCGCCACAGGTCGGGCAGCGGCCGGCTCTGGCCGAGATAGAAGAGGGTGTCGAGGAAGATGAGAGTGGCCAGCAGATGGCGGTGAAGGACATTGCGCAGATAGCCGCTGCGGTCGACATGCTGAGCCAGGCGCTGAAAATCTGACTGGACGGCGGCATCGTCGAAACCAGCCAACCAGGTCAAGGTTTTGAAACGGCTGGGATGCCAGCGAGGCGAGTCCATTTCCTCGTCATTCCCGCCTGGCGCCTCATCAGACGTGAGATTGACCAACCAGGCGACGCCGCTCGCCACTGCCTCTTGGGTGGGGGCGGGCAGGTTGAGGAGGTGCAGGGCGTCGAGGGCGTGGCAGGTGTTGCGCATGGTCTTGTGCAGGTCGCGATCAGGCCAGTAGCCCTCGTGCCGTTGGTAGTTGCCCAGAAAGGTCAGCAGATGCAGAGCCAGGGCGGCATCGTCCTCGAGATCGCCCTGGCCGGGGGCGCGCAGTCTGTTCTCGCGAAAGTAAGCCTGAAAGATGCCGGGAGCCGTCGTCAGCAGGTCCATTTTCACTCTTGTCCCAAAACGAAGGATGCTCGATGCCTATTCTATATCACTTTGCCCCCAATCCTGGCAATTTCCCATCGCTTCGCAACAGGCGCGGGGCGCGAATGAAGGCGGATTCTGCTTTGCATCTGCTGCCCACGCCTCCATGCGCCCCTCGCGCCTCACCCCTCACGCCTCACGTTTCACCCCTCACTCCCCCAGGCCATCGACAAGGAGCAGATGCAAGAAGCGCGGCCCAAAGGCGCCGCGGTGACGATGGAATTCGATGTCGGCGCTGATGCTGGGGCCGGTGACGATGAGCGCCCCGCCGGTCTCCTGTTCTCTGCCGCTCTGCTGCCGCCGCCAGGCAGCCAGACTGGGCTGCAGGCGGTGCGCGGGCAGGATGACGATGTGGCGCCAGGGCAACAGGGCGGGCAGCCAGCTGCGGCCGGGGCCTGGCTCGAACACAAGCGAGCCGGTGTCGATCAGCCCGGCGTCGGCGCCTGTCAGTCCCGTTTCCAGCCCGGTCCGTGGCGCCTGTCGGTCGGCTTCGACCAGGACGAAACCGGCATCGCGCAGGGCGTCGTCGAGGCCGGAGAGGGGCAGTTGGGGCGCGGGCCAGGCCAAGACCTCGCGCACCTGCAAATCGCGCAGAAAGCGCAGCAGGCCCAAGCGTGCCGAGGTCGGGTTGGCGTGCAGCTCGTGGGTGCCCCCCCAGCCCGACCAGGCGAGCAGAAAGCGCTGGATATCAGGGCGGCTTGACTCAGACGACATGAGACGGGATCAGGGCTTCAGAGACGAACGCTTCGGCAAGACGCCAACCAACCTTTGCGCGATGATGGTACGTGAAAAGACCGACCCTCTGCAAGATCGATGGTCGAATCCTCATCGCTTGCGCCATCATCCACGTTGCTTCTTGCCCCGCCACAGCAACCACCCCACCCACCCTGCCGCCGCTCCCCCCAACCCCACCAGGGCGATCAGAAGCCAGTTCGTCGCCCCGGCCGCCGCTGTCAGGGCGAAGCCTGCCTGCCCAGAACCGGCCTCGCCGCTGATGTTTATGTCAAATTGCCATTCACCGGCAGCCGGCAGGTCGAAATCGACCTCGTAGAACTCCGGCACCAGCGCGCCTTCATGGCTGGCCGGAGCCGTCAGCCGGGTGGCGCCATTTCGGGCCGTCACGGTCACCTCGGCGGCGGTGACGGGCGCGCCCGAGGCGGCGTCGGCCACGGCCAGGGTAAGGTGCAGCGCCCCAACTACGGCCGGGTCAGGGTCGGACCAGAGCGAGAGCAGGTAGGGGCCAACCGGCTCATTCGTCAGTTGTGGCGCGCCCCCGCCATGCGCCACAGCCGGCCGGGCGGCCGGGCCAGCGGCTGGCATCAGGATGACCAGCAGGCACAAGGCGCCGATGATCAGGCTGCGGCCCACCGCCCTCCTAACCATTTGCCGCCGCCTCCGTGCCGGTGCGAGTCTCCAACCCAGGCGCCAGCAGAGTCGAACTGCTGCCCGCCTGCTCCCAGATGGAGGCCGGCAGCGGCGGCTTCTGTTCCTCGCCCCGCAGATGCAGCGCCACCACCGCCAGGATAGCGACGATGTAGTTCATGATGCTCTCCCACATGATCACACCGGCGTACATCTGGTCATCCAGGGCCGAAAGCCCCCACAAACGCGGGACGGTGGTGTAATAGCTGTACAGAGGTTCGGGGGCAAAGGCAATCGAAGCGCCGAGGGCGACAGTGGGCGGGATGGCGACGACGATGTAGAGGCCGCGGCGGAGATAGCTCAGGGAGGCGCGGAGATGCGGGGCCGCGCCCACCACATGCCACCAGAACAGCATCCCGGCGGCAAAAAACATCAGGTGCTCCAGGTCGTGCACCAGACGATTCGCCAGGGTGAGGTTATATAGCTTGCTGTCGTGCCAGACCCAAGTCACCACGATCAGGGTCAGCAGAGATGCGGCCGGGGCGCCGAGCGCAGCCAGGAGGGTGCGGAAAGGAGAAGGCCGGGCGAAAAAGGCGGCTGTGCGCAGTCGCAAGGGTCGCGGCAGGCCCCAGACGACGAAGGGAAAGGGGTTACCCAACCACAACAGCGCCGGCACAAACATCAGCAGAATCTCATGCTGGATCATGTGGACGAACAGCAAGAGGGTGGCGTAGGCATCCAGGCCGGAGGTGAGGGCGAAGATGAGCAGGGCCAGGCCGCCGCCATAGCAGAGCAGGCGCCAGACCTCAGCTTGGCCGCCGCTACGGCCCCCACCCCGCACTCTTTGCCGCGGGCGGGTGTGCTCCAACCGCCGGAAGTACAGCCACCCGCGCAGATAGAGGGCGCCGAAAAGCGCGGGGATGGCCAACACCAGCGGGCGCAGTTCCCAAACGCCAAAGATGGCGCGCAGGAAGTCGGTCATGGCAGGGTGGCGGCGAGGGCGCAAAAGGCGAAATGGCGGGCAGTCGGTACAACCGCCGGCCACCCCGCTTCGGTGCGGCCCGAAAAGCAGTGCGACGGGGGCGGCATCAGTGGTGCATCGGGCCGGCGGCCGTGCCCATCAGATAGAGGGCCGGGTAGAAAAAGACCCAGACGACATCGACGAAGTGCCAATAGATGGCGCCCGCTTCCACCGCCCAAAACTTCTGCGATGAGAAATGGCCCTTGTAGCCGCGGTAGGCCAGGATGGCCAGGAGGATGATGCCTGTGAGGACATGGAAGGCATGCATGCCGGTCATGAAGAACAGCACCGCGCCGTAGACGGCATCCTTGCCCTCGGTGTGCAGATTGACCGGCGCCGTCCGCCACTCTAGCCCGACCACCCCCACCAGAAAGCCCGTCCCCAGTAAGATGGTGACGAGGATGCTGCGCAGGAAGTCGCCGCGATCATCGTGGCGGATGGCCGTCTCGGCCCGGTACATGAAGTAGCTGCTGATGAGGAGGACGATCGTCACCGTCATCCCCAGCACCTGGTCTAGATGCGGGCGGGTGGCGCCCCACAGATAGAAGCGGGTGATGAGGATGCCGCCGAAAAGGAAGGTTTCGGACAGCAGGAACAGCCACAGCCCCATCCGGTTCATGGCAAAACGCTTGCCGGGCGCGATCTCGCCGGTGGGGTGCTGCTCGCCTACAAGCACTTTGGTTGTCATCAGTGGCGCTCCTCGTCGGTGAATAGCTCGCCGATGTGCATGAAATACTGGATGATCAGCACGGCGTTGATCAGGGCCAGGACGAGCAAGATGGTGATCGAACCACCGGTCAGTTGGGCGGTGAGGTAGTCAAGCGCTTCCAGGATCATGAGGGCGACGAGGACATAGAGGCCGATGCGTTGCAGGCGCCGCTTGCTCATGGCTTGGGATTCGGGTTGTTTCTTCATGGCTTGATGGCTCCTTGGCTTCGTCTAGCGTGCAGGGAGGGCGGCGGCGGCCGGCGTGTGCGCGTGTGTGGCATGGCTATCGCCGTTCATGCGCACATAGACCGACCCAGGCAGGCCGTAGCCATAGGGGTCGCCCACCACCTCGAACGGTTCGGGGTAGTTGTGTTCGGGCACGGGCGAGGGGAGCAACCACTCGGGCGAGCGCGATCCCCACGGGTTCATGGCTGCCGCCTCGCCGCGACGGGCGCTGACCACCAGATTGTAGACGCCGATGATCACGCCGATGAAGATGGCGAAACCGGCGATGGTCATGATGATGTGAAGATTCTGGATACCCAGATCAGGGTCGTAGTCGACGATGCGGCGGCGCATCCCCAGCAGACCGGCGCGTGCCATGGTCAGCGACATGATGTAGAACCCTGCCGTCTGCAGGCCGAAGTGGATCTGGCCCAGGCGCTCGTTGTACATCCGGCCTGAGATCTTGGGATACCAGTAGTAGAGGGCGGCGAAGAAGGGGAAGACGAAGCCGCCGAACATGGTGGCATGGAAATGACCGACCACGAAGTACGAGTCGTGGAGATGGAGGTCGGTGGGTACCGTGGCCAGGGGCGGGCCGGTGAGACCGCCGATCAAGAAGACGGCGATCGAGGCGAGGACGAAGAGCATCGGCGTGGGGAAGAACAGCTTCCCGCGCCACACCGTCCCCAACCAGCTGAAGAACTTGACCCCAGTGGGCACCGCCACCAGCATGGTGGTGTACATGAACGGCAGGCGCAGGGCGTCGGCCATACCGGCGGCGAACATGTGATGCGCCCAGACCAGAAAACCCAGCAAGGCGATGGCCAGGCTTGAGAGGGCGATCCACTTGTAGCCAAACAGTGGTTTGCGCGAGAACACCGGCAGCAGTTCGCTCACCACGCCGAGGCCGGGTAGGATGAAGATGTAGACAGCGGGGTGCGAGTAGAACCAAAACAGGTGTTGGAAGAGGATGGGGCTGCCGCCGGCGGCGGTCTCGAAAAAGCCCATGCCCAGGTTGCGCTCCAACACCACCATCAGGAAGGAGAGGCCGATGAACTGCGTGGCCGTGAGCTGGATGAGCGAGGTGGCGAAGACGGCCCAGACGAAGATCGGCATTCGGAACAGCGTCATGCCGGGGGCTCGCATCTTCAGCGTCGTCACGATCAGGTTGATCGACCCCAAAATCGACGAAAAACCGAAGAAAAACATGCCGACCAGGAAGAAGTTGATGCCCATGACCGTGCGCACGCTCAACGGCGCATAGCCCGTCCAGCCCGTATCCCAGCCGCCGAAGAAAATGGCCATCAAGATGAGAATGGCGCTGGGCACAGTGATCCAGAAGGCAAAGCCATTGAGCCGCGGATAAGCCATGTCGTTGGCCCCCAGCATCAGCGGCACCAGGTAGTTGGCCATGCCGCCCACGCCCAACAGGATCGAGGCGATCATGATGATGCCGTGCATGCTGATGAAGGTGTTGAAGGTGTCGGGCTGGAGGAACTGCAGCTTCTCGAACATCAACTCGGTACGGAAGATCATCGCCAGCGTCCCGCCCACACCCATCACCAGGATGCCGGTGATGGTGTATTGGATGCCGATGACCTTGTGGTTTTGGTCGAAGCCGAAGTAGCGGAACCAAGCCGGCTTGCGGGCGGGCGGGCCGTGCTGTTCGGGGGTGTGCACACCGCCGATCCACCGCAGCCAGTCGGTGAGGGCGCCGACGCCCAGCAGGAAGCCAATGGGGGCGAAGAAGGCGGCGATCACCCAGGCCGACTCGGCATCCCACGGTTCCAGGCCCAGGAAGGCACGGATGATGGTGGTGAGCGCCAAACCGAGGATGAAGCCGATCGCCATCCCCACCAGACCGCGCGGCAACCCCAGCTGGCGGTCGATGCCGAGCATCAGGCCCACCAAACCGGAGAAGACGGCCATCGAAAGCAGAGAGTAGTAGGGCCACTCAGACAGCAACGGCAAGCCCACGAACGCGCGCGTGGCCAAGAGCAGCACTGCCCCCACGGCGGCGCCGATGATGAAAGCAAGTAGAAGGCGAAACCAACGCATGATCTTGTCTCTCCTCTGGGAGCGTTATGGCAGCGTCTTGATGTACTCGATCAAAGCCGTGATCTCGGCCTCGGTCAACGTTTGGCCGAAGTTCTTGGGCATCAGATCCTGGAAGCCAGAAACGATCTTGGCGGCGGGATCGACGATGGACTCGTGCAGATAGGCGTCATCGGCAGGGGCCGAGGAGCCGTCGGCGAAGGCGCGGGTCGAGCCGAACAGCCCTTTCCAGCTAGGCCCCACCAGCGCGCTGCCATCGAGCGAATGGCAGGCCGTGCAGCCGGCGCTCGTCGCCACCTGCTTGCCCAGCGCGACGGCATCCGGCGCCTCGCCCTCTTCGCCGACAAAAATGCCAAGTCGCTTCTGCCGCCAGATCTCGAAATCGTCGGCCGACATGACATTGACCGGGCTTTCCATGGCAGCGTGGCCGGTGCCGCACAGTTCGGCGCAGCGCACCTTGTAGTTTCCGATCCGGGTCGGGGTCAGGCGCAAGTTCTTTTCCTGGCCGGGCACGGTGTCCTGCTTGAGCCGGAACTCAGGCACCCAGAACGAGTGCGTGACATCAGTCGAGGTCAGCGTGAAGTGCACCCGCCGATCCACAGGCAGGTTCAGCTCGGTCGAAGCGATGCCCCATTCCGGATACTCGAAACTCCACGTCCATTGCTGCGCCGTCACCCTCACTTCCAGCTCGTCCTCGCCCTTCTGCAGCGTCTGCCCCAACACGGTCGCGCCCAAGAAGGCAAAATAGAGGACGATGATCAGGGGAACGACCGTCCAACCGATCTCCAACTTGCTGCTGCTATGGAAAAAGGCGCCTTCGCTCTCGTCGTTGCGCTTGCGGCGAAAGACAAAGACAGCATAGAGCAAGATGCCGTTGACCAGGGCATAGAGGACAACGATGACATCGAGATGGAGGCTGAACAGGTTGTCGATGGCGATGGACTCGAGACTTGCCTGGACAGGCATCCATTGCACGGTGTTGACGAGAAACAGAAGCACCGCCGCGGCGACGATGATCAGGATGGTCACGTTGATGACATGCTTCATTCAGGCTACTCCTGGGATGATGCGCAGAAGAACTACCACGATCAAATGCAATTCGATGACATCGATGGCCGGATCATGCACCTGCATGGATCGCTTTGAGATCATCAGCCTGGCAGTGATCTCCCACGCAACACACATGCGATCCAACAGATTGATGCCAGCAATGCAGGCGAAATACCGACGATGCGCCGGCGCGCCACCCTTTGTGTATGAATTCACGAGGGTAGCCGATCATAAGCGGGGCGCGTGTCTGCTGTCAAGATAGCTTGACGTAATTTCACTTCCGGTGAGCGGGCGCCGTGTACACAAGTCGCTCATTGTAGCACCAGGGCAGGGGCGCCGCCAAGACAAATCGCGGCCATTCAGGCAGCTCATCCCAACGATCACCCCCCTAGGCCATAACCTTAAAATTACGGCACGACCGTAACCTCGCGCGCCCCTCCCCGTCAACGGAAGATAGCCAGGTAGTTGCTGCGGCCGGACGAGAAGGGGGAACTCGTCTGGTACAGGCGCCACCTGGCCTTGTCAGCCGATCCAGCAGTTGCCTCCCCTTGGATTGTAGCTGCTTTCAATTGCATCCAAACGGTACGGGCTTGCGGACGTCGATGGGCGAAGGGGGACGACCATCGACAGAAACAGGCCGGTTACTCTCCGTTGCGATGGGTAGGGACGCAGAAATGCGTCCCTACCACTTTTTTTGGCAGTAGTGGTAATTGGAAATTGGTTATTGGTAATTGGGTATTGGTTATTGGATATTCGGGACGAATATCGATGTAAAAACGGAACACGGAACACGGCCCCCCTCACCCCTGCAACTCGCGCAAATGGCGTTTTTCGTGGATGGTGATGACGCGGAAGACGCCTTCGACCGTGGTATCGAAGCCGCCAGGGTGGGGGCCGGCAATGGCCCACTGATCGTCGGCGATGGTATCGAGCAGGGCCAGGGTATCGGCCCGGTTGGCCTGGTATTCGGCGATCAGTTCGGGCAGCGAGCGCCAGCGACGGGCCTCGACCTCGGCGTTGTTGAACTCATCGAGGACGAAGCCGGGGATCAGGGTCGGCTCGCCGGCCAGCAAACGCCGGATGACCTGGCAATGTCCGCTTTCGGCTGAGGCCAGATGTGCGAGGACATCGCGTCGCCGCCAGCCAGGGTTGGCCGGCGCCCCGGCCGCCGCCTCATCCAACTGCTCCATTACCGCCAACACGGCTTGTTGGCTTTGCAGCAGCCGTTGGCGCAACTGTGCACGGGGACTTTCGCTCGCTTCAGCCATGTGGCGCCTCCAGTGGGGCCAGCGCCCGCGACCAGTCGGCCTGCTGGGTGATGGGCAAAGCCAGGGCCTGGCGGATCTCGTTGCCATGATCCAGTTCGTGATAGGCGATGGTGAGGAACAGCCCAGCGACGGTGGTCTGCCGCCCGGCCGGATGCAGGCCAACGACATTCATCTCGCGCTCCGACAGCCGGTCGAGCATGGCCCAGGCTTCCTCTCGGCTGGACGAGAGCTCGGCCACCAGTTCGGCCACCCCAGACGGCTGGCGTTTGTCCACCTGACGCTGGTTCCAGATGTCCAGGCTGAAAGCAGGCGGCAGCTCAGCTCCGGCCAAGAAACGTTCGACGGTGCGCAGCAACCCGCGCTCGGCGCCTGCCAGGTGCGCCAGGATATCGCGCACCCGCCATTGCGGATTTTCGGTGCTGGCGACGGCCGTCTCGTCATCGATGGCGGCGGCGGCCTCCAGCAAGAGCCGTCGCGCCTCTGCCAGTTCCTGGCGAATGTGTGCTTTGCGATCTCCTGACATGTTATCTCCCTATGTCATGTGTAATGATAGGCAAGAGTCGGTCTGTGAATGTCCGTTCGCACATTGGCGTGCTCACTCCTCACGCCTCACGTTTCACGGCATAATCTCATAACCATGATCAACAATGATCGTCTGCCCAACGATGCCGCCGGCGGCCTCGGTGCAGAGAAAGCCAGCCACAGCCGCCACCTGTTCGGCGCTGACAAAATGGCCGGTGGGGGTGCGCTGGCGGGCGGATTCCACCATCCATTCCCAGCCGGGGAAATGCTGGAGGGCGTCGGTGAGGACGATGCCCGGCGAGATGGCATTGCAGCGGATGCCAAAGGGGGCCAGTTCGACGGCGAAATAACGGATCAGGGTCTCGATAGCGGCCTTGCTGACGCCAACAAGCCCGTAATTGGGCAGGGTGCGCCGCGACCCCATCGAGGTGAGGCCGATCACTCGGCCCCAGCCACGCGCCTTCATGCCCGGCGCCGCCGCCTTGACGCCGTAGAACAGCGAACGAGCGTTGATGTC
This sequence comes from uncultured Caldilineales bacterium, assembly GCA_964460135.1. Taxonomy (GTDB): domain Bacteria; phylum Chloroflexota; class Anaerolineae; order J102; family J102; genus SSF26. Next base: position 9,131 of record CAYWPZ010000025.1, on the reverse strand, counting down.
CATCGTCCAGTCCCATTCGCGCTCATCTTGCTCCAGCAGGGGACGGGGGACGCCGGAGGCGGCGTTGGCGATGAAGATGTCCACGCCGCCAAAGGCCGCCGTCGCTTCGGCCACCAGCCTCTCCACCTGCTGGCGGCGGCCCACATGCGCCTTGACGACGATGGCCTTGCCGCCCGCCGCCTCCACCTCAGCGGCGGTGGCCTCGGCCGGGCCGCGGTTGCGGAAGAAGTTGACGGCCACATTGGCGCCCATGCGGGCCAGTTCCAGGGCGATGGCGCTGCCGATCCCCCGCCCTGAGCCGGTGATGACCGCGGTTTTGCCGGACAACGGCTGGCTTGCTTCTGTCATCTGTGTTTCTCTCAATCGCCGGCCAACGCCCGCAAGAAGAAGACCAGGTTGGCGGGGCGTTCGGCCAGCCGCCGCATGAAATAGGGGTACCACGACTGGCCGTAGGGCACATAGATGCGCATCCGGTGCCCGGCTTCACTCAGGCGTTTTTGCTCGTCGCGGCGGATGCCGTAGAGAAACTGGATTTCCCAGCTTTGGGGGTCGATGCCGTGCTCGGCCGCCCACCCGGCCAGGGTGTTGTAGACGGCGTCATCGTGCGACCCCATGGCCATCCGCGCCCCGCCCGCCACTGCTTCCGGGGCCAACATCAGCTTGCCCAGTTCGACCATTTGCCTCTGGATCGAAGGACGGTCGCGCCAGGCGATGCTGGCCGGCTCGTCATAGGCGCCCTTAACCAGCCGCAGATCGGCGATGCCCTCGTCGATCAGCGTCTCCACATCGGCCCGGGTGCGAAAGAGATAGGCCTGAACGACCGTGCCGACGTTGTCGTAGTCGCGGCGCAGCCGCCGATAGAGACCCAGGGTGGTGTCGACCAGGGCCGATTCCTCCATGTCGATGCGAACGAAGCGGCGAACCGCGCCCGCCGCAGCGACGATCTGGCGCACGTTGTCGTAACAGAATTCCTCGTCGATGTGCAGCCCCATGGCCGAGAGCTTGAGCGAGACGCCGCTGTGGAGATGGTTGGCGGCCATCGCTTGCAGGACGGCAAGATACTCGTGCAGGTTGGAAAGGGCGGCCTCGCGTTCGGTCACATGTTCGCCCAGGTAGTCGGTGGTGGCCAGCAGGCCGTCGCGATTGAGCTGGCTGACGGCGGCGATGGCGTCGGCCTGGGTCTCGCCGGCCACGAAACGACGGGCGACGCTGCGGGCAATGGGGAAGCCAGTGACGAAACGGCGGGCGCTGTTGCTGTGGGAGAGGGCGATGAGTGGGCGTCGCAACATGGTGGGTTTCGGTTGAAGGAGAACACCCAAAAGGTGTGAGATCAGAAATCGCTCGGCGTGATGGCTTCGGCCAGGGTCTGGCGGCGGCCGGCCGGGCGCGGCGCCGCCCGCAGTTGTTCGCGCAAACCGAGGCTCAATACCAGGCCGGCGCCGAACAGGAAGAACAGAGGCAGGGGGGCCAACCCCCAACGCCCGTTGGCGGCGATGGCGGCCAGGGTCAGGCCGGCAAGCAGACAGGCAAGGGTCTCGGGCAGGAGCTGGCGCCAGGGGCCGCGCTCGATTGCGCCCCATTGCGGCGCCGAGCCGTGTTTGGGTGTGCGCTCGAACACGCCGCCCCGCCGGCGGAAACCTTCGATCACGGCCGCGGCCAGGGTGGGGGCGAAGCCGAGGTTGATCAGGGCCAGGATGGGCAAGGCCCACAACCGGCCCAGCCCGCGCCAGCCGGCCAGTCGCTGCTGCGAAAGGGCATAGAGCAGGATGGGCAGCACCGAGACGGCCAATGACAGGCCGCCGGGGATGGGCAGGGGCCAGGGGTGGTCGGGCAGCAGGGCCAGGGGCAGGCTGAGCCACAAGAGAAGGAGGAGCAGGAGATGGGTCGTGTAGCCGGCCATGTGCAGCCCGGCATACAGGCGGCGCCAGGCCGGGGCCTGGCTGCGCCAGAGGTCGGGCGCCAGTTTGCGCAGGGTCTGGCAGGCGCCTTTGGCCCAGCGCCGCTGCTGGCGTTTGTAGCCGCCCAGGGTGGGCGGCACCTCGCCGGGCGCGGCGATGGCGTCGATGTAGCCGCCGCGCCAACCCTGCAGCTGGGCGCGGTACGAGAGGTCGAAATCCTCGGTGACGGTGTCGGCCGTCCAACCGCCGGCAGATTCGATGGCGCTTCGACGCCATAGCCCGCCGCTGCCATTGAAGTTCTGCCATAGGCCGGCGGCGGAGCGGGCCTGCTGTTCGACCACGAAGTGGCCATCCAGGGCCAGGGCTTGGGCGGCGGTGAGGGCGTTCTGCGATCGGTTGAGGTAGCCCCAGCGCGTTTGGACAAAAGCAAGCTGGGGGTGAGCCAAGAGGGCGGGGACGGTGCGGCGCAGCCAGTCGGCCGGCGGCGCGTAATCGGCGTCGAAAACGGCGATGAACTCGCCGTCAGCCTGGGCCAGGCCGGCCGCCAACGCCCCGGCCTTGTAACCCTGGCGCTGGCGGCGGTGGTGATAGGCGATGTTCAGACCGGTCTGGCGGCGCAGGCGGGCCACCCAACCGGGCAACAGGGCGGCGGTGCGGTCGGTGGAATCGTCGAGCACCTGGATCTGTAAGCGATCAGGCGGGTAGTCGAGGGCGGCGGCGGCTTCGACCACCCGTCGCGCCACGGCCGGCTCGTTGAAGATCGGCAGTTGCACGGTCACGGACGGCCAGGCCGTGGGCGAGGGGGCCGCCGCTGGCCAATCGTGTCGCCGGCGGCTGAGAAAGAAAAGGATGACGGCGCTGAAGAGAAAACAGGCGTAGAGGGTGAGGAGCAGCCCGGCCACCTGGTAGGCCAGGGCCAGGAGAGTGGCGAGGAAGGTCATAGGGTTATCGTCGCGCCAGGTAGGCAAGCAGATCGACCGTCAGGGCGGCATAGGCGCCGGCCGCCAGGTGAACGTCGCCCAGGGGGATGGATTCGTTCGCGGTGTGGGCCAGGCGGGCATCGCCGGGGCCAAAGCCCAGGGTGGGGATGCCGGCCTCGCCCATCGTGTAGACGCCGTCGGTCGAAAAGGGCCAGATGCCCACCGTTGGCCGTCGCCCCAGGCTGCGTTCGAGCGAGAGCAGGCTCTGTTGCAGCAGGGGGTGGTCGGCGGGCAAGAGCCAGGCCGGATAGACTTCCTGGCCCGTGCATTCATAGCCGGTGTAGCTGAGGCTTCGGTAGGCGCCAACCTCCACTCTGCCGCGCACGCGTTCGCGTTGCATCACGGCCTCGATCTCGGCCAGGGCCCGGGCTGGGGTCTCGCCCAGGGTGAGGCGGCGGTCGATGATGAGGTCGCAGCGGTCGGGGATGGCGTTGCGGCTGGCGCTCAGGGTGTCGATCCCGGTCACGGCCAGGGTGGCCTTGCCCAGGACGGGGTCGCTCATCAGGCTGGCGTTTTGCAGTTCGAGGCCGAAGATGAGGCGGGCGGCATTGGCGAGGGCGTTTTCGCCCGCCTCGGGCAGCGATGCATGGGCCGAACGCCCGAAGACGGTGATATGCAGTTCCATGCGCCCGCGCTGGCCGCGCGCCAGTTGTAGGTTGGTCGGTTCACCGAGGATAACCCAGTCGGGCCGCAGGCCCTCGTCTTGGACAAGGACGCGCATGGCCATGCCCTCGGTGGGTTCTTCTTGCACCACCGCCGCCACGACGACCTCGCCGGGCAGGTCGACGCCGCTCCGGCAGAGCAGGCCGACGCCGTGCACCATCGCCGCCAGGGCGCCTTTCATGTCGGCGCTGCCGCGACCAACGAGTTGCCCGTTCTGGATTTCGGCGCCAAAGGGATCGTGGCGCCAGGCATCGGGGTCGGCCACGTCGACCGTGTCCATGTGGGCGTTGAGGAGCAGGATAGGGCCGTCAGGCCGGCCGTAGCGACCGACGATGTTGCCGATGCGGTCGCAGCGCACATCGGGGAATCCACACGCCCGCATCTCATCCGCTACTTGCCGAGCGACGGCGGCTTCCTGGCCCGAAAGGCTGGGGGTGGCCACCAGGCGGCTGAGGAAATCGGTGCAGGCGCTTTGCTGGTCGGCGGTCAGGGTGAAGGTTGGGGTTGCCATGCGCAGGGGAACAGGGGGAAGGCCGAGAGGTCGCGGTTGGAGACGGGCGGGACGGGGTCAGTAGGCGCCGTGGCGCAGCAGGACTTTGGGGATGGTGCGCAGCATGATGCTGACGTCGAGAAGCGGCGACCAGTTTTCGACGTAGTAGATGTCAAGCAGCATCATTTCTTCGAAGCCCAGGTCCGAACGGCCGGAAATCTGCCAGAGGCCGGTGATGCCGGGCATCACTTCCAGCCGTTTGCGCTGCCAGGATTCGTAGGCGGCCACCTCGTCGGGCAGGGCGGGGCGCGGCCCCACCAGGCTCATTTCGCCGCGCAGGACATTGAAGAGTTGCGGGAGTTCGTCGAGGCTGAAACGGCGGAGGTAGCGACCGACGCGGGTGGCGCGCGGGTCGTCGCGAATCTTGAACAGCGGCCCGTCGGCCTCGTTGAGGGCGGCGAGTTGCGGGCGCAGGGCTTCGGCTTCGACGATCATGGAGCGAAACTTGAAGGTGCGGAAGAGGATGCCGTTCTTGCCCACGCGTTCGTGGACGAAGAAGGCCGGGCCGGGCGAGTCGAGCTTGATCAGCACGATCAGGATGACCATGATCGGCGCCAGGAGCAGGGTCAGCAGCGTTGCCAGCGCCAGGTCGATGGCGCGCTTGATGGCGAAACGGGAACCGGCGATGGCGACGTACTTCACCCCGAGCAGGGGGATGCCATCCAGAACCTCGACATCCACGCGGTCGAGGCTCATCTGCAAGACATCGGGCACGACGCGGGCGCGGACGGCCTGGCGCTCGCACTGGGTGAGGACGCCGATGATGCGGCGGTGATATTGCCAGGGTAGGGTGATGATGACCTCATCGACATGGTTCTCGTTCAGCGTCTGGGGCAGGTTTTCGATGGGGCCAAGCCCGGTGAATGGCCCCAGGTTGCGCTGGCCGCGCTCGGGGTCGTCGTCGAGGAAGCCGACGACATCATAGCCCAGGTTGCGGTTGGCCAGCAGCACGCGCATGATACGGCGGCTGGTCTCGCCGGCGCCGACGAGGAGGACGCGCTTGACGCCGATGCCCCGGCGCCGCAGTCGCGCCAGCAGGTCGCGGTCGAGAAGGCGGCTGAGGGTGGTGAAGATCAGGATCAGCACGCCGCCGATGCCGTAGACCAGGCGCGAATGATAGGCCGGCTGGAACATATAGTTGCCGACCATGAGGATGATGGTGACGGTGGTGGTGCCGTTGAAGAGCCGGTAGAATTCGTCTAGAAAGCCCGTCCCCCGCGGCAGGGTGTATGTCCCCTCGATGTTGAAGGCCACAAAGATGAGCGCCGCCGCCAGCGCCGAGACCCGCAGGTAGAAGTCGAAGCTGGTGTAGGAGGCCGGATCGACGCTGCGATACCATTGCAGTTGGTAGCGAACGTACCAGGCCAGATAGAACGAAAGGATGACCAGGACGATGTCCGTAGCGATGAGGAACTGTTTGTGAAAACGCACGAACAGTTTAGCCATGTCGATCCTCGCTGATCGCGGCGTACAAGGCGGCCGTCTTGGCCGCGGTGAGAGGCCAACGAAAACGCCCCGCCTGCACCAGTCCGCCCGCCCGCATCATCGCCCGGCGGTCGGCGTCGCCGGCGATCGCGGCCATGGCGACAGCCAGAGCTTCGGCATCGTCGGGGTCAACCGTTTGCGCCGCCTCGCCGGCCACTTCGGGCAGGCTGCTGGCGGTGGAGGTGATGGCCGGCAGGCCGCAGGCCATGGCTTCGGCCACGGGCAGGCCAAAACCCTCGTAGCGGGAGGGATAGACGAAAACGGTGGCCGCATTGTAGAGCCAGGGCAACATCGAAGCCGGGGCGAAGCCGAGGAAATGGACGTGCTGATCGAGGCCGAGGGCCGACACGCGTGCGAAGATGGCATCATATTGCCAGCCCCGGCCGCCGGCGATCAGCAGCGGCAAGGGCGCCGCCGCCAGGCGACGGTAGATGGCGTAGGCGGCGATGAGCATGAGGTGGTTTTTGCGCGGCTCCAGGGTGCCGACGCTGAGCAGAAAACGGTCGGGCCAGCCGGCGCGCAGCCGGTAATCTTCGCTGTCCGCCGCCGGGCGGGGAAAGTAGCTCTCGTCTACGCCATTGTAGATGACTTCGATGCGCTCGGGCGGGACCCCCAGCAGCCGCTGGACATCCCGGCCGGTGGCCTGCGAGACGGCGATGACTTTGCGCGCCCGCCGACAACTGAGGGCGGTGATACGGGATAGGTAGAAGCGGTTGCCCGGCCCAAACGAGTGGGGGAACAGAAGGAAGCTAAGGTCGTGGACGGTGACGACGCCGGGCAGGCCGGACGCGAAGGGGAGGGCGTAGGCCAGGCCGTGGAGCAGGTCGATCTGGCGGCGGCGGGCGACGAGGGGGAGGGCCATCTGCTCCCAGAGGATGCGAAGCAAGGGGCGCTGGCTGGCCGCGGGCGTCCGGTGCAGGTCGATGCCGGGGGGAGGCTGATAGGCGGGGTCGTTGACGAAGGCGTGGTAGGCAAGCGCAGGCTGCTGGCTGGGGAGGTGTTGCAGTAGCTGGCGGCTGTAGGTGTGGATGCCGGCGCCGCGGTAGGTGGCCGCGGTGGAGAGCAGGGTGGCGACGAGGCCCAGGCGAGGCCGGCCGCTGGCGGGGGGGATGGCAGACACGGGAGGAGACCGCCCTCAATTATATGCCAGAGCGAACGGACAAAAAAACGGCCTCCGCACGCACGGAGGCCGGTTCAGTTGTGGCCGCGACCCAGGCTGCCAGCAAGGATCAGGTGGGGATGATGGTCACTTTGCGGTTGTCGCCTTCGCCGATGCTCCTGGTGGTCACGTCGGTGCGGTCGCGCAGGGTCATGTGGATGATGCGGCGGTCGCGCGGGGCCATGGCCTCGAGCACCATGGTGCGATGTTCGCTGACGGCCTGGGCGGCCATTTGTTCGGCCAGGCGCTGTAGACCGCGCAGGCGGCGTTTTTTGTAGTGTTCGACGTCGATTTCGATGTGCGGCCATTTGTGTGTGCGTTGGTTGACCACCAGTCGCACCAGGTATTGGATGGCGTCCAGGGTTTCGCCGCGGCGACCGATGAGCAGGCTGAGGTCGTCGCCGGCAATGTTGAGATAGTAGGTTTCCTCGTCTTCGCCATCGGCGGGCGGTTCTTTGCTGGCTTCGACGGTGGCGGGAAGTTCCATATGGTCGAGCAGGCCCTGCAAGAAGTCGCGCGCCGTTTCCAGGGGGGGATCGGCGACGCCTGCCGCTTCTGCGGCTTCGTCAGGGGCAGGGGTAGGCTGCGGCTGGTCATTGGCCGGGGCGGCCTTGGCTTCTGGCTGTTCGGCGATGGGGGTGATGCCAGTGTCCTGCCCACGAGGGGTCAGGCGCACGCGGGCCAACCTGGCGCCCATGCCAAAGACTCCCCCCCTCCCCTCTTCCAAGATTTCGACGTCGACATCGTCAGGCGTCAGGCCCAGGTCTTGTAGGCCCGTTTCGATGGCCTCGTTGACGGTGCGACCGCTAAATTCTGTCATGACATCTCCAAAAGCGTGCGATTGTGGTTTCTCGGTTGATTGCTGGTGTTTGCGCAGTGGTAGTTAGTTATTGGTAACTGGTAATTGGTAATCATCAGACAAAATCTCCAATAACCAATCTCCAATTACCTCCGCCGGCGGCGTTTGCGGCGGGGGGAGGCGGCGCTTTCGGACAGGTCGGCGGCAGGAGCGGCGTCGGAGGTGTATTTGTTTCTGCCGTTCGCCGATGGCGGCGGCGTCTCCTCGGCTTCGGAGTCGTCGGCGGCGGGCGCAGCGGGCGCAGCAGGTGCAGCGGGCGCGGCGGCCCAGTGCAGCTTCTGCCGGTTGACGTAGTATTGCTGCGCCATGGCCAGGAGGTTGCCCACAGCCCAATAGAGGCTGACGCCCGAAGGCACCGACAACGAGAAGAAGACGAACATGGCGGTCATGATCAGGGCCATCTGCCCCATCATGTTGGCGGCGGGGTTGTCGGGGTCGGGGGCGGGTTGGCTGGCCTGGCTCATCTTGGTCATCACATATTGGGTGACGGCCAGGACGATGGGCAAGACTACGTAGGGCCAGACATCGGGCTGGAGGAGCTTTTGCAGGCTGAAGTTCTGCGTCAGCCAACCCAAACTGCCGCCGTAGGCAGGATAGGCCAGGTCGGGGATGAAGTAGAAGGAGGCAGACTGGAAGTCTTCCCTCAGCACCAGGCCCATCAGGGCGTAGTAGAAGGCGATGAGGATAGGCATCTGCAAGAGGGTGGGCAGGCAGCCGGCCATCTGGGCCTGCATGATGCCGTGCTTCTGGTACAACTCCATCTGCGCCGCTTGCAGCTTCTGTTTGTCTTTGGCGAACTTCTTCTTCAGGGCGTCCAGTTCGGGTTGGATGGCCTGCATCTTGGCTTGGGCAACGCGCATCGAGCGCATTTGCCGGATGCCGAGCGGCAGGAGCAGAAGGCGGATGAGCACCGCCACCAGGATGATGGCCCACCCCCAGGCGCCGCTGACATTGCCCAGCCAGGTATGGAAGAGCACCATGGCCGAGCGCATCGGCCCGGCGATGATTTCCAACACCCCCGGTGGATTGTACTCCGACTTGCCGGTTTCTGGGTTGGTTTGGATGGGGCTGCTGCAACTGCTGAGCAGGATCATCGCCAACGCCAGCAAGAGAAGGATCGGCAGGTATCGGGAAAGACGTTTCACGTAGGAGCTCCAGAGCCGGGAACCATCCCGGCGGAAAGGGTCAGGGGACGGGGTCGTAGCCGCCGGTGTGGAAGGGGTGGCAGCGGGCGATGCGTTTGACGCCCAGCCAGCCGCCGCGCAGCAGCCCATATTTCTCTATCGCCTCGTAGGTGTAGTGCGAGCAACTGGGCTGGTAGATGCAGTTGGCGCCCAAGGCCGGCGAGAGGAAACGCTGATAGCCGCGGATGAGGGCAAGGAAGGCGCGTTTCATGGCGTAGGCTCCGGCTCGGGCGTTCGCAACAGCCCGGCCCGGCGCAAGGCTTTGCGGCAGTCGGCGTCCACTTGCGCGAAGGCGGCGGCGGCAGTGGCGGCGCGGGCGATGAAGATCATATCCCAACCGCTGGCGATGGTCT
>CAYWPZ010000024.1:17244-28429 GCA_964460135.1 uncultured Caldilineales bacterium | reverse complement strand
CCACAGTCTTCGTTGCGTCGCCGAACCGCACCCGGTGATTCTGGCTTATCTGCACGGTTCAGCCGCCGCCGGTCGCATGACGCCCTTGAGCGATGTCGTCATTGCCCTGGTATTGGATGAGGAGGCCCTGCCTGGCTTCCCGCGACTGCAGTTCGAACTCATGGCGGCGGATGAGATCGAACAGGAGTGCGGGGTGAATCAGGCCGATGTGCGCATCATCAACGATGCCCCGCTCATGCTGCGCGGACGGGCCGTGACCGATGGCATCCTGCTTTTCGTGCGCGACCAAAGCAAACGCATCGCGTTCAAAACGCGCACGCGCAGAGTCGATGCTGCGCAACCTCAAGCAGTACGTCAACCTTCTAAATGAGATCGCCCAAACCGAACGCACGCAGTTTCTGAAAAATTCGATCAAAATCGGCGCGACCAAGTATCTTTTGCAGATTACCATAGAGACGTGCCTCTACATCGGTAATCACATCACCGCAGCCGAGGATTTGCGGGCGCCGAAGGATTAAGCTGTGGGCGTTGCCTAGGGTAGTGTAGTCGCTGGCCACCTGCTGGCGCAGCGCCTCGGCATCCAGACCGGGCAGCCCGGCGGTCCCGGCAACCAGGAGTTCCTCGCCGATGGCGACAATGGCCTGCCACTCGGCCACAGCGGGCGCCTCTGCGTCTGCGGCCTGCAACTGAGAAGCGGGCAGGCAAGCCGGGTGCACTATGGAAAAATGTCTCCAGCCATCAGCGGCCGGCCTCACGAAGACGTTGGCCGATCTCCTTCTCCACCCCCTCGATCTCCTTCTGAACTTTCATTTCCTGCTGCGCCAGCGCCTTCAACTGGCCCTCGGACGCTTCCAGGTCATCGACATAGCGGGCGCGCAGGCTGCCTTCCTTGCCGGTCTGGCCCAGCGCCCCCATGTTGGCCTGGATCTGCTGCTGCGTCTTGTAGACCTTGTCGCGCTCGGCCCCGATCTCCTGCAAACGCCGGTTCAGCCCCTCGATCTGCTCCCACAGCCGCAGCAGCCCGGCCACGAAATCGTGCGTGCTCTGGTCGATGAGGCCGGCCTGAAGATAGCGGCTGAGATTGTCGTAGGATTGCCTCTGCAATTCCTCGCGGCTCGCTACCAGGCGCCGCTCCTGGATCAGCAGGCTGGCCTCGGCCCGGCCCGCCGCTGCCAGCTCGAAGCGCAGAAACTCATCCGTGCGCTCTTTCGGCTCGGCCGTCTCGAACAGGTCGTATTGCTGCGAGCGCCGGTGCTCGACCAAAACGGCCAGCGGCTTGGGCGTACCATTGTGCAGCCACACCTGCCGCCAGCGGATCTCCCACTCCTCCACCCGCAGATACGCCCCCTCGATCTGCAGCGCCCGCAACTCCCGCCGCTGCCCCGACTCCTCGCGCAGCCTGGCCCCCAACTCGACCGCATACGGGGCCACAATCTCGCCGCCCTCGGCCGTGAAGGGCAGGATGGCCTCGCCCACATAGGCGCCCTCTTCGATTACGGTAACGGGGCCGCGTTCGAGGGTGAGGCCGGTCTCGTTCTGCAGGCGCAGCGTGGCCACCGGGTGTCTGGCAAATTTGGCCTGGCTGTAGATCAGATTTTTGCGCCGCGGCAGCCAGGCCGACAGGATGGGCGCCATGGCCGATTGCCCGCGCCCCACCGTCACCGGCGTGGCGATGGCGTACTGGAAAAGCTCGCCCAGGTCTTTGCCGCTGGCCTGGGCCGGGGCTGCGGCTTCGATGGCCTCAGCCTTGAGCACCGCCCGGCCGCGTGCGGGCGCTGGCGCCGCCATCGGCATGGCCGTCCGCATCATGTGGGCATCAGGCGCCGCGCCCAGCACCGCCTGGTCGAACTCCACCGGCCCGGCCGCCGCCCGCCCCTCCTCCTTCACCTCCGGCCGGGCCGGTGTAAACGGCGTGTAGAGGTCGTAGACGAACGAGATCGGCATACCAGCCACCAGCGCCAGCGAGATATCCTGCAAGTCCTCTTCCAGGCGGTTGTCGAACACACCCCAGCCCTGGAGCAAGGCCCGCTCGCCCTCCACCACCAGCCGGTAGCTCACCCGCCAGGTGGGGGCCGGGGCCACATAGCTGACCGCGAGATCGTGCTCGCCCGGCGTCAGGCGGATCGTCACCAGACGGTGGGTTTCGGGGCTGAGGGCGGTGTCGAGGAAGAAGCGGAGGTCGCCGGCCCCGCGCTCGTCGCCAATCTCCACGCCCTGCACCCGGCCCAGGGCAAAAGCCCGCACCTGTTTGCCATCTTCGGCCAATAATGAAACCAGCGCTGTCGCCAGCGGCTGTCGTTGCGGCGCCTCGTCCAGCCCGATCAGCGTACCGCTGGCGCTCTCGCTCTGGTCGAGCAGCAGCGTCACCTGCCGCCCGCGCAGCCCCACCAGCAGATCGCCCAGGCTGCGGGCGTCGCTCAGGCGGATGCTGCACCCGGCCAGCCGCTCCTCCCGGCTCTGCGGTGTCGCGTACTCGACGCCCAGGACCTTGCCCGCGCCCCAGTCGATGGCGGTCAGGCTCTTAAGGACATCGTTCATCTCCTCGACGCGAAAGGTCAGATCGACCTTGTCGCCGCTGAGGGCGGCCCGGCGCTGAAAGAAACCGACGCCGTGCTTGTAAAGGGTCATGTGGGTGATAGGGAGGTTCGACATCGTTGTTGACTCCTTTTTTGGCGATTGTGTGCCTATTTGCGTCGTGCTTTCGCCAGCAGACGCAGGTATGCGGTCAAGAGATCGGGTTGATCGAGCGCCTCACCAAACTGGCTGATCCAATCCTCGATGTAAATTCTCCACCTTTCTTTCCATGTTCCTTTCTCCATGCTTCCAGTCGCTGCACGCGTTCGTATTAGAGGTCGAGGGCGGCCAGATGCTCGGCCCGCTCCTTCACGCTTTGTTCCGGGACCATGCGCCAGATGAACTCGACCAGATCGACGTACTGCCGCCAGGCTTGGGTAGGCGTCAGCGTCCCGGCCTTGCGGGTACGCTCGGCCTCGTCGAATTCATTCCAGGCCTTGTGCAGTTCATGCGCCTGGCGATACAGTTCCTTGTCGATCATGGGGGCATTTTACCGCAAAAAGCCTCGGCCAAGCCTCTTTCGCCCACGCTTACAAAGATCTGTGTTTCTTCCCATCTGTGTCATTGCGCATCTTCCATATCATCTGTGTTTGTTCCCATCTGTGTCATTAGATGCGCTCGATCTTGTCGCTGGCGGCCAGCGAGCGCTCGTGGGCGCGCTGGCGCAAGGCCGCGGCCACATGCGGCGGGCACATGTTGCTGATGTCGCCGCCCAACATCGCCACCTCTTTGAGGATGCTGGCCGAGAGGAAGGCGTGTTCCAGACTGGTCATCAGGGCGCAGAACTCAATGTCCGGCGCCAGCTTCTTGTTGGTCAGTGCGATCTGAAACTCGTACTCGAAATCGGAGATGGCGCGCAGCCCGCGCACCATTACCTTCGCCCCCACCTGGCGGGCAAAATCGACGGTCAGGCCGCTATAGGGAATCACGACCACGTTGGGCAGGTCGCGCACGGCCTCGGCAAAGAGCACCACGCGCTCGTTGGCGTCGAACAGCAGCTTCTTGTTGGGCCGGTCGTAGATGGCGACGATGAGCCGATCCCACAGTTGGGCGGCGCGGCGGGTGATGTCCACATGGCCGTGATGGACGGGGTCGAAGGTTCCGGGGTAGAGGGCGGTGAGCATGGGAGGGAGATTGGAGATTAGTAATTGGAGATTGGAGATTGATGGTCGTCACTTGCGACCTGCGACCTGCCACCTGCGACCTGCCACCTGCCACCTGCGACCTACCACCTCGGCACTCAACTCAAGTCGATGGTCTGGGCGAAGAAGGCGGCAGTCTGCTGAGCCAGGAGCTGGTGATCGGGTTGAGACAGGGTTGGGTCGCGGGCAAGGATTGCCTCGGCCTCGCGGCGGGCAAGCTCCAACAGGCGGGCGTCGCTGATCTGGGCCAGCTTGAGGTCAGGTAGCCCGCTCTGGCGGCTGCCAAAGAACTCGCCGGGGCCGCGCAGTTGCAGGTCGATCTCGGCCAGGGCGAAGCCATCCTGGCTGTGCTCCATCGCCCGCAGCCGCTCGGCGCTGGTGTCGCTGCCGGGGTCGCTGACCAGCACGCAGTACGAGGCATGGGCGCCGCGTCCCACGCGCCCGCGGAATTGGTGCAGTTGCGCCAGCCCGAAGCGCTCGGCGTTTTCGATCAGCATCACGGTGGCGTTGGCGATGTCGATGCCGACCTCGACCACGGCCGTACTGACAAGAATGTGATACTCGCCGGCGGCAAAGGCGCGCATCACCGCATCCTTCTCTTTGCCGCTCAGCCGGCCGTGCAGAAGGCCGACTTTGAGTTTCGGGAAGACTTTTGCTTGCAGGCGCCCGTGCTCGGCCACGGCCGCGCCCACATCCCCCATTGCCTCGCTCTCCTCGACCAGCGGGTAGATGATGAACGCCTGCCGGCCCGCGGCCACCTGCGCCTCGATGAATTTGTAGACGCGGTTGCGGGCTTCGGGCTTGATCCAATAGGTCTTGATCGGCTGGCGGCCTGGCGGCAGCTCGTCGATGGCGCTCACATCCATGTCGCCGAAGATAGTCAGGGCCAGGGTGCGCGGGATGGGCGTGGCGCTCATCACCAGGGTGTGGGGCGTGTTGTTGGCGCCGGGGGCCGTGGCCAGGTTGAAGGCCGCCCCCTTCTCGCGCAAGGCCGAGCGTTGGGCGACGCCGAAGCGGTGCTGTTCATCGACCACGATCACGGCCAGGTCATGGAAGACGACGTTTTCTTGGATGAGGGCATGGGTGCCGATGAGAATGTCGGTGCGGGCGGCGGGGTCGGGCGCGGCCAGCGCCGCCAGTAGTTCCTGCCGCTTCTTCCCGGTCACGCTGCCTGTCAGCAAGTCCACGCGCAACGGCCAGCCGCTCTTGGGATGGAGCAGGCGGCTGAATTGCTCCTTCAGTTTGCGGAAATGCTGTTCGGCCAGGATCTCGGTTGGGGCCATGATCGCCGCCTGGGCGCCGTTGCACACCGCCGCCCACATGGCGATGGCAGCTATCACCGTCTTGCCGCTGCCCACGTCGCCCTGCAAGAGCCGCGTCATCGGAAAGTCGCGGGCCAGGTCGCGGCGGATGTCGGCCAGAACTTTGCGCTGGGCCTGGGTGAGTTGGAAGGGCAGCGAGGCCAGAAGCGGCTTCAGTTGGGTGTCGGGCAGGGGCAGGGGTTGGGCCGGTTTGCTCTGCCAGGCGCGGTGCTGGCCCATGACCCCCAGCTGGATGGTCAGCAGTTCGTCGAAGGCCAGCCGCTTGCGCGCCCTTTCCAGCGCCGTCTCGTCGTCGGGGAAGTGCACCTGCTGCAGGGCCTCGCCCAGGTCGGGGAAAGCATGGCGGCGGCGCAGGTCGGGCGGCAGGGGATCGGGCAGTTTTGGCGCCCAGGCATCCACCACCTGGCGGATGAGTTTGCGCAGGGTGCGGGCCTGGAGGCCCTCGGTGAGTGGATAGACGGGGACAATGCGGGCGGTGTGGGTGGGGTCATCGCCGGCCAGCTCGAACTCCGGCGATTCCAGCGCCCGCTTGCCCAGGTAGCTGCCCACTTTGCCGCTGAAGTAGTAGTCGCGGCCCACCCATAGGGCCTTGTCGATGTAAGGATTCCAGAAGGTGGCCTGGATGCTGCCGCTGAGGTCGCTGAGGGTGGCGGTGGTAAGGGTGCGGCGGCCTTGCAGCTTGCGCGCGTCCAGCCGGCGCACCGTGGCCAGGATGGTGACTTCATCGCCGGCGCGCAGTTCCTCGATGCGGCGCAGATGGCTGTAATCGTTGTAGCGAAACGGCAGATGCCAGAGCAGGTCGCCGACCTGGTTGAGGCCGAGCCTGGCCAGGGTGGCGGACAGGGCCACACCCACGCCCGGCAGCGTCGTCAGCGGCGCTTGCAACCCGGTAAGCGGTCGGAGCGCTCGCAGCGCTCCGACCGCTGTCACCTTGTCACTCCGTCCCCCTGTCTCCTTGTCTACCTGTCTACTCCTCTCCTTCCCCACCTTCCCCACCTTCCCACCCCCCAGCACCGCCAGACTCTCGCGCAGATGCCGGATCGTGCTCGGCCGGGCCGCGGCGGGCAGTCGGCCATAGTCCGACAGCATCTGCACGATTTGGGCCACGCGCTCGGCCGTCTCCTTGCCATCGATCAGGCTGACGACCTGGAAGTTCCACTGCCGGGCGTATTCGTCCAACCCACCCACCACGGCGTCGTTGCGGTAGCCGCGCTGAGTCTCCAGATCCAGGATGTTCAGAAGTTGCCCAACGGCATCGGCCATGATGATGGCTCAAAAGGCGTGTGCTCGCTCGCGCACGATCACGCCCAGCCCGGCCGGGCCGATGAAGGTGGCCAGGGTGGGGCCGTAGGTGTCGGTGAAGATCGGCAGGTCGGGATAGGCCGTCTCGAGCCGCTCCAAGAGAACCGTGGCATCGGCCGTGTTGTTATTGTGCAGGAGTGCGATTTCCTCGAGATAGGCGAACTCGCTGATGAAAGTGAACAACTTCTCGATCACGTCCTGATGGGTGCGCACCTTCTCCATCACCACCAGGTCGCCTTCTCGCACCTCCATCAACGGCTTGATGTGAAACATGCTGCCCAAGAGGGCCTGCGAATGGCGGATGCGGCTATCGCGCTCAGGGTAGGCCAGGTCTTCGATGAAGAAACTGAAGAAGATGGTGGGGATGATGCCGCGCACCAGACGGGCGGCTTCATAGGCGTTGGCGCCCCTGGCAGCTGCGTCGGCTGCGGTCTTCACTACCATGCCCAAGCCCCGGCTGATGGTCTCGCTGTCGATGACGATCACTTGGGCGTGGCCGCGCAGGGCAGCGGCGGCAGCACGGGCGACCTCGCAGCTCTCGCTCAGCTTGCCCGAAGCATGGATGGACAAGATCTGGTCGGTTTCCTTGCTCAGCCGATGGTAGGCATCGATGAAATCCTGCACCCTGGGCGGCTGCGAGGCGGGCAACGTCTTGATCCCGGTCAGTTTGCGGATATAGCCCTCGGTATTGATCTCGGTGCCCTCGGCGTAGACGCGGCGGCCAATGCGCAAGCGCATGGGGATGATCTCGATGCGGAGTCGCTCGATTTCGTCGCGGGTCAGGTGGGCGCTGCTATCGGTGACAATGCGGATGGGTTTCAAGCGAGACCTCGTGCAAGCTGAACACGAATCGGACGGCCAGCGCGACAACGCTGGCAGGGTGAGCGGTGAGATTGGGGCATTGTATCACAAAGCCGGGGCGGTGCACAGTTTTCAGCCGGTGGACGCCGGCAGCAGGCGCGGGCGCAGCGCCAACGCCAGCGCCAGGGGGATGAGCGCCGCAATCGCCCCCACCATGCCCATGGCGGCATAGCCCGCAGCCGCAAACACCACGCCGCTGAGCAGGCTGCCGACTGCCGACGACAGGCCGATGAGCAGGTCGTTGAAGCCCTGGGTGCGCGCCCGCTCGGCCGGCGAAAGCTGGTCGGAGAGGAGCGAGGAGCCGCCGACATAGCAAAAATTCCAGCCCAGGCCCAGAAGGAACAGCGAGACGGCGATGGGCAGCACATGCGGCGAGAGCGGCGCCGCCAGGCACGACAGAATCAAGGTGGCGGCGCCGACGAGGATGACCGGTCGCCGGCCCCACTTGTCGGTCAAGCGGCCCGATAGGATGGAAAAGGCGTACATGCCAAAAGTGTGCGATGAGATGACGAAGGAAATGCTGGTCAACTCGTGATGATTGCTCTTCATGTGCAGCGAGGTGATCACCATCAGCATCACCATCACCGCCTGGCCGAAGACCATGGCCGCCATGGCCACAATCACGGGCGGCTGGCGCAGGATGGCGCGCAGCGGCCGGGTGGGGCCAGAATGCGGCGAGGCTTCGGGGTGGAGGGCGGCGATCTCGCGACCGATGTCACGCGGCTCGGGCCGCAGCAACGCGGCCATGATGGCCGCCGCCGCCGCGAACAGCACCATACTGGCCAGATAAGGCCCAGCCAACTCATCTATCCCCCGGCTTTCGGCCAACCGGCCCATCGGCCCTACCAACAGCGGCCCCAACACCGCCCCCACCGTGCCGCCGATGACGACATTCGAGATCGCCCGCCCGCGCGCCGCCGGCAGATGCACCTCGGCGGCAGCAAAGCGACCCAGTTGCAGGGCCGAATTGGCCACGCCCATGAACAACAAGCCGGCCAAAAAGAGCGGAAAGGCAGACAGCAAGATGGCATTGCCGGCGGTGAAGGCGCCGATAACCCCCAGCAGCAGGCCCATGGTCAGGGCGCGACGCCGACCCAGGCGATCCATGCTATGACCCCAGGCCAGCGCAGCCAGGGCGCCGCCCACCTGATAGACGGCCGTCGGCACACCCGCCCACGAGGCATGGCCGCTGAGCTGGGCGCCGACGATGGTGTTGATGGTGGCGGCGGTGATGAAGCCGGCTGAACCGAGGCTTTGGGCGGCAAAAAGTGTGGCCGTGATTTTGCGGGCAATGCGATCGTAGTCTTTCATCAGGCAGAGAAGCGGCTGAGAAAAAGCAAGTGGTGAACCAACGCCATGGGCATGGTGGCGGCGCAGCCGCCTGCCGCCCTTGCCCGGCGCTGCGGCGCGGCTATTCCACCGCAATCAAATAGTGGTAGTGCGGCTGGCCGCCGGGGAGAAATTCGATCGTCTGCTCAGGCCAGTCGGCTTCGAGTTGGTCGCGCAGACGCTGGGCTGCGGCCTCAGCGATCATCTCACCGTAATAGAAGGTGAAGATTTCGGCTTCAGCGCTGGCATTCATCAACGCCAGCAGTTGGCCCGCCACCTCGTCCGGCGTCTGGCCCCGACACACCAGCTCGTCATCGATCAGGCCGATGATGTCGCCGGGCTGCACCTGCACCCCATCGAATTGCGCCTCGCGCACGGCCGTCGTCACCTCGCCGCTGCGCACATGCCGGGCCGCGCGCGCCATGGCCTTCAGGTTCTGCTCTGGCCCCGCCGCCGGGTTGAAGCCCAACATGGCGGCGATGCCTTCGGGGATCGAGCGCGTTTCCAGGATGTGCAAACGTTTATCTGCCAGCGTAGCCGCCTGTTTGGCCGCCAGGATGACGTTCTTGTTGTTGGGTAGGATGATGACATCGTCCTGGGGCAGCCGCTCAGCGGCATGGAGCAATTCCTCGGTCGATGGATTCATGGTCTGACCGCCTGCAACCAGGGCGCACACCCCCAGGCTCTCGAACACCTTGCACAGGCCCTTGCCCGACGCGACCGCGACGATGGCGGCGCAGTCGCCATCGAAGTCCCGCTCGTCGGTGGCCACCGCCTCCTCCTCCCATTCTCCTTTGCGCCGCAGGGTCTGCAAGGTCATATTCTCCAACACGATGTCGTCCAGATGCCCCAACGAGGCGCCATAGCTGAGGAAGGGGCCGGGGTCGTGGCTGTGCACATGGACCTTGAGCACGCTCCCCGCCCGCCCGACCACCACGCTTTCTCCTCCCATCTCCACCAGCTTTTGGCGCACGGCAACCTCGTCCAGCCGCTGATTGTAGACCAGATACTGGATGTCGTAGCCCCACTCGTCTTGCTCCACGGCGGCCAGATTGGGAGCCGGGGTCATCGCCGCCGGCGCCGGCTGTTCGGCTTCGTCCACGCGCTCGCCGCGCAGATGCCTGGCCATGCCCTCCAAGACATAGACCAGCCCCTGCCCGCCGGCATCCACCACCCCCGCTTGTTTGAGCACCGGCAACAGGTTGGGCGTATTGGCCAGGGCTTGCTGGGCCTTGGCCAGAGCGGTTTCTAGCACGAAGCGTAGGTCGGTGGAGATAGCGGCGGCGTGACCGGCGGCCTCGGCGGCCTCGCGGACGACGGTGAGCATCGTACCCTCCACCGGCTTCATCACCCCTTTGTAGGCTGTCTCTTTGCCCTGGCGCATGGCGGCGGCAAAGTGCGCCACATCCATGCTGCGCTGGCCGCGCAGGCTTTCGGCCCACCCGCGCAGGATTTGCGAGAGGATGACGCCGCTATTGCCGCGGGCGCCGCGCACGGCCCCATGGGCCAGCGCCTGCGTCACTACCTCGATGGCATCGCTCTTGCTCTCGGCTACGGCTTTGCAGGCCGCCTGCATCGTCAACACCATGTTGGTGCCCGTGTCGCCGTCGGGGACAGGAAAGACGTTGAGGGCGTTGACGATCTGGACGTGCTGTCTGAGCCAGGCATGGGCGGCGACGGCCAACCGGGCGAGATCAGAGCCGTCGATGGCGACGAGCGGCTGAGCCAGGGGATATTTGGCGGGGACGGTTTCTTCGGGCATGAAGGGCGATTGGGGGGGATCGGCGGTTGGGGATGGATCGGCGCCGCGGAGCGTGAGGGGTGGGCACTCGCAACAACCGCATCCACTCGGCGGCGGGTCACGCTCAGACGCTGACGCGCAAATCCTGAACGTGGACGTTGACCGCGGCCAATGGCAGGCCGACGTTCCGATCGATGGTGTAGGCGATTCGTTCCATCAGACTGCGGGCCACCTCGGAGATACGTGTGCCGAATTCGACGATGACATAGAGATCAAGGCTGAGGAGGCCCTCGTCCAGGGTGACGACGACCCCGCGCTGTCCTCCCTCAGAAGCCAGCCAGCCCCGCCGCCAACCGGGCAGCCGGCCGGCATCGGTCACACCGACTACGCCATAGCATTGCAGGGCGGTCTCGGACACCAGGGCGGCGATGGCGGTCTTGGAGATCTCGATCCGGCCAGGAGGATTCTTTGGCAAAGAGAGAGTATTCGGCGCCATTTCATTTCTCCCCCGCCCGCGGCGGCTGATGGCGCCACAGAACGGCAGGTTGGTTTTGCATCGTGGGTTCAGATGTGCTAGGATGCGTGCTCGCTCCCGCGCCAGGGGGCTTCTTTTTGGCCTGTTTCCAGGCGCCCTTCCTGCGTCCGGCGGTTACGCCACACTGACGCTTCATCCTTGACGAGTTTTTCCGAACGGAGTCTACCTATCATGTCGAAATGTGAAGTCTGCGGCCGAAGCCCGCAATTTGGCAATCATGTCAGCTTTTCGCAGCGTCACGTCAAACGGCGCTGGAATCCAAACATTCACAAGCGCCGCGTGATGATCGCCGACCGCATGCGCGAAGTCCACATCTGCGCCAACTGCCTGAAGACACTCAACAAGGTTTGAACCGAGACCCGATGGCGGCGATCATGCC
>CAYWPZ010000024.1:16189-17144 GCA_964460135.1 uncultured Caldilineales bacterium | reverse complement strand
GGCTGTCGCCCGGCTGTCGCCCGGCTGTCGCCCGGCTGTCGCCCGGCTGTCGCCCGGCTGTCGCCCACTCTCATCCTCCGCGGTGGAAAAACGCCAATCCTGAACAGGATTGGCGTTTTTGTTGGCGGCAAAGTGGCGACGCGACGGACGCCGGCGCGGTCATGGCCCGCGCTCAGGCCCTCTCGAGCCTGGCCACCAGGTCGATGTAGCCTTGCATGGCCTCGGCCTGGCTCAAGCCCTGGCGCTTGGCCCAGGCATCGTACTTGGCTCGCCCCACTGGATCGGTGAAGCCGGGGCGTTTGCCGCTCACATCGCCGCTGGTCGCCTGCTTGTAGAGAGCATAGAGCAGGAGCATGGATTCGTTGTCGGGGCGCTTGCGCAGTTGTTTGGCGGCGGCGGCGGCGGCCTCGAATTGCTGGTGTAGTTCGGGCATGGGTAGCTCCTTCGCCGGTCTCAGACGCGGCGCCCGCCTTTCAGCGATTCTTGTAGCTGCTGCAAACCTTCGTGATCGCCCATGGCCGCCAGCCGCGCCTGTTCGGGCCAGCTGGCAGGGTTCATCATCCTCAGCCCGGCCTCGCGCAACAGCGCTTCCAGCTGGTCGACCTCGGCGCCGGCAAGCTGCTGAAAGGTCGTGATCCCGGCCTCTTTGAGGATGGCCGCCACTTTGGGGCCGATGCCTTCGACGATGGTGAGATCGTCGGCCATCGGCGCGGCAGCAAGCATCGGCGGTGGCATGTCCATGGCCGGCGCTTCGTCGGCAGCGGGCGACATAGCAGCCAGGTCGGCAGAGGCCATGTCCATCGCTGCCGCAGGGGCGACAGGCATTTTAGGCGCGGCCTCAGGCATCTTCGGCGCGGCCGGCCGGCTCGCCGGCATCGCTTCCTTCGGTCGCCGCAGCAGCCACCAGATCAGAACAACGATAAGGACGATGATCAGAAGCAGCCACAACCACGAC
>CAYWPZ010000024.1:0-16179 GCA_964460135.1 uncultured Caldilineales bacterium | reverse complement strand
AACCCTAATGCCAGGATGGGAAAACCTTGAAGAAAACGAAGGTGCTTCATGTTTGCCTCCTCGCAAACAACATGGTGGGGAGAATGATAAGAGTGGCCAGTCTGGGCTTGCAATACTACTACAAACACTCCCATGCGCCAATTTCGCCGTGAGTGTTGGGTGCATTTCCGTTTGGGGGCGCCTGTCAGTGCGAGTATAGTCTGGCGTGTGTTCGGCCCGAAAAAAGGACGGCGGCGCCTGTCGAAGGCGCCGCCGTGTTGTGGGGCCGTTGTGGCTGCCGGTCGAAGCCAAGACGGAAGATCTAGCAGCCAACCGCGTTACAGAGCGGGACGATGTTGCTGTTGCTGAAACGAGGACCGAGGCCGTTGATGGGATTGGTCGCGTTCGGCGAGCCACCCGAATGGACGGCGTTGACATAGTTGTTGGCGCCGGACTGGAAGGGCGCGTAGACCCGCAACACCGGGCTGCCACTCACACCCGAACCGAGGTTGCTTCCCCACCACAAGATGTCGGTGGTGCCGGCATAGGTCTCGGCATGGTTGATGTAGGTGTATTTGTCTCCCGATGGGCGATTGGCCGGATAACCGATCTCGGTGATGTTCTGGATGTAGCCTTGTTCCCACGAGCGGCCCAGCCAGCCGGTGTAGTAGCTGACATCATGGCCCAGGCTGCCAATGGACAGCTCGACCACAGCCACATCGTAGCGGATCCCTGATGCCCAGCTTGGTGAATTGGCGTAGGCCGTCAGAATCCAGACGTTGTCCCAACCGAATGTCCCATAGGGGCCGGCGTAGTTGCGCTCGGCCGGAACGAACAGCCAGTTGTCGTACCAGCGATTGACAGCGGTATCGTAGGCGCAGTGGGCGGCGGTGACGGCAATGTCATTGGCGCTGATGACCGAAGCCGAGCAGTAGTAGTCATTGCCCAGCCAATCGCTGAAGTAGAGCTTGCCCACGGCCTTGTAGGGGAATGCCTTCCAGAACTGGGTAAATTTGTTGCCGTAGTAGCTGGTGTAGATGCCACTCGTGCCCGCTGGCTCCAGGCTGGCAGTCTCGAGACCATCGATCATTTCGGCCTCGCTGGCTTCCACGCCCCAGACATCCGGCAAGGCGCGCATGGCTTCGGCAGCCGCACGCGGATTCGGCAGCCCGCCCGGCGCCGAGCCTGGCTCTCCCAGCGGCTCATCGGCCTCCTGAGGCGGAAGGGCGGCGGCGGCCGGCATCATCAGTGGCCGGGCCGCGGCCATTCGATTCAGCGTCCAATAGGCTTGCAGTTCGGCGGAGGTTCCTGGCCCCGCCGCGATACCCATCACCCCCGGCGCCGCCGGCTCGAAGGCCACCGCCGAAGGACCGAGCGCCAGCGCCGCCAGCGCCAGCGCCAGCACAATCGAAACGTACTTTGCTTTCATTTTGCACCTTCTGCCATTCATTGGCGAACGAAGTTCCGACAGGGGATAGTGTTGCAAGAACCGGCGTCGCCAACGCTGCCGGGTCGTTGTTGGATTGTGGCAACATCTTTCTATCGATAGGATCACCTCCTGTCAGGCAAGCGCGCCCTCACTGCAGGCTGGCATTGCGATGCAGTTCTCCTTTTGGTTCCCTGTCAGCCCTGAACAAAGCACCCTTGAATGGGCATGATACACAGTAGCACATAGGAAGATAATTTACTGTTATCCGACCTACATTGCCGGCCAGAACCAGCCTTCGCCGCCGAATTTGACGGCCCCCGGCTTCTGTGCTAGTGTCTGTTATTGCATTTTTTTGCAATAGCGAAGGCCGCGATCCTTGGGAAGACCGCCGACCCTCGCCCACCCCAGCAAGGAGATAGAACGATGTTGTTTGCCATTGCTTTGGCGCCGTTGACGCCGGCCCTGCACATCCCCGATGGCTTTCTGAGCCTGACCATGGCGCTCGTCTTCTGGGCGCTGACCGCCGCTTTTGTGTTCATCGCCGCCCGCCGGGTGCAGGATGACCTGGGCGAGCGGCAGATCCCACTCATGGGCATCATGGCCGCCTTCATCTTCGCCGCCCAGATGCTCAACTTTCCGGTGGCGGGCGGTACCTCCGGCCACCTGTTGGGCGGGGCGCTGGCGGCAATCGTGTTGGGGCCGTGGGCGGGCATCCTGGTGATGACAGCGGTCATCGGCGTCCAGGGCCTGCTCTTCCAGGATGGCGGGCTGGTGGTGATGGGCGCCAACATCTTCAACATGGGCGTGCTAACGGCTCTGGCGGGATTTGGCCTCTATCGCGGCGTGGCCAGACACAGCCGGGGCCAGAAGCTGGCCGTCGCCGGCGTGGCGGCCTGGGTTTCGGTCATGGCGGCCGCCCTGCTCACCTCGCTGCAATTGTGGTTGAGCGGCACATCGGCGCTCGGCGTCGTCGTCCCCGCCATGCTGGGGGTGCATGCGCTGATCGGCATCGGCGAGGCCCTGATCACGGCGGCAGCGCTGGCCTTCATCATGCGCACGCGGCCCCACCTGATCGGGGGCGAGGTTGTCAGGGAACAAGGCGGATCGGGCTGGGTGGTTGGCGGGGCGGTCGTCGTCTTGCTGCTGGTGCTGCTAGCCCCCTTCGCTTCGGCCAGCCCCGATGGGCTTGAGCGCGTGGCTGAAAACCTGGGCTTTCTCGATCGCGGCGCTTCCTCGCCCTTCACCATCCTGCCCGACTACACCCTTCCCTGGCTGGGCGAGACCTCGCTTTCGACGGTCGTGGCCGGGCTGATCGGCGCCGCCGTTGTCGGCTTACTCGCCATCGCCGCCGTGCGCCTCTTGCGCCGCCGCGCCGCCGCCATCTGACCCCGTGCACAGCGACGTCATCGACCGCTACGTGGCCGGGGATAGCCTGGTTCACCGGCTGGATCCACGCGTGAAGGTGGTAGCAACCATACTCTTCATCGTCTCCAACGTGCTGCTGCCCGACGGCGCCTGGCTTGGGTTTGCGCTGGCGCTTGTTTTGGTCTTGCTGGTCACGCTGCTGGCCGGGCTGCCGCTGAGCTATGCCGTGCGGCGCTCGTTCGTGGCCCTGCCCTTTGCCCTGGTGGGGATCACCACCCTGTTCTCGATCCCCGGCGAGGGCCTGACCGCCTTCGGCCTCGGCCGCTGGACGCTGACCATCACCGACGCCGGGCTGCTGCGTTTCGGCAGCATCGTCAGCCGCACCCTGCTCTCGGTGATGATGGCCATCCTGCTCACCGCCGCCACCCAGTTCCCCGACTTGATCCACGCCCTGCGCCATTTGCGCTTGCCGGCCAGCCTGGTGACGATCATCGCCTTCATGTATCGTTATCTGTTCGTGCTGACCGATGAGGTGGGACGGCTGCTGCGAGCGCGCGAGGCGCGCAGCGCTCGTCTGCCGGGGCGCAAGAGCGGCGGCAGCGTGGTCTGGCGGGCGAAGGTGGCGGGTGACATGGCCGGGCAACTGTTCGTGCGCAGTTTCGACCGCAGCGACCGGGTGTACAATGCCATGCTGTCCCGCGGCTATAGCGGCCATTTCTATACCCTCAACCCGCATACCATGGGCGCTCAGGATTGGCTGCTGTTGGCTCTGCTCATCGCCGCCCTACTTGTCATCCAGATCGGCGGCCGTCTCCCCCTCCCCTGAGTTATGCCTGTCATCCATCCCCTCCCCCCCCTGGCTCGGCGCCATGAGCCCGGCAGCCACACCCCCACCCTGGCTATCGACCGGCTCGACTTCGCCTATCCTGACGGCCACGTGGCCCTGCGGCAGATCAGCCTGACAGTGCACAGAGGCGAGAAGGTGGCCTTGGTGGGGCCGAACGGCGCCGGCAAGAGCACGCTCATGCTGCACCTGAATGGCATCCTCCACGGCCAGGGCGAGGTGCGGGTGGCGGGGCTGCCGCTGGACAAGCAGAACTTGCCGGTGATCCGGGCATTGGTGGGGCTGGTGTTCCAGAATCCTGACGACCAACTTTTCTCGCCGACGGTGTTCGAGGATGTGGCCTTCGGGCCGCTGCACATGGGCCTGCCCGAGGCCGAAGTGCGGGCGCGGGTGGCGGCGGCGCTGGCGCAGGTGGGGATGAGCGAGTACAGCACCCGGCTTTCGCACCACCTGAGCGTGGGCGAGAAGAAGCGGATCGCCATTGCCACGGTGCTTTCGATGGCGCCCGAAATCTTGGTGTTGGACGAACCTTCGGCCGGGCTGGATCCGCGCGCCCGTCGCCAGCTGATCACCCTGTTGCGCGAGCTGCCGCTGACGATGTTGGTCTCGACGCACGACATGCTGATGGTGCGCGAGTTGTTCCCGCGCATGGTCATCGTCGACGAAGGCCGCCTTGTCGCCGATGGCCCCACCGCCGAACTCTTCGCAGACGCCTCTCTCCTCGAAGCCCACGGCCTCGAAAGACCCGCCTGACTCCCCTCGCCCCCTCCCTGCGTCTCTCCCATGTCCCACACCACCCACGACTACGCCGCCCACATCCGCCGGCAGGGCTACCGCCTGACGCCGCAGCGTCAACTGATCTTGGATGCCATCTGCGCGGGCGGCGGCCACACGATGGTGGACGAGATCTGGGCGCGGGTGCAGGACAGGGCGCCGGCCGTCAGTCGCTCCACCGTCTACCGCAACCTGGAGTTCTTGCAGGCGCTGCACCTGGTGGTGGCGGCGGAAATCGGCGGGCAAACGGTGTATGAGATCCCGCACGAGCACCCGCACCACCATCTGAACTGCCAGGGCTGCGGACAGATGATCGAAATTGGTCAAGATGCACTTGGGTCGGCGTTTGCGGCGCTTGAAGGGCAATACGGCTTTCGGGTGGGGGCCGACCACCTGGTATTGAAGGGATTGTGCAGGGATTGCCGGACGCGTGCAGGCTGAAGAGCGGGTGGACCAAGCCGTAACCTGGCCGACTCCGGGTGGTCGAGCCATCTGTTGGAGTGATTGACAACACGCGTCATTGCCGTTATCATGGCAGCATGAAGGTCGTCGCTCTGCTTCATCGTCGTCTCATCCTTGCTGTCGATGCCTTTGTCGAGATTTCAGTTTGGCGTGTCCCACAGCCGGTAACACCATCAATACACTCCTTCAAGTATCGACTTGCCTACATCGTGGAAGGAGAGTGTGTGCTACGGTATGACAACGAACGCGGCAAAGGCAATCACTTGCACATCGGCGGCGAAGAGATGCCTTACGAATTTTCAACGCCTGGTCAACTCATGCTGGATTTTGAAGCTGCAAAGGCGCGGTGGAATGATGAACACGGTCGTGCTTGAAGTCCGAACACTCAGCGAGACGCTGTCTGATGTAGCGCAGATCATGAACGAAGGCCGCGAAGAACAAGGGGCGCACATTGGTTTCGCTACTCCTGAATTGTTGTGGCAGGTGCTCACAGGAAAACGATGGCAGATCCTCAAAGCCATGTGCGGCGCAGGACCGATTTCGATTCGCGAGGCGGCTCGCCGTGTCGGGCGCGATGTCAAGGCCGTTCATGGCGATATGACGGCTCTGCTCAAGGCAGGTTTGGTCGATCGCACGGAGGATGGCCGCGTCGAATTCCCGTATGATGCTGTGAAGGTGGAATTCATGCTGCCCATCGCGCCGGTTGTCGCTGCCAACCAACCGCGTAAGCCGCTGCAATTCGTGAGGTAAAATGTTCCACGTATCAAGATCGAATTGGATTCGATGGGTGCTCTGTGTTCTGCTGCTTGGTCTATTGCCCCTGGGCAGCAGCCTGGCCCAATCGGCCGGAAGCGAAGCCCCACAATCGCCGCAGGGCGACCCGCCCTTCTGGGGCACGATCTTCCTGGATCCGGATATCATCACTGCCGCGGACCCGACCACATTCCAGAGCGCGCCGTACGCCGGGCGTGGCATGCGCACCATGTTCGACCGGCGCGTCAATGATTGGATTACGGTCAACGCCTATTTGTTCGATGCCAGTTTCGATGACGGTTTGACTGCTGAGATTCAGGTCAACCCTGAGTTTGGCAGTCCTGCCGCGGCCGGTGTCGAGGCGCTGAAATACGGCAAGGCCATTGGCCAGTTGCCGCAAGCGCTGCGGACCGATGTGCAAACGGTTTGGATCCATAAGGGTGTGCAGCCATTTGGGGGCGGAAATAACAACATCCTGATCCACACCGGTCAAAGCGCCGTATATGAAGCGGATGGAATCCTGGAGGAGACGCTGGTGCACGAGGCGTCGCACACCTCGTTGGACGCCGATCATGCCGCCGCCCCTGGTTGGCTTGCCGCCCAAGCTGCGGACCCCGCCTTCATCTCCGTCTATGCGCGTGACAATCCAACACGCGAAGATATCGCCGAGAGCTTCCTGCCCTATGTGGCCCTTTGCTGCCGGTTGGATCGCATCTCGCAGGAGCTGGCCGGCACCTTTATGCAGACGATCCCCAATCGCCTCGCCTACTTCGCCAGCCAATCGTTTGTGATGCACCCGCTGTCTCTGCCAACCACACCAACCGCCACGCCTACCGAGCCGCCATCCACAGCGACGCCCACGCGTACGGCCACCCGGGCGCCAACCGCTACGCCCACGTCGACGGCTACTGCCACCGAGACGCCGACGGCCGCGCCCACGCCCACTGCCACGCCGACGACCGCGCCCACGGCCACAGCGATGCCAACAGTTGTGCGCCTCCTGCATTATTTGCCAATGATTGTGCAGTAGCGCTGCAAGGCGCTTGGGAGGACCATGCCAAGCAAGAAGCCTATCCCACCCGCTCCCGGTCAAGAATCGGTCTGGGACTATCCCCGCCCTCCCCGGCTGGAGCCAACCGGCAAGCGCATCCAGATCATTTTCCAGGGGGTAGAGATCGCAAACACCACCGCCGCCTTCCGCGTGCTGGAAACCAGCCATCCGCCCGTCTACTATCTGCCGCCGGCCGATATCCGCATGGAGTACTTGCGCCCGGCCCCAGGGCGCAGCTTGTGCGAATGGAAAGGGCAGGCTTCGTACTACGACCTCGCGGTCGGCGGCGTGGTGCTGCCTCAGGTCGCATGGACCTATCGGAAGCCTACGCCGTCCTTCGCGGCAATGGCCGGTTACATTGCCTTCTATGCCGGGCCTATGGACGCTTGCACGGTCGATGGCGAACCGGTCACGTCGCAGCCGGGGGGCTTCTATGGCGGCTGGATCACCAGGGATATTGTAGGGCCATTCAAGGGTGAGCCGGGTACATGGGGGTGGTGATGGGACTGCGCTCGCATGTTCGAGGTGCTCTGCACCCTGACCTTTACCACGGTCATGGCAAGAAGCCACCCTTCTTCGAAGGCTGGTACTTCAAACTCGTGGACGCCAGCGAACAGCACAAGCTGGCCGTCATACCGGGTATCTTCCTCAGCGACGACCCTGCCCGGCGCCATGCCTTTGTCCAGGTGCTGGATGGCGTCAGCGGCCATGTGGTCTATCATCGTTTCCCGGTCGAGCAATTCTGGGCGGCGACAGATGCGTTCGCGATCAGGGTAGGGCCGAACACTTTCAGCCGCCAGCAGATGAGCCTGCAGCTCACATCGCCTGAAGGTTCCCTGGCCGGCGAGGTTGTATTCGACGGCGTCCAGCCCTGGCCGGTGACGCTGCTCTCACCTGGCATCATGGGTTGGTATGCCTGGGCGCCTTTCATGGAGTGCAACCACGGTGTGGTGAGCCTGGATCACGGTCTGAGAGGCCGCCTGGACAGGAGCGGCGGGGGCATGAGCTTTGACGGCGGTCGCGGCTATATCGAGAAGGACTGGGGTCGCGCCTTCCCTGCCGGCTATGTCTGGATGCAGAGCAATCATTTCGAGGGCGAGGAAGGCGTCTGTCTGACCGCCAGCATTGCCATTATTCCCTGGCTGCAAAGCGCTTTCCCAGGCTTCATCATCGGTCTCTGGCATCGTAGACGACTCTATCGCTTCGCCACGTACACAGGAGCCAAATCGACACATCTTGCCATCACCGACGCCAGCGTGGCCTGGACCGTTCGCGACCGTGACTATGTCCTGGAAATAGAGGGCCAGCGCGCGGCAGGTGGGCTGCTGCTTGGGCCAACCCGCGCAGAGATGCACATACGCGTCGATGAGACCCTGAACGCCTCACTAAGAGTGCGACTGCGCACCCGCGCCGGCGAGACGCTTTTCGAGGGAACAGGTCGCCACGCAGGGATGGAGGTGCAGGGGGACCTGGAGCGGCTGCTGGCGCTGCAGACGAAGGCGTGAGCGCTAGTGGGCGGGTCGGCATCTTGGGCATAAGCGAAAGATATTCTACACTCCACCCTAAACTGATTCCAGGGTGAAATCCGCAGACTCTGAGCGCAGAAGCATGTAAACTAAAGTCACTTCGGGATCAGAAGTTTTGGCAATGACGATAGACCATAGACGATGGACGATCAGCCCGCCTGAGTGGGGGGAATCTACTATCGTCTACCGTCCATCGTCCATCGTCACACCAGAAACGAAACTCATGTTTTCACAGTAACTTCAGTTTAGATCCCCACCTTGGATTTGGTTTAGCCGTCTGTGTGTCGCCTTTGCGCACGGAAATCATCCATCATGATCGACCTCCTCGCCGAAAACCCCCTCCTCCTCCTCTTCCTCGTCGCCGCCATCGGCTACCCTCTGGGGCGGGTCAAGGCGGCGGGTGTCAACCTGGGCGTGGCTGCGGTGCTGTTCGTGGGGCTGGCCGTGGGCGCCCTCGACCCGCGGCTGCAATTGCCATCCGTCCTCTTCGAGCTGGGCTTGATGCTGTTCATGTACACCATCGGCCTGGCCAGCGGCGCCGGCTTCTTTGCCGCGCTGCGGCGCAAGGGCCTGCGCGATAAC
This sequence comes from uncultured Caldilineales bacterium, assembly GCA_964460135.1. GTDB lineage: Bacteria > Chloroflexota > Anaerolineae > J102 > J102 > SSF26. The sequence continues at coordinate 7,414 of CAYWPZ010000024.1, read as the reverse complement.
CTGCTCGTGCTGGGGATGCTCATCTTCGCCGCCCTGCTGACGGTGTTCTTCGCCAAGCTGCTGCACCTCCCTGCCACTGTCGCTACCGGCCTCTTCACCGGCAGCCTGACCAACACCCCCGCCCTGGGCGCCGTCATCGACACCATCAGCCGCACGGCCCCACCCGATCAGGTCGAGCAGCTCGTCACCCAACCGGCCATCGGCTATTCGATTGCCTACCCGATGGGCGTCCTGGGCATGATCCTGGTCATCTACTTTGTCCAGCGGCTGTGGCGCACCGACTACACCGCCGAAGCGGCCACGATCAAGGAGGTGCAGGCGACTTCGCAGGCGCTGTGCAACCGCACCGTCGCCGTCGCCCAGGTCGGGATGACGGGCGTGCCGCTCCGAGAGCTGACGGCGAGGCACGGCTGGGATGTGGTTTTTGGGCGGATGGAGCGAGACGGTCACACGGGCTTGGTGGACGGCGAGACGCGCTTCGAGCGAGGCGATCTGGTCAGCATCGTTGGCGTCGAGGAGGAAACGGCCCGGGTGGCGGCGGCGATGGGCGAGATCAGCGAACGCCGCCTGGAACTGGATCGCAGCGAGTATGATTTCCGCCGCGTCTTCGTCTCTAGCCATCGCGCCGTCGGCCAACGCCTGGGCGACCTCAACCTGCCGCAGCAGTTCGGCGCCATCGTCACTCGCGTCCGCCGCGGCGACATCGAATTCCTGGCCCACGCCGACACGGTGCTGGAGCCGGGCGACCGCGTGCGGGTGGTGGCGCGACCCGAGAACATGGAAGCCGTGAGCAAATTCTTCGGCGATTCGTACAAGGAATTGAGCGAGCTGGACATGCTGGCCTTCGGGCTGGGCCTGACACTGGGCATCCTCTTCGGCCTGGTCGCCATTCCCCTGCCCTCAGGGGCGTCGTTTCGGTTGGGATTTGCCGCCGGGCCGCTGATCGTCGGCCTGATCCTGGGCGCGCGCGGCCGCACCGGCCCCATGATCTGGCTGCTGCCCTACAGCGCCAACCTGGTGCTCAGGCAGTTGGGGCTGATCCTGCTGTTGGCCAGCATCGGGCTACGCTCAGGCTACACCTTCTTCCAGACGTTGGGCGACGCCGGCGGCCTCTATCTGTTTGCGGCCGGGGCCGCCGTCACCTGCGCCACCGGCTTGCTCACCTTGCTCGTGGGCCACAGGCTGCTGAAGATACCGATGGGGCTGTTGACGGGCATTCTGGCTGGGCTGGAGACGCAGCCCTCGGTCTTGGGCTTCGCTCGCGAACAGGCAAACAACGAATTGCCCAACGTGGGCTACGCTACGGTCTTCCCGTTGGCCACCATCGCCAAGATCGTGCTGGCGCAGGCGCTTCTCCTGCTATTGTAAGGGCCGAGAAGCCCCGTCAAGGGGGTAATTTGCCCTTCGCCTGGGTTTTATCTTATGCTTGGGCGCTGCCAGGACTGTGCGCCACGAGACTGGCCGGGGGCAGTTGCCTGGCATCCTCCATCATCGTTCTTCGCGCGCCCGCTTTTTTCATCCATGTTCAAAAGGAGACTGTTTATGCGTCACAAAGCAATCGTTTTGTTGGCTGTCTTGCTGCTTGTCGGGCTGCTGGCAGCCTGCGCCGCGCCCACGCCGGCGCCGGCCACCTCCGGTGGCAAGCTCAAGGTCTTCGGCGCTTACGCCACCGCCATCGAGGAGCCGTGGGATGGCGTCATCCACTCGGCCCTGAACAAGGCGCAAGACGCCGGCAAGATCGAATACACCTACACCGATGACATCGGCTACGCCGGCGACATGGAGCGCGTCCTGCGCGAGACGGCCGAGAAGACCAAGCCGAACATCATCTTCGGCGACGCCTTCGGCAACGAAGAGGCCGTGCGCCGGGTGGCCAAGGATTATCCCCAGATCGCCTTCGTCTTTGGCTCCGGCGGCGGCCCGGCCGAACCCAACTTCTCGGTTTTCGACAACTGGATCCACGAACCGGCCTATCTGAGCGGCATGTTGGCGGGCGGGCTGACCAAAAGCAATGTCATCGGCGTTGTCGGCGGCCATCCCGTGCCCGAAGTCAACCGCATCGTCCATGCCTTCATCGCCGGCGCCCAGGCCGTGAACCCGGCCGCCGAGGTGAAGACCACCTTCATCAACAGCTGGTTCGACCCCGCCGCCGCCAAAGAAGCCGCCCTGGCTCAGGTGGACGCCGGCGCCGATGTGCTCTTTGCCGAGCGTTTCGGCGTGATCGAGGCGGCGGCGGAGAACGGCCTCTGCGCCTTCGGCAACATGAGCGACCAGAAGGAACTGGCCCCGGACTATGTGGTGAGCGGCCCGGTCTGGCACATGGAGCCGACGGTTGATTACATCGTCAACCAGGTGTCGGGCGGAACCTACACGGCCCAGGACTTGAAGGACTTCAGCATGGTGGGCAAGGGCGGGGCCAGCCTGGCGCCCATCAACACCGCCGTCAAGTGCGGGCTGGGCGATGAGCTGGTGAAGCAGGTGCAGGCCAAAGAGGACGAGATCAAGAGCGGCCTCTTCCGCGTGGACATCACCGAGGCCCCGCCGCCTGCTTCGGCTAAGATGGCGCAATGACGTGATCCCCAAAAACCCTGAAGGTTTTGAAAATCTTCTGGGGTTTTCGATCGATTGCTCCATGCCTGTCCCAGCCGTCGAGATGCGCGGCATCAGCAAGCGCTTCGGGTCGTTGGTAGCCAACCAGGGCGTGGATTTCACCCTGCAAGCGGGTGAGATCCACGCCTTGTTGGGCGAGAACGGCGCCGGGAAGAGCACGCTCATGCGCATTCTCTACGGCCTGTACCGCGCCGACGAGGGCGAGATCCTGATCCACGGCCAGCCGGCGGCCATCCATTCGCCCAAAGACGCCATCGCCCGCGGCATCGGCATGGTGACGCAGCATTTCGCCCTGGTCACGCGCTTTTCGGTGGCCGAGAACGTCGTCCTGGGCCACGAAAGGCGGCTGCGGCTGGAGACAAAGGAGGCCAATCGCCGGGTGGCCGAAGCCGCGACGCGCTTTGGGCTGCCGCTCGACCCGCAAACCCTGGTCAAAGACTTGTCGGTGGGGCAACGGCAACGGGTGGAGATTCTCAAGGCGCTGTATCGCGAGGCCCGCATCCTCATCCTGGACGAGCCGACCGCCGTCCTGGCCCCGCAAGAAACCGAGCAACTCTTCGCCAGCCTGCGCCAACTGCAGCAGCATGGCCTCTCGGTTGTCTTCATCAGCCACAAGCTGTGGGAGGTGACGAGCATCACCGACCGGGTGACGGTGCTGCGGGCCGGCGAGGTGGTGGGGACGACGGCGACGAGCGATGTCTCGCCGGCCGACCTGGCCCGGATGATGGTGGGGCGCCCGACCTTTGGCGTGGTCAAGCCGCCTGCCGAGCCGTCCGAGCGCCTGGCGCTAAAAATCGAGGCCCTGGCCGCCGCCGACAACAAGAACCTGCCGGCGCTGAAGGGCGTTTCGTTGCAGGTGCGGGCGGGCGAGATCATGGGGCTGGCGGGCGTTTCGGGCAACGGCCAGACCGAGCTGGCCCAGGTGTTGGAGGGAACCCGGCCCTGCACCGCCGGCCGGGTGACGGTCTATGCCCAGGACATCACCAACGCCAGCCCGGAGCAGATCATGCGGGCCGGGGTGGGGCGCATCCCCGAAGACCGGCACGAGAGCGTGGTAAGCGAGATGACGGTGGCGCAGAATATGGCCCTCGAACATCTGGGTGAGTTCACCCGCCGCCGGCTGCTGGACAAAGGCCGGATGCGCCAGCACGCCGAGAGCCTGATTGCCGCCTATCAGATCAAGGCCAGACCCGACGACCGCATCCGCACGCTTTCGGGCGGGAACATGCAGAAGGTGATCCTGGCGCGGGTGCTGGAGCGAAACCCGCGCCTGATCATCGTCGCCCAGCCAACGCGCGGGCTGGATGTGGGCGCGACCGAGTTCGTGCGCGGCAAGCTGGTCGAGCAGCGGGGCAAAGGCGCAGCCATCCTGCTGATCTCGGAGGACCTGGACGAAATCCTGGAGCTGGCCGACCGCATCGCCGTTATCTACGAGGGCCAGATCACGGGCGTGTTGCCCCGCGCCGAGGCCACACCGGAACGATTGGGACTACTCATGGCGGGCGCCAGGATATAAAATGATGCGGACCTTACAAACGCGACACAGGAGGCACTGAATGACACTTCTACAAGATCGGATCGAGATCAACCCTGGCGTCATGCTCGGCAAACCTGTGATCAGGGGTACTCGCATTCCTGTCGAGATGATCATCCGCAAGCTCAGCGAAGGAGCGACGCAGTCAGAGATGCTCGATGCCTATCCGCGCCTTTCGGTAGAGGATATTCGGGCTACTCTAGCTTTTGCCGCCGACACCCTCGCACACGAGACAATTCTGCTGCAACCGGCCTGATGAGCAATGCCCTGCGTTTCCTTGCCGACGAAAGCTGTGATTTCGCCGTGGTTCGGGCGTTGCGACGCGCGGGGCATGATGTTTTCGCTGTTGCCGAGGTGATGCGGCGCTCTGTTGACCGCGAATTGATCATCCTTGCCAGGGAACAGAAACGAATTCCGCTGACTGAAGACAAGGATTTTGGCCAATTGGGTTTTGCTGGCGTCGTCGAATCGCCAGGCGTTATCTTGATTCGCTATCCTGGCAACGCTCGACAAACGATGGTGGATTCGGTACTGGAGCTTGCCCGAAACCACGCAGAAAAACTTCACGAGTCATTTGTTGTCGTTCAGCCTGGGCAGATTCGTATCACTCGCTCCCATAAACCATCCGGCAATGGCCCATAATCGCACGATTCCATGAGCCTGAAGATCGAACGCCGCCCGGCCCCGGTGTGGGTGCGGCCCCTGCTCCCCCTTTTCGCCATCGTCCTGACGATGGTCATCACCTCCAGCCTGGTGCTGCTGGTGCGCGCCAATCCGCTGCACGCCTACTATTATTTTCTGATCGAGCCACTCTCGAGCCGGACGAGCGCCATCGAGGTGCTGGTGAAGGCGACGCCGCTGCTGCTCACGGGCATCGCCGTCACCTTCGCCTTCGTGGGCGGGTTCTGGAACATCGGCGCCGAAGGGCAGTTGCTGGCCGGCGCCACCGCCGCCACCGCCATCGGCCTGCAGATGGGGTCGGCGCCGGCCATCGTCGCCCTGCCGGCCATGATCGCCGGCGGCTTTCTGGCCGGCATGGCTTGGGTGCTAATCCCGGCCCTGATGAAGGTGAAGCTGGCCATCGACGAAGTCGTGACCACGCTCTTGCTCAATTCGGTGGCTGTCTTTGCCATCAGCGCCCTCCTCAACGGCCCCTGGCGCGACCCCATCTCGCAATGGCCGCAGTCGCCGGAGATCGCCGCCGCCGCCATCTTCCCGCGACTGATCCCGCGCACACGGCTACACCTGGGCTTCGTCGTCGCCATGGCCGTCATCCTCATCGTCTGGTTCGTGCTCAGCCGCACGGCCTTTGGGCTGAGGATGCGGGCGGTGGGGATGGGGCCGGCTGCAGCCCGGTTTGCGGGCATCAGGGTCGAGCGCACGCTGCTGGTCTCGGCCCTGGTCAGCGGCGGCATTGCCGGGCTGGCCGGGGTGAGCGAGGTGGCCGGCATCCATTATCACCTGGTGGATGGCATTTCCGGCGGCGCCGGCTACACCGGCATCATCGTCGCCACCCTGGGTACGCTCAATCCCTTTGGCGCGGCGGCGGCGGCGCTGTTCATTGGGCTGATCGATACCGGCGCCCAAAGTGTCAGCCGCGCCCTGGGGGTTCCGGTCTATTTGGGCGATGTCATCCAGGCCACGCTGCTGATCACCACCCTGGCGGCCTTGTTGCTGCAAGCCCATCGCGTCCGCTTCACCCGCTCGTCGTCCTGAGCCGCTATGACCGATTCCCCGCTCGTCGTCTTTTTGCTTGGTTTGAGCGCCGCCACCCTGCGCGTGGCCACGCCGCTGGTTCTGGCCACGATCGGCGAGGTTTTCACCGAGCGGGGGGGCGTGCTCAACTTGGGTATCGAGGGGATCATGTTCCTGGGCGCGTTCGTGGGCTTTGCCGTCGCCTATCACGCCGAAGCTGCCGGTTTGAGCGGTTATTTGTGGATTGGTCTGCTGGCCGCGGTCATCTCCGGCATGGTCATGGCGCTGCTGATGGGCTTGTTGGCAGTGACGCTGGGGTTGAACCAGCACGTGTCGGGGCTGGGGATCACGCTCCTGTGCGGGGGGCTATCGCTGTTCGGATTCCGGCTGGTCTTTGGCGAGAGCAGTGTGCTGCCTTCGGTCGATCCTTTCCCCCAACTTGCACCCTTTGGCGACCTGCCCATCCTGGGGCCGCTTTTCTCGCAGTACCTGCTGACCTACATCGCCTTTCTGGTCGTTACTCCGTTGGGCTGGTGGCTGCTGTATCGCACGCATTTCGGGCTAAATCTGCGGGCGGTGGGCGAGAACCCAGAGGCGGCCGACGCGGCCGGGCTGAATGTGTTCCGCTTGCGCTATGCCGGGCTGCTCATCGGCGGGGCCTTGATGGCGATGGGCGGGGCCTTCTTGTCGTTGGCGCAGCTGGGCGCGTTTTCGCCGGGGATCATTGCCGGGCGCGGCTGGGTGTGCATCGCCCTGGTCATTTTCGCTCGCTGGGACCCGGTGCGGGCGATGTGGGGGGCGCTGCTGTTCGGCGGCGTCTTCGCCCTGCAGTTGCGGTTGCAGACTCAGGGCTTCGACCTGCCCTACGAGCTCTTCCTGGCCCTGCCCTATCTGGTCACAATCGCCGCCCTGGCCATCGCCGGCCGCAATGCCGCCTACCCCAGCGCGTATTTGAAGGCGTATCGGCGGGAGTAGCGGGAACAGTAATCGGTAATTAGTAGTCAGGGGTCAGAGTCGTTGCGGTTTGAGCAACATGGAATCCGAAACCCAGAACCCAGAATCCGAAAAACCACGAGGATGACAAGCAATGGATGAATTCATGCAAGCAGCCATCGAAGAAGCAAGACAGGGCCTGGCCGAGGGCGGCATCCCCATTGGCTCGGTGCTGGTCATCGATGGCAAGATCGTCGGGCGCGGCCACAACCGCCGGGTGCAGAAGGGCAGCGCCATCCTCCACGCCGAGATGGACTGCCTGGAAAACGCCGGCCGGCTGAAGGCGCAGGATTACCAGCGGGCCGTGCTCTATTCCACCCTCTCGCCCTGCGATATGTGCAGCGGCACGGCGCTGCTTTACAAGATCCCCACGGTCGTGATCGGCGAAAACCGTACTTTCCAGGGGCCGGAGGATTATGTGCGCTCGCGCGGGGTCGAGTTGATCATCCTCGATGACCCCGAGTGCATCCGGCTGATGGAGGACTTCATCGCCGGCCGGCCGGACCTGTGGAACGAGGACATTGGCGTCTAAACTGAAGTCACTGTGAAAACATGAGTTTCGTTTCTGGTGTGACGATGGAC
>CAYWPZ010000023.1:17472-28963 GCA_964460135.1 uncultured Caldilineales bacterium | reverse complement strand
TATCCCGAACACATCGGCGCATGACGATGGACGGTAGACCATAGCAGATGGACGATAGGTCGGCCGGGATGAAGGAACCGCAATCGTCCACCGTCAACCGTCTATCGTCCAGGGTCTATCGCCAATTGTTCCTTTGTGTTGATTATGCTGCAATTAGGAACCGACCATGAACCACCCACACACTATCGCCAGCATTCCGCCACCCCTTGCCCCCTCCGGCTTTCCCCCCAAACAGGGCCTCTATGACCCCGCCTTCGAGAAGGACGCCTGCGGGGTCGGCTTCGTGGTCAATATCAAGGGCGAAAGGTCGCATGACATCGTGCGCCAGGCCATGACCGTGCTGGTGCACCTGAACCATCGCGGGGCCTGCGGCTGCGAGCCAAACACCGGCGACGGGGCGGGCATCAACCTGCAATTGCCCGACAAATTCCTGCGCCGGGCGGCGGCGGCATGCGGCTGCGCGTTGCCGCCGGCGGGCGAATACGGCGTGGGCATGGTCTTCCTGCCTCACGACGCCGAACTGCGCCGGGCGTTCGAGCAGGAATTCGAGCAGATCGTGGCCGAGGAAGGGCAGAGGGTGTTGGGCTGGCGCACCGTGCCCACGAATAACCAGTCGTTGGGGGAGACGGCCAAAGCCGGGGAGCCGTTCGTGCGCCAGGTCTTCATCGGCCGGAACGAGGATGCGCTGGTGGGGCGAGACGCGCTGGCCTTCGAGCGCAAGCTGTACGTAATCCGCAAACGGGCCGAGCGGGCCATCCGTTACAACGGCCACGAACAGGGTAGCCGTTTCTACATCGCCAGCCTTTCTAGCCGCACGTTGGTCTACAAAGGCATGTTGTTGGCCGAACAGGTAGAGGAATATTACCCCGACCTGATCGAAGCCGACATGGAAGCGGCCATCGCCGTCGTGCATTCGCGCTTCAGCACCAATACCTTCCCCTCGTGGGAGCGCGCCCACCCCTACCGCTATCTGATCCACAACGGCGAGATCAACACCATCCGCGGCAATGTCAACTGGATGTACGCCCGCCAGTCGGTGTTTCAGTCCGACTTGTTCGGCCTCGACCTGGACAAGGTCAGACAACAGATCATCGACCCCGATGGCTCGGACAGCGCCCAATTCGACAACGCCATGGAATTCCTGCACCTGGCCGGGCGGCCGCTGCACCACGTGGCGATGATGATGATTCCGGAGCCGTGGAGCAACCACGAGAGTATGTCGCCGGAGAAGAAAGCCTTCTACGAATACCATGCGGCCTTGATGGAGCCGTGGGATGGCCCGGCCTCGATCGTCTTCACCGATGGCACGGTGGTGGGCGCAGTGCTCGACCGCAACGGTCTGCGCCCCTCGCGCTATTACGTCACCCAAGATGGCATCGTGGTCATGGCTTCGGAAGTGGGCGTGCTGGGCGATGAGATTGCACCTGAAAATGTCGTTTGCAAGTCGCGTCTGCAGCCGGGTCGTATGTTCCTGGTCGATACGGCCCAGGGCCGCATCATCGCCGACGAAGAAATCAAGGAGACGATGGCGAAGGCGCACCCGTATCAGGCATGGCTGGACGCCAACCTGGTCGAGTTGGACAGCCTGCCGGAGCCGCCCGACCTCTATCAGGCCGATCTGCATGACAGCGTGCTCCATCGCCAGCATATCTTCGGCTACACCTTCGAGACGCTGCGCACGTTGATGGCGCCGATGGCCAGGAACGGTGTCGAGGCGCTGGGCAGCATGGGCGATGACGCTCCCATTGCCGTGCTCTCGGATCGGCCGCAGTTGCTTTACACCTATTTCCGTCAGCTTTTCGCCCAGGTCACGAACCCGCCGCTCGATGCCATCCGCGAAGAACTGGTGACGGCGACCGATGTGATGATGGGCACCGAGGGCAACATCCTCGAGACCGTCCCCGAAAACTGCCGGCAGATCCGGCTGAAGAACCCCATTCTCACCAATGTGCAGCTCGCCAAGCTCGCCCACATCAAAGAGCCGGGCTTCAAGGCGCAGAAGTTGCCGATGATTTTCCCGATCAAGGAAGGTTGGCAGGGGTTGGAGCGGGCGCTTGAGTATCTGTTCATGCTGGCGGACGAGGCCATCGAACAGGGCGTCAACATCTTCATCCTTTCTGATCGTGGGGTCAGCCGCGAGATGGCCCCCATCCCCGCCCTTCTGGCCACGGCCGGGCTGCATCACCATCTCATCCGGCAGGAGACGCGCACGCAGTGCGCGATCTTGGTCGAGTCGGGCGAACCGCGCGAAGTGCATCATTTTTCGCTGCTGATCGGCTACGGCGCCACCGCCGTCAATCCTTATATGGCCTATGAGACGATCTACGACCTGATCGACCAGGGCATCGTCACCGACATCACCTACGAAAAAGCCCGCGCCAACTACATCAAGGCGGCGATGAAGGGCGTGATCAAGGTCTGCTCGAAAATGGGCATCAGCACCCTGCAAAGCTATTGCGGCGCCCAGATTTTCGAGGCGCTGGGGCTGAGCCAGGCGCTGGTGGACGAGTATTTCACCTGGACGCCGACGCGCATCGAAGGCATCGGGCTGGAGCAGATCTACGAGGAGGTGAAGATGCGCCACCTGCGCGCCTATCCCGACCGCGCCGATAGGCCGGGCGTGTTGGTGAGTGGGGGCGATTACCAGTGGCGGGCCGAGGGCGAACGCCATCTCTTCAATCCGCTGACGATCCACAAACTGCAGGCGGCGGTGCGGGCGCGCGATGCTCAGGTGTGGGGCCAGGGCTATCGCACTTTCAAGGAATACTCGCGCCTGGTGGATGAGCAAGAGCGAGGACACTGCACCCTGCGCGGGCTGTTGGATTTCAAGTTCGCCGAGACGCCGATCCCACTCGACGAGGTGGAGCCAGCCAGCGAGATCGTCAAACGCTTCAAGACCGGGGCCATGAGCTATGGCTCGATCAGCCAGGAGGCGCACGAGACGCTGGCCATTGCCATGAACCGGCTGGGTGGGCGCAGCAATACAGGCGAGGGCGGCGAGGACCCGGCTCGTTATGGCTGGACGAACGAGCGCGGGGACTCGAAGAACAGCGCCATCAAACAGGTGGCGTCGGGGCGTTTTGGTGTCACCAGCCAATACCTTGTCCACGCCAAGGAGCTGCAGATCAAGATGGCGCAGGGGGCCAAGCCCGGCGAGGGTGGCCAACTCCCCGGCGCCAAAGTCTATCCGTGGATCGCGCGCGTGCGGCACTCGACGCCGGGCGTGGGGCTGATCTCGCCGCCGCCGCATCACGATATCTACTCGATCGAAGACCTGGGGGAACTGATCCACGACCTCAAGAACGCCAATCATCGCGCCCGTGTCAGCGTCAAGCTGGTTTCGGAGGTGGGCGTGGGCACGATTGCCGCCGGTGTGGCCAAAGGCCATGCCGACGTGATTCTGATCTCCGGGCATGATGGCGGCACCGGCGCCTCGCCGCAATCCAGCATCAAGCACGCCGGGCTGCCGTGGGAGCTGGGCATCGCCGAGACGCACCAGACGCTGGTGCTGAACAAGTTGCGCAGCCGCGTGGCCCTGGAAACCGACGGCCAGCTCAAGACCGGGCGCGATGTGGCCATCGCCGCCCTGCTAGGGGCCGAGGAGTTTGGCTTTGCCACCACGGCCCTGGTGAGCATGGGCTGCATCATGATGCGCGTCTGTCACCTGGATACGTGCCCGGCGGGCGTGGCCACACAGAACCCGGAGTTGCGCCAGAAGTTCGTCGGTCAGCCGGAGGATGTGGAGAACTTCATGTATTTCGTGGCGGCAGAGTTGCGCGAGATCATGGCCAAACTGGGGTTCCGCACGGTGAACGAGATGGTGGGGCGCGTGGATAGGCTGGAGCCGCGGCGGGCGGTCGAGCATTGGAAGGCGCGCGGGATCGATCTCGCGCCGCTGCTGTGGCAGCCGCCGATGGGCGAGGATGTGGGCCGTTATTGCCAGATCGAGCAGGATCACGGGCTGGACAAAGCGCTCGACCGCACGACCTTGCTGGCCCTGGCGCAGCCGGCGCTCGACCGCGGCGAGAAGGTGCAGGCGACACTGGCGATCGGCAATGTCAACCGCGTGGTGGGGACGATGGTGGGCAGTGAATTGACGCGACGCTACGGGGCGGATGGTCTGCCCGATGACACTATCTACTTCACCTTTCGGGGTTCGGCCGGCCAGAGTTTTGGCGCTTTCATCCCGCGTGGGCTGACGCTGGAACTGGAGGGCGACGCCAATGATTACTATGGCAAGGGGCTGTCGGGCGGAAAGCTGATCGCCTATCCGCCGCTGGGCAGTCCGTTCCGGGCCGAGGAGAATATCATCGTTGGCAATGTGGCTCTGTATGGGGCGACGGATGGCGAAGCCTATCTCTGCGGCATGGCCGGCGAGCGTTTCGCGGTACGCAATTCGGGTGCGCGGGCGGTGGTGGAAGGCGTGGGCGACCACGGCTGCGAGTATATGACCGGCGGGCGGGTGCTCGTGTTGGGCAGGACCGGGCGCAATTTCGCCGCCGGCATGTCGGGCGGCATTGCCTATGTGATTGACTGGGAGGGCGATTTCAGGACGCGGGTGAACTTCGAGATGGTCGGGCTGGAGCCGCTTTGCGACCCCGACGAGATCGCCAGCGTGAAGGCGATGGTCGAGAAGCACGCCGAGTATACGAACAGCGATCTGGCCGGGCGCGTGCTGGCCCGCTGGGATGCGCTGTTGCCCAAGTTCGTCAAGGTCATGCCGAAGGACTATAAGCGCGTGCTCGAGGCCTACGCCGAGGTGACGGCGCAAGGCTTGAGCGGCGACGAGGCCGTGATGGCCGCGTTCGAGCGCAACAAGCGCGATGCCGCTCGCGTGGGAGGGAATTGATGTGAAACTACCAGTTTTTCTCGTCTCGATTTGCCCAAAGTCGCCCCAGTAATTATAGGTAGAACTATAATTGGCTGGTCACTAATTGTGTGTGCCCATGTTTGTCAATCGCGAACGCGAACTCAGTTTTCTGGAACAGCGCTATGCCAGCGGACAGGCGGAGTTGGATGAACTCATGCGCAAGGCGACATTGCTCAAAACAGCGGGCGCTCCCAAACGGGTTCACTACGCCCTCTTTGCCCGCGCAGGTTTCACGCCCGCCCTCTGCGATCGAGCGAGCGCGCAAGGGGCGCGACTTGTCGATCTAAGCGATTTGATGCGACAACGACAAACAACTGTAGGAGCTCATTGATGGCTAAACCGACCGGATTCCTGGAATTCAGCCGCCAGACGCCCGCCGAGCGCGACCCTAGCGAGCGCGTGCGCGACTGGCAGGAATTTCATTTGCACCTGGACGACGCGACCCTACAAATGCAGGGCGCCCGCTGCATGGATTGCGGCGTCCCCTTCTGCCACACCGGCCAACTGATCAACGGTATGGCTGCTGGTTGCCCGATCAACAACCTGATCCCGGAATGGAACGACCTGGTCTATCGCGGCCTGTGGCGCGAGGCTCTGCATCGCCTGCACCAGACCAACAACTTCCCCGAATTCACCGGCCGCGTCTGCCCGGCCCCGTGCGAAGGCTCGTGCACCCTGGGCATCATCGACCCACCTGTGACGATCAAGGGTATCGAATGCGCCATCGTCGACCACGGCTTTGCGCAGGGCTGGATCGTGCCCCAGTCGCCGCCGGTGCGCACGGGCAAGAAGGTGGCAGTGGTGGGGTCCGGCCCGGCCGGGTTGGCCTGCGCCGCCCAACTCAACAGGGCCGGGCATTGGGTCACGGTCTTCGAGCGGGCCGACCGCATCGGCGGCCTGCTGATGTACGGCATCCCCAATATGAAGCTGGACAAAGAGCAGGTTGTGCAGCGCCGGGTGGATTTGCTGGCCGCCGAGGGGGTGCGCTTCATCACCAACACCGAGATCGGCAAGGATTATCCGGTCGACAAGCTGCGCGCCCGCTTCGACGCCATCGTGCTCTGCGGCGGCGCCGGCAAGCCCAACGACCTGCCCATCCCTGGCCGCGAGCTGAAGGGCATCTACTTCGCCCTGGATTTCTTGCGCGGGAACACCAAACACCTCTTGGACGCTGGCGCCGTCAGCAATGGCCATTTCATCTCTGCCGAGGGCAGGGATGTGATCGTCATGGGCGGCGGCGACACCGGCACCGACTGTGTCGCCACCTCGCTGCGCCACGGCTGCCGCAGCCTGGCCCAATTCGAGATCGTCCCTCGCCCGCCCGACGCCCGCGCCGCCGACAATCCCTGGCCGCAATGGCCGCGGGTCTTCAAGCAGGACTATGGCCAGGTGGAGGCGCAGGCGCGCTATGGCGCCGACCCGCGCATCTATCAAATCTCGACCAAGCGTTTCGTCGGCGACGAGAACGGCTGGGTGAAGGAATTGCACACGGTCAAGGTGACCATGTCGGTCGAGAACGGCCGCCTGCAATTCACCGACATCCCCGGTACCGAGGAAGTGTGGCCGGCGAACATGGTGCTGTTGGCGATGGGTTTCCGCGGCCCCGAAGACCAACTGCTCGACCAGATGGGCGTAGCCCGCGATGCCCGCAGCAATGTGCAGGCCGAGCACGGCAAGTTTCAGACCAGCATCGAGGGCATTTTTGCTGCCGGCGACATGCGCCGCGGGCAGAGCCTGGTGGTGTGGGCGATCAACGAAGGCCGCGGCGCCGCGCGCGAGGTGGACCGCTGGCTGATGGGGGAGACGAGTTTGCCGTGAAATTCAGCAAATTGATCACAGCCATCGACGCCCATGCTTGCGGTGAGCCGGGACGCGTCATCACCGGCGGGGTGCTGGATGTGCCCGGCCGCTCGATGTTCGAGAAGATGAAGTACCTGCAACAGCACGGCGACGACCTGCGGCTGCGGATGCTGCACGAGCCGCGCGGCTACCCGGCCATGTGCTGCAACCTCATCCTGCCGCCCACCCACCCCCAGGCCGACGCCGGTTTCGTGATCATGGAGCCGATGGAATACCCGCCCATGTCGGGGACGAACACCATTTGCGTCGCCACCGTGCTGCTGGAGACGGGGATGCTGCCCGCGGTCGAGCCTGTCACCGAGCTAACGCTGGAAACCCCCGCCGGGCTGATCCGCATCGCCGCTGAAGTCAATGACGGCAAGGTCACATCCGTTACCTTCAAAAACGTCCCCGCCTTTGCCGTGCATTTGGATGTCCCGGTCGAGACGCCGCACCTGGGCACGGTCGTCTGCGATATCGCCTGGGGCGGCATGTTCTACGTCATCGCCGACGCCGCCCAGTTGGGCCTGCGCCTGACTCCCGATGAAGGTCGCGACATCGTGCGGGTGAGCGAGATGATCAAGGCCGCCGCCCGCGAACAGTATCCCGTTGTACATCCCGACAACCCTGAGATCATCGGCCCCACCATCGCCCAACTCTCCGCCCCTCCCGACCCTTCGCCCAGCGACCTGCGGTCGCCGCTCAGGGCAAGCCCCACCGCCCACCGCAAAAACGCCGTCACCCTCTCCACCGGCGCCTTCGACTGGGCGCGGCCCGCCACCTGGACGGGCGTGCTCGACCGCTCGCCCTGCGGCACCGGCACCTGCGCCAAGATGGCGGCGCTCTTTGCCAAAGGCCAGCTTGGGCTGAACCAGGAGTTCCGGCACGCGGGCATCCTGGGCACGATTTTCACCGGCAGGCTGGTCGAGGAGGCGCAAGTCGGCCCCTACCGGGCGGTCGTCCCCACCCTCAGCGGCCAGGCCTGGATCACGGCCATGACGCAGTTCGTAGTCGACCCCACCGATCCTTTCCCGGATGGCTTCACGGTCGGGGATATTTGGGGATGAAGCCCGACACCCTCCTGCCCCTTTTGCGAGCGCGTGGCCTGGCCCCGCGCAAGGGTCTGGGCCAGCACTTTCTCACCGACGCCAACATCCTCGCCGCCATCGTCGCTGCGGCCGAGCTGCCGCCGGAGGCGGTTGTGATCGAGGTTGGGCCGGGGCCGGGCACGCTGACGGCGGCGCTGCTGTCGCAGGTGGGGCGATTGATCGCCATCGAACTTGATGATCAGCTGGCGCCGATGCTGGCCGAGCATTTTCGCGCCTGGCCGGCCTTCCATCTCCTCCACGCCGATGCCCTTGCCATCACCCCCAGCCAGGCTCTGGCCACGACCGGCGGGTCGGCCCCCTACTTTCTGGTCGCCAACCTGCCCTACTACATCACTTCGCCCCTGCTCCGGCATTTCCTGGAGGCCGAGCAGCCGCCTGTGCGCTCGGTGGTGACGGTACAGTGGGATGTGGCGCAACGCATCGTCGCCCGGCCGCCGGCGATGAGCCTGTTGGCGGTGGCAGTGCAGGTCTATGCCCGCCCGACCCTAATTCGCCGCCTGCCGCCCGGCGCCTTCGTCCCCCCGCCCAAGGTCACCTCGGCTGTTCTGCGGCTCGACCCCCACCCCCAGCCGCTGGTTGAAGCCGGACAGCGGCTGGCTTTCTTTGCCCTGGTGCGAGCCGGCTTCGGGCAAAAACGGAAGACGTTGCGCAATAGCCTGGCCGCGGGCCTGGGCTTGCCTGCGGGCGAAGTCGAAGCGGCGTTGTTGGCGGCCGGGCTTTCGCCGCAGCAGCGGGCGCAGGAGCTTGCCATCGCCGATTGGCTGCGGTTGCTGGCGGTTGTTCAGGGCGCCGGCGGGCCGTGTCGGGGCGGCAGGTAGGGGCTGACGGGCGTGGGGACGATCAGGGCTGCCGGGGTGGGAAGCGGTGGGCGCTCAACAAAACGGGTCGCGATCGAGGCGCTACGCCATCGCCAGCCCAACACGACTATCCCTAGCAGGGCAAGCGCAAGGCAAATGCGGAGGGCGGTCCGTCCCCAGGGGCGCCGCCACCAAAGTGTGGGCAGGGCAGGGCGCGAGGGCAGGACGGGCGCCGGGGGCGTGGGAATGCCGGTGACATAGCGCGGCAGGGGGCGCATCTGCTGGCGCTGCAAGCGAGAACAGGCCGGATGCTGCCCGCCCAGGCAATAGCGCGACTGCTGGGCCGAGGGCAGGTGGATCGAGGCGGCCAGGATGCAGTGGTTGTTCGGGCTGGGCGCAAGGATCGGTTCGGCCTGATGGCGCCCGCGCAGGTAGGGGCAGACCCTGGCCTCGGTGCGAACATCCCCCGTTTCAGCCGTTGGCCCCACCGTGCTCCTCGCCATAAGCTCCTCGCCTGTCCTCCGGCAGCATGACGGCCAAGCGGCGCATGATTTGCCAGGTGAAGGTTGACAGCTCGCGGCTGCGGGCCTTGGCGGCCTCGGCCGGCAAGACGAACGGCTCGCCGACCTGGAAATGGACGCGCGGGCGGCGGAGCCGTTTCCAATGGCCGACGACATCTTCGTGCCCCCAGATGGCGATGGGCACAATCCGGGCATGGGTGCGGCTGGCCAGCCAGGCCAGGCCATCATGTCCGGGGCTAAGTACGCCTGTGTACGAGCGCGTTCCCTCGGGCGCCACGCCCACGGCCTCGCCCCGGCGCAGCGCCGCCATGCATGCTTCCAACGCCTTGCGATCGACTTCTCCGCGCTGGACGAAGACGGCGCGGGCGAAATGCCGGAACAGCGGCCCCAGCGCCCAATGATGCTCCCATTTTTCGGCTACCAGGGTGACGATGGGTATCTTGGTATAGGCAAAGACCGGGACGACATCGAACCAGGTCACATGGTTGGGGGCCAGGATGGCCGGGCCGTAGTCGGGCAGATGTTCCAGTCCGCCTGCCTCCACGCGTGTGAGGAGGCGCATGAGTAGCCGCACCAATCGTTGGACGAAGTAGAAGGCGAATGGAGTTGGAGGCGGTGGCTTCATGGCAGAGGGGTGGGGCTGGCCGTAACCGGCGCCTGAACGTCGCCGGCCGAAGGAGTGGGGAGGCGCAGGCCCTGGGCGCTCACGCTCACACGGGCGACCGGGCCGCCGAGGGGGATCACCTGCACGTCGAAGGTGGTTTCGCCCCCGCGCGGGATGACATTGTGTTCCGGTTCGGCGCGAGCGAAGCCGATGACGCGGTCGAGGGCGTCGAAGAGGGTGACGGTGAGACGAACTTCGACGCTGTCTTCCGGGCCGGTGTTGATCACCCGCCCGCGCACCCGGTAGGCCTGGTAGCGGTCGCCCTCGCCCGTCACATCCGCCGTCTGCAGGTCGAGATAATAGACGCCGACATGGGCGGGGAGGGCGTTGAGGACCCGAAGCGCATAGGAGGCAAATGCAGCCGGCGGACGGTCGAGAAAAATGCCAAAGGGGCTGCTGCCGCCGGGTGTGATCACTTCGGTCTGGGCCAGGGCCTCGCCGCCGGCCACCGGCGTCCCCTCGCCATTCAACAGACTCAGGCCCACCCGCACGCCCTCCAGGGGAGTGGTGATGGGGTTGGCGACCTCGCCCAGCGCCCACAACCCGCCCGTGCCGCTGTTGCCGAAGTGGATGGCGCTCAGTTCGACCGGCATGGGGGTGCTGGCAACGGTGGGCGTCGCTGCTGCGAGCGCATGCGCCGCCGGCGCAGGGATGAATAGTTGCTGGCCGACTTGCAGGCGGCGGGGATCGGCGATGCCGTTCAGTTCCTGGATGTCGGCCAGGCTGACCCCGTAGCGGCCAGCGATGGCGATCAGCGTCTCGCCGCGGGCGATGGTGTGGATGATGGGCGTGGGGGTGAGGGTGGGGGTGGCCGTCGGTTCGGGGGTGTAGGGGGCGGGGGTGGAGGTGGGGCGGGGGGTGGTGGTGGCTGTGGGCGGCGGCGGCGGCAAAGCCGGCAGGCTGGCGACGGGCGTAGGGCGGGTGACGATCTGGCCGCAGCCGAGGCCAAAGACGGCCAACCAGACCAAGATCAGCGCCAGCAAGGGTTTGGAGAGATGAAAGAAGTGGGTTTGCATGACGAATTCGCCGCTGCGAGGATTATACACACCCTGGGCGCACCGACCAACGTTGTGCTAGAATCGGCGCAAAGACTTTCTGGGTTTCTGAGACCTTGACGGTCTGGAAGGAAGCTCCCCCTATGGCCGAACTACTTCGCCTTTTCGTCAGCGCCACCTATGATCTGGAGGCTCAGCGTGGAGTCATCGGCCGCACGCTGGCCGGGCTGCCCGTGCAGGTCGGGGCCGAGATCCGCCGCTATCCGCCCGAAGGCGTGTCGCATGAAACGCTGTTCGAGTTGATCAGCAATGTCGATCGGGTCTACTTTCTGCTCGGCCAGGATATTAGCGCCCCAGCAGGCAGTGAGTGGGACCTGGCGTGGCAACTGGAGCGCCCCGTGGTGGCGTTGCGCACGACCCGGCGCCTGACCCCGGCCGCGCTTCAGTTCCTGCGCCTGAGCACTTTACAAATCCCCGCTGAAGACTGGCGTTCGTTTCGCTCCGATGCCGAACTGGCACGACTGGTTGGCCTCGACCTGATCGACACCTTGTTGCACTTTGCCAATCGTTACGGCCTCACCGTCGATGAAGTCGTTGCGCTTCAGCGCCATCGCCAGCATTTCCAGGCGCCGGCTGGGGCGCGTCCGGGCGAGGCGGACGGGACCGAGGCGGGGGCGATCATCCTCACCACCCCGT